>NZ_PPDK01000001.1:2400000-2748421 GCF_003074135.1 Euzebya tangerina | reverse complement strand
TCACGACCTCGAGGGGTACAGGCCCTGCAGGGCGATGATGTAGTTGAGGACCAGCACGGGCTGCACGTTGTTGTGCGCCTGCGATCCGCCCGTTGTGGTCAGACTGTCGTTCCCCATCGGTGCGAGGTCCGCGGCAGCGCCCCAGATGTCCTGGGAGGCGACCGCGGGCACCGCCCCTCCGGCGTCGTCGGCCTGGGCTGGTTCGTCACTGACCAGCAGGCTGTGTTGGTGGTTCGGCATCTGCGCCTCGGTCAACGTCACCGTCTCCGTGCCTCCGGCCTCACCGAGACGGCGACTGGTCAAGCCGGGACCACGACCGGGGTGCATCGGCGCACGACCCTGCAGGTCGGGCAGTGCCGTCGTCGTTCGGCCGTCGCCGCCGTAGGTCGTGCCGATCAGGGAGAACAGCGCCGTGTTCTGGGCTATGGGCAGCAGTTGGCCGTCGCAGAAGGCCCACCCGCGTGGCGCGAAGTTGCCGGCGAAGATGCGGATCTCGGCGAGGAACGGCTCAGACATGGGACATCCTCACTGGCGGCTTGGATAGATGCCGACGAGGGCGATGATGAAGTGCACGCAGAGGAACGGCATGAGGTTCGGGTGCGATCGACTACCGCCCACGCCGAGCACCGTCGACGACGCGAGACCGATCGTCCCGGGGTCGCCGTAGGTGTCCTCGCGGGTGCTGGCGAGCCGATTCAGGTTCGGGGCTGTCGCGTCAGCCTCATCCTGGCTGGCCTGCCACGTGTGTTGGTGTGACGGCATCTGGTTCACGGTCAGCGTCACGCTCTCGGCACCCGCCCGAGCACCCAGTCGACGCGGGGAGAGGCCGGGCCCCGTCCCGGCGTGAATCGGCAGCCGACCTCGCATGTCCGGCAGTCCGAACGTGGTGCGCCCGTCGCCCCCGTAGATGGTTCCGAGCAGCGAGAACAGCGCATCGTTCTGGGAGACGGCCAAGAGCTGACCGTCGCAGAAGGCCCACCCGCGCGGGGCGAAGTTGCCCGCGAACATCCGGATCTCCCCGACGAATGGTTCAGACATCGCGTGCTGGCCGATCTAGTTGCGTGAGGGGAACAGCCCCTGGAGGGCGATGCAGAAGTTGAGTGCCAGGTAGGGCTGCATGTTCTCGTGCGCCTGCCCGCCACCCGTGGCCGCCACCGCAGCTGGGGCCAACGACGTCGAGGCGGCGCCGTCGCTGTAGATCTCGTCTGCTGGTCGGGCCAGCGCCCCGCCTGACGGCGGCTCGTCCTGGTCAGCGTCAGCCGTCGACGCCTGCACCGTGTGGGTGTGAGCCGGCACCTCTGCTGCGCTCAACGTGTGCGTCTCCTCGCCGACTCGCTGGCCCAGCGTCCGCGACGCCCCTCCCGGTCCTTGACCCTCGTGGATGGGCACGCGGCCGCGCAGATCCGGCAGTGCGAAGGACGTTTCACCGTCGCCGCCGTAGGTCGTCCCGAGCAGGGAGAACAGCGACTGGTTCTGATTGATCGGCAGGATCTGGCCATCACAGAACGCCCAGCCCCGGGGAGGGAAGTTGAACCCCACCATGCGGACCTCGGCTAGGAATGGTTCGGACACGTGGCAGGGCTTTCGTCGATCTGGCGCTTCGCCTGACGATACAACGGAGAGCGACCAGCTGGCAACGCTCGGTCGAGCTCTTGGCCGTTCAGTTGGCGATCTGCGGGACTCGCGCCATGGCGGCTGCGATCTCCTCTGCAGGGTGGTCGTGATCGACGATCTGGCCGTCGAAGTAGGCGTCGTAGGCCGCCATGTCGAAGTGACCGTGTCCGCAGAGTGCCGTCAGGATGACCTTCTCCTCCCCGCTCTCCTTGCAGGCCAGGGCTTCGCGGACGGCCTGGGCGATGGCGTGGGTGGGCTCGGGTGCCGGCACGATGCCCTCGGTGCGGGCGAAGCGCACCGCGCTTTCGAAGCACTCCTCCTGCCCGATCGCGACGGCCTCGAAGAGGTCGAGTTCGTACATGTGGCTGATCAGCGGTGCCATGCCGTGGTACCGCAATCCCCCAGCGTGGATGGGATCCGGGACGAAGTCGTGGCCCAGGGTGTGCATCTTGACCAGTGGGGTCATTCCCGCGGTGTCACCGAAGTCGTAGCGGTACTCACCCTGCGTCAACGATGGGCAGGCTGCCGGCTCGACCGCCACGATCCGCGGGTTGATGTTGCCGGCCAACTTCTCCCGCAGGAACGGGAAGAAGAGTCCACCGAAGTTCGATCCTCCGCCCGTGCAGCCGACGATGACGTCGGGGGTCTGCCCGATCTTGGCGAACTGCAACAGCGCCTCTTCACCGATGACGGTCTGATGCAGCAGCACGTGGTTCAGGACACTACCCAGGGCGTACTTGGTGTCCTCGTCCTGCACGGCCATCTCAACCGCCTCGCTGATCGCGATGCCGAGGCTGCCCGGTGAGTTGGGGTCCGCCTCGAGGATGGCCCGGCCGGCTGCCGTCAGCTCCGACGGTGAGGAGTGGATGTTCGCCCCCCAAGTCCGGATCATCGAGGCGCGGTAGGGCTTCTGGGTGAAGCTGGCCGCCACCTGCCACACGTCGAGGTCGAGGCCGAACTGTGCGCACGCGAAGGAGAGGGCGCTCCCCCACTGACCGGCGCCAGTCTCGGTGGTGAGTCGCTTGACGCCGGCCTTGGCGTTGTAGAAGGCCTGCGGGACGGCCGTGTTCGGCTTGTGTGAGCCGGCGGGGCTCACCCCCTCGTACTTGTAGTAGATCTTGGCCGGCGTGCCGAGCGCCTGCTCCAGCCGATGGGCCCGGTGGAGCGGCGTGGGCCGCCACAGGCCGTAGACGTCGCGGACCTCGTCCGGGATCTCGACGAACCGCTCGGTGGTGACCTCCTGCATGATGAGGTCCATGGGGAACAGCGGTGCGAGGTCGTCCGGACCGATCGGCTGGTGCGTGCCGGGGTGCAGCGGCGGCGGAGGCGGAGCCGGCAGATCGGGGATGACGTTGTACCAGGCGCGTGGGATCTCGGACTGCTCGAGGGTGATCTTGTTCGGTACGGAATCGGACACGCGTGTGGCTCCTCGTGGGATCGGACGGCTGCTGCAGCGGCACCCTATCCCAGCCAGGCGGGGCTCCGCCGGCCGCCGGCTGGTCCGCTACGGTCAACCGCAGGCCGGGCGGAACCAGGATCCGGCACGAGAGGGAAGTTGATTGCTGGTGGACGACCCGGAGGAAGGGGTGGATGAGGAGGGTCGGGTCCGTACCGGGGTCAGCCGGTCGAAGGTCGTGGGCGAGTGGGCCGACCTGGTGAGCCGGGCCAGCGAACCGCTGCGACGGACCGGCGGGTCGGCGCTGCAGTCGATCTGGGTGTACGGCTCCGTGGCGACCGGACAGGCGGTGCGTGGCCGGTCGGACCTCGATCTGCTGGTGCTGACCAGTGGACCGCCGTTGGTGCGGCCGGCCGACGTCGTCCGCAGCGTCGAGACCGCAGGGCTGGTCCGCACCGTGGAGGTCTCGACGATGACCATGGCCGATCTGGATGGACCCCACGGAGCGGCAAACCGCTGCTTCCTGCGGCACTACGCGATCTGCTGGCAGGGTGTCCCGCCACCGGTCGAGGGTCCGGGCTGTCGAGCGACCATGGCGCTCGCCCGTGGTCTGGCGGGGGCCCTGATGGCCGCGCTGCCGGGTCTGGCCGAGGGTCGGCTGGACGGTCGAGATCCGGGCCGGATCGGCCGGGTGATGCTGATCGCGGCTGCCACGGTGTGTGCGGTCCGTGAGAACGGGTGGTCGACCGACCGGGCCTACGCGGTCCGACGGCTGCAGGCGCTGGATCAGGACGTCGGCCGTGCAGCGGCAGTTGTCTTCGCCCACGCCGACAGTCGGGGGGAGTCGTTCGACGACGGTCGTCCGCCGACGGCGGCGCTGGCGACTCTCGCCGGCTGGCTCCACACGGCGCTCCGGCAGCCGACGTGATGGCCGGTGATGGCCGGTGATCGCCGGCGGTCAGGCTGCCCGGTTCTTCAGGAAGTCGTGCATGACCACCCGGCCGAGGTCGCGCAGATCAGGGTAGAAGACCCGGCCACCGGCCCGCTTGACCATCCCCTCCACGAAGGTGGCAGACCCGGGCGCGTGGTCGAGCATGAAGACGTTCAGGTCACACCCCGTTCGCGACAGCCGCATCGCCTCGGCCATGCTCTTGGCCAACGTCAGCGGGTGGGGCGGGTAGTCGAAGAAGGACTGGCCGCCGTCCATCAGATGGGAGGTCGGCTCGCCGTCGGTGACCATGATCACCTGCTTCTCGGCCCCCGGTTCGGCGGTGAGCAGCCGCCGGGCGATGCGGAAGGCGTGCTCCATGTTGGTCCCCCAGGTGCGGGACCAGCTGGAGACCAACAGATCGTGGGGGGTCAGGCGGCGGGCGTAGTCGGAGAAGCCGACGACGTGGAAGGTATCCTGGGGAAACTTGCCCGCCACGAGGGACTGCAGCGCCAGGGCCAGCCGCTTGGCCGGGTCCCAGTTCTCGCGGAGGAGCATCGAGTAGGACATGTCCAGCAGGAGGACGGTGACGGCCTTGACCCGCCGCTCGGCTTCCGCCAGCTCGAAGTCCTCGGGGGCCAGTCGGACCGTGGGTCGCGATGGTGCACGATCGGGGGCTGAACCGCCTATGCGAGGGTCAGGCCCCGATCGTGACGAATGATCCCGCGCGGCAGGGTCGCTGACCGACCCGCGGACCACCGCGTTGGTGATCGTCCGCGGGATGTCCAGCCGGAACGGGTCGCCGAAGCGCATCTGCCGGGTCGAGCCCGTCAGCTCGGCATCCCCGCCCAGGCTCTGCGCTCGGTGGCCACCCACCCCGCCGGCCAGTGCGCGCTCGAAGATCTTGGCCAGTGACTGCTCGCCAAGCCGTCGCACACCCTTCGGCGTCAACTCGAGCTTCCCGTCCTTGCGCTGCAGCGCCCCGGACTGCTCGAGCAGCCGCTCGATCTCCTTCAGCTTCTGCAGATCCTGCGCCGCCTCGTCGCCCAGCACCGACCGGAGGTCGTCGTTCGAGATGTCCTCCAGGCGCGCCCCCGGGTAGGACTGCCCCAGGGCCTGTCCCAACTCGTCCAGCTGCTGCAGCCGTTGCATCCAGTCGACGGTCTGCGACATGGACCCTGACTCCTGCCCGGCCATCGGCGCTCCCGGCATCGGCTGACCCCAGCCGAGCTCGGGGAACATGCCCTGCAGCGTCTGGGTCAGCTGCTGGGCCTGGAACTGCAGATCGACGGCGTCGCCCATCGCCTGGGCCGCAAGCTCTGCCAGTTGTCGCCGCTGGTCCTCACTGAGCCCGGCCATCATCCGGTTCATCGCCGCCATCCGCTGGGCCATCTCCTCCAGCAGGTCATCCAGCGTCTCCGGATCACCGGGGATCATGTCGCCGTAGCGCTCCTTGAAGTCCTCGAACGCCTCGGTGATGTCCTCGCCCTGCTGCTGCCTGGCCGCCAGCCCGTTGACCTCGGCCAACATGTCACGCATCCGGGCGAGGTCCTCGGGATTGGTGGCGTCGATGGCGCTCGCCAGCTGCCCGAAGGTCGCCTGGGCCACGTCGTTGCGCAGGTCGGCCACGAGATCCTCGAAGGCCTGCCGGGCCCCCTCGTCGTGGAAGGTGTAGTCCTGCAGGGCGGCGATCTGACCGGCGGGGTCCGTGGGGAGCCGGTCCAACTGCGCGGAGTGCTCGGCGGCCGCCAGATCGTCGTCGGCGAACTGCAGCGCGGTGCGTTCCAGCTCGACGATCTCGTCCAGCTTCTGGGCCACCTGTTGGAGGGGACCCTCCAGGCCCATCCGATCGAGCTCAGCCTGCCGGGCCTGGCGGAGCCGCTCCATCAGGTCGTCCAGGCCCTCCATCCGACCCTCGATGCCGCGACGGAGCAGATCGTCGATGGCGTCATCCGGATCGACCCCGTCCATGAGGTCGTCGGCGATCTCGGCCAGGACCTCGTCGGGCGAGAGGTCGTTGCCCCACGGGTCCTGGGTGCCGCTCCACCGGCCGTACCGCGCGATGCTCAACGATTCACCCCTGCACGTAGGTGTAGCCGATGTCGGACTCGTGCCGATCGAGCCGGCGGGAGAGGTGGAGCCCCTCCAGGCAGAGCTCGACGGCTGCTGCGGCCATGGCCGGACTCTCCTCGACGTCAAGCCCCGCAAGGACTGCTGCCAAGCCGGGGATCCGGTCCATCTGCCCCATCAGCTCTCGCCCGCTGACGAGGTCGCCGGTGGTGACCTCGAGGCCGGTCTCGAAGGCGTCCAGCAGCCCGGCCACGTCCGCGCCACGGACACGACGACGGAAGACCTCCAGGATCGAGCGCTTCATCAACCGCGTCATGATCTCGACCTCGCGACCCTCCTCGAAGGACTCGAACTCGATCTTGCCCATCGAGGCGGCGATGACCGCCGGAAGGTCACTCGGCCGGGCCACCGCACTCTCCTCCCCCGTCCGGACCGCACGACGCACGGCGGAAGCGGCCAAGGTCTCGTAGTTCCCGGTGGAGAACCGCACGCTGACCCCGGACCGCTGATTGACCTCGGCCGCCATCCGCAGGCTTCGCGTGAACGCCGCCAGCACCTCGGCCATGAACGTCGGCACGACCACGGCCGGGATGGGCGGGCTGTCGGGCAGGACGGCCTCGGCGACCATCACGTCGACTTCGTGGTCGATCGAGAGCGGGTAGTGGGTCCGGATCTCGGAGCCGAACCGATCCTTCAGCGGGGTGATGATCCGCCCGCGGTTGGTGTAGTCCTCGGGGTTTGCCGTGGTGACGACCATCAGGTCGAGCGGCAGGCGCAGGGAGTAGCCGCGCACCTGGACATCCCGCTCCTCCATCACGTTGAGCAGGGCGACCTGGATGCGCTCCGCGAGGTCGGGGAGCTCGTTCAGCGCGATGATGCCTCGGTTGTGCCGTGGGATGAGCCCGAAGTGGATCGTCTCGTCATCGCCGAGGTAGCGGCCCTCGGCGACCTTGATGGGGTCCACATCGCCGACCAGGTCGGCGACGGCGATGTCGGGTGTTGCCAGCTTCTCGGCGTACCGCTGGTCGCGGCCGATCCACTCGATGGGCGTGTCGTCGCCGCGCTCGTCCACCAGGCGTCTGGCTGCGGGCGTGAACGGGTGGAACGGGTGGTCGTTGACCTCACTGCCGGCCACGATCGGCACCGCCTCGTCCAGCAGCGTGACCAGCGACCGGATGATGCGGCTCTTGGCCTGCCCGCGCTCGCCCAACAGGATCAGGTCGTGGCCGGCCAGCAACGCCGTTTCCAGGGCCGGCAGCACCGTCTGGTCGAAGCCGACCAGCCCGTCCACGAGCGGTTCCCCTGCTCGCAACCGGGCCGTGGCGTTGGCCGCGATCTCCTGCTTGACCGTCCGGTCGGGGTAGCCGGAGGCGCGGAGCGCTCCCAGGGTCGAGGCCAACGGTTGGTCGCTCATGCCACGCGCTCCTGTTCTACGACGGTTGAGTGGACAGTAGGTCTTCGGGAAGGGTGGCGCAGGGGGTGGTTGGCCGTAGTGCCTCCCGACGATCCGACCCGCAGTGCGTGACACTCGGTCGCCGATGGCAGGACGTGACGAGGTTGAGGATCACTCAGGGCAGCAGCCCGGGCCCACGTCGCCAGCACGAACGGCGCTGCGGGACCGGAGCCGGGGTGATCTGGGCGTTCGATCTGGAACGGTTGTCCCACTCCAGGCGGCTCGGACCCCCGATCACGACGACCTGGTCCTGCTGCGCATCCCCGTGACCTCGCCGGTGTGGGCCGAAGGGCTGCCGCCGGTGCCCAACGCCCTGATCGTGACCGCAGCCTTCAGCGATCCGGAGGTGGAGGCCGAACACGCCGAGCCGCTCGAGCTGCTCGGGTACGTGGGCGTCGGCTGTCTGTCGGACGTCCCGGATGCGGAGGGGCCTGATAGGACGGTCGACCTGCTGCTGACCCGGACGGCATGCAACCAGTTCCCGCGCTGGAGAGACCAGCTGCTGGCCTCCGGTGGGCGGGTGTGGGACCTCTCACTCGGACCGGTCAAGCGGGTTCTGGGTGAGGCGGTTGCCATGCACCTGAACCACCTGGCGCGGTGAGGGTTGCCTCGGCGAACATCCTGCACGGGGTGGACATCCGCAGCCTCGAACGGGGTCAGACCGAGCTGACGGCAGAGCACGTCGATCTGGAGGCGGTGGCGGCCTGGCTGGCGCAACTGGACGCCGACGTGATCGCGCTGCAGGAGGTCGACGCCCATCAGGAGCGGTCGGGCGACGTCGACCAGGTTGCCTGGCTGGCTGACCGGCTGGGCTACGACGGGCGCTTCGTCCCGGCGCTGTGGGGCTCGCCGGACACCACGTGGGAGGAGGTCCGACACGCCACTGACGTCACCAGCCAGCCCGCCTACGGCGTCGGCCTGCTCTCGCGGGTCGGGCTGCACGACGTCCAGCGGACACGACTGCCCTACGGCGGTCCGGGGAGCCGCGAACCGGGCGCCAGCCCCACGAACCCAGGTGTCGACCGCGAGCCACGCGTCGCGGCGACCGCGGTCACGGACAACGGCCTGCGCGTCGCGACCACGCATCTGTCGTACATGTTCTGGCGCGCCGTCCCCCAGCTCGGGCACGCGATCCGCGCTGCATCGGTCGACCACGACGGCCCCAGCATCCTGATCGGCGACCTGAACCTGCCGATGTGGGGCGGGTGGTTGGCCCTCCACGCCTGGGGGCTGCACCCCTGGCGGTGGCCCCGCCTGGCCACCACGCAGAACGGCTGGGCGTACGTTCCGGCTGAGGCGACCTACCCGGCCTGGAACCCCAGGCTGCAGTTGGATCAGATCTACATCCGACGGCTCTCGGAGCCGACGGCTGTCCAGATCGGACCGGCTGGTCCGAGCGACCACCTGCCGGTTATCGTGGACCTGGAGATGTAGACCGGCGACGCGGAGCACACCCGGTGGAGACCAGGCACGCACAGGGAGGCGGACGGTCGCGACGTGAAGCGCTCCTGACCGACCGGCAGCAGCGGCTGATGACCAAGGTGCAGCGACCACTGCTCGCCGGCTTGCGCCTGCTGGGCGATCCGATCGGCCGGCTGGGCGATGTCGCCAGCCTGACCCGGGACCCCTACGCGGTGTACCGCCGCCTCGCCGAGGACGGAGCGGTCGTGCGCAGCCGGTTGCCGATGGTCTCGGTGGCCACGACGCATGCTGCCGTCACCGAGGTGCTCCGGAACCATCGGGTCGAGCCACCGACGGAGGACTTCCGGTGGGACTCGCCCCTGGATCCGTCCCTCCTCTCGCTCGATCCGCCTCACCACACACGCATCCGGCGGCTGGTCGCGCAGGCCTTCACGCCGCGGGCGATCTCGCAGATGCGTGCGCGAGCGCAGACCGTGGCCGACGAGTTGCTCGACGCGGCCGTCGGCCAAGGCGGCACCGTGGACCTGATGCGCAGCTACGCCTCCCCCCTGCCGATCACCATGATCTGCCAGATGCTGGGGCTGCCGGTCGACGACATGGACCGGTTCCGCGAGTGGGGCACGGCCGTCGCGCTGACCCTCGAGGTACCCGACCCGCGTCATCAACCGCGAATCGACCAGGCCGCAGCCGAACTGGAGGAGGTCTTCACCGAGGCCTTCGACCGGCGCCGGGCCGAACCGGGCGACGACGTGCTCACCCGACTGGTCAACGCTCGCGATGGACAGGACAAGCTGAGCGATCAGGAGCTGGTCGCAACCTCCATCCTGATCCTCCTGGCCGGCTTCGAGACCACCGTCAACCTGATCGGCAACGGTGTCCTGGCGCTGCTGCACCACCCGGACCAGCGGCGCCACTTCGTGGGCGACCCCAACGGGTTGGCGGCCGCGTGTGTCGAAGAGGTGCTGCGGTACGACCCGCCGGTCCAGATGACGTCCCGGTACATCGTGGACGACACGGTGATCGAGGGTGTTCCGATACCTGGCAAGACGTCCGTCGTGTGCCTGCTGGGCGGGGCGAACCGTGACCCCGCGGTCTTCCAGGAGCCGGACCGCTTCGTCATCGGCCGGCCGGATGCCAGGCAGCACCTGTCGTTCTCCACCGGTGTCCATCACTGCCTGGGAGCAGCGCTGGCCCGACTGGAGGGCGAGGTCGCGTTGTCCACGCTGTTCTGGCGATTCCCGCATCTCCGGCAGGCCGGACGAGCGCGTCGGCACAAGGCCCAGGTCCTGCGTGGCCTGGAGACCTTCCCCGTGGACCTCGGGCCCGAGCAACCACAGGTGACGGGCGCACGGGCGCCCCGACCGGCACGTGCCGCCTGAGGAGCCCCGACCCGATCCGCCGGACCCGGCTGGGATCCTGCCGGCCGGCGTCCGGTCGAGGCTGGTCACCGCCTACCGCAGACCGCCACGGGAGTACCACACGCTGGAGCACGCCGGTGACGTCGCCAAGCACGTGGCTGGCCTGGGCGGCAACCGCGCCTGTCTGCTGGCCGCCTGGTTCCACGACGTGGTGTACGAACCGACGGCGTCCGACAACGAGGAGCAGTCGGCCCGGCTGGTCGAGGCGTGGCTCGACGACGATCCGGATGTGGCCGAGGCAGCTCGCCTAGTCCGACTGACGGCAGCGCATCGGCCGGCGAACGACGACGACCGGCAGGGGGCGATCCTGTGCGACGCCGACCTCGCGATCCTCGGCTCCACGCCACCCGTCTACGAGGTGTACCGGTCAGCCGTCCGGCGGGAGTACCGCCATGTCGAGGAGGACGACTGGCGGACGGGGCGCTCGGCCGTGCTCCGCGAGCTGCTGGGCCGTGACCCACTGTTCCTGACCGACGAGGCACGGGAGCGTTGGGAGCAGCGGGCCCGCGCCAACCTCGCCGCGGAGCTCGCAACGCTGACGGGGGAATCCTGACCAGGCGGTTCATCGACCTCAGCGGCGACGGAGGCCCGCGGCGGTGATGCGGCGGACCAGTTCCCGGGCATCCACGGGGACCGCCCCACGCCGGATCGCGAGCTCCCGCAGCTCGCTGGGCACGTCGTAGTGGTCCCCCTGGAAGATGTGGCGCGGCAGCCCGAGGCCCTGGGCGAACTCGTGCAGCTCCTCGAAGGAGGTATCGCTGACCATGTGTGCCCACAACTTCCCGCGCCATCGCCACACGGCGCCATCGACCAGGATCACGACCCCTCACCCGTTGGCGGGCCACCCTCGATCATGGTCAGAAGGTGCATGAATGCACGAACCCTGGGCCGCCGCTCAGCGTCGTACCCGTCCCACTTGGCCTGCGGCAGTTCGGTCTGTGGCACGTCGACGAATCCCAGACGGCGGAAGAAGGTCGCCGCGCTCTCCGAGGTGGTGCAGGCGAAGACCCCCTGGAGTCCCTCCACGACGGCCGCCCGCAGGATCCCCTCCACCAGCCGACCCCCGACGCCGCCGCCCACGAAGCGGCTGATGGTGGTGAGGGCCGAGAGCTCTCCCAGCCCCTCGGCCGCGTATGGCTCGGTCAGGAGTGCTGCAAAGCCGGCCAGGTGATGGTCACCGACGTAGGCCCCCCAGCCGTTGACGACCAGTCTGGCGACGGCATCGGGCGACCGGGCCTTGAGGAATGACTCCTCCACCCCACGCTCGATCAGCTCGGCGACCCCGGCGTACTCGTCGATCGCGACCCGGCGGACGGTGGTGTAGTCCGACCGGGTGTAACAGGTCCCCGCACCGGCGTAGGAGAGCAGCTCTTCGGCGATGTCCCGGGGATGGCAGACGTTGACGGTGGCCACGCCCCCGTCGAGGGCCTCACCGGCCAGCTTCCCGAGACGGCCATCACGGTGGTGCTCCCGCAGCGTGATGAAGGAGTCGGCCGCCGCGGCGCGGGCCGCGTCTCGGTCCGACGCCGTCCGGTCGTGCCCTTCGTCGACCAGGACCACCTTGAAGGCCTGCAATCGAACCGCCAAGCGGACAGCCAACGTCAGGTGATCGACCTCGGCCGGCAGGCGCACGCGCATCTGGCCGTGGCGGTGCAGTTGACGCCACGCAGCAACAACGCCCGCGTCGTCAGGTTGCCAGTGGGCAACCCGACCACCCGGCTCGATCAGGACGACGCGGACGTCTTCAGCAACCAGGCCCGCGACCAGACGGTCCACGACCTCGGCATCACCGTCGCTGCCCGGTCCGCGACCGATGACCAGCGTTCGGCCGCCGAACTGCTCGAGGTAGAAGCGACGCTCCCGCACCGGCAGGGATGTGGTCGACCCCCTCACCCGTTGGACCCGGAGCCGAGGGAGACACGACCGGGGTCGAGCGCCGCAACGCTCGTGACACCGAGCAGCTGCATGGTGCGGACCATCTCCTCGTGCAGGATGGCGAGGGCGCGGTCGACGCCGTCCTCTCCCCCGGCCATGAGGCCGTAGAGGTAGGCCCGGCCGATCAGGCAGGCATCGGCCCCGTGCGCGAGTGCCGCGACGATGTCGGCCCCGTGAACGATGCCCGTGTCCAGGTAGACCTCGATGTCATCGCCGACAGCCTGGACGATGGAGGGCAGCAGGTGGAGCGGGGTCGGAGATCGATCCAACTGCCGACCACCGTGATTGGACACCACGATCGCGTCGGCACCACGCTCGACGCACTCGTAAGCATCCGCGACGTCCTGGATGCCCTTGACGATCAGCGGGCCATCCCAGACCTCCCGCAGCCAGTCCAGGTCGGCGTAGGTGATCGCCGGATCGAACAGTGCATTGACCAGTTCGGCCACGGTCCCGTCGAAGTTGGAGAGGGTCGCGAAGTCCAACGGCTCGGTCGACAGCAGGTCCAGCCACCACGCCGGGTGCAGGGCCATGTCGACCAGCGTGGAGGGCGTCAGTCGGGGCGGAACCGTCAGCCCGTTGTGGACATCGCGAAGGCGTTGTCCGGCCACCGGCGTGTCGACCGTGAACACCATCGCCTCGAATCCGGTGTCGCGTGCCCGCTGGACCAGGGAGCCGGCCGCGTCGCGATCACGCCAGACGTACAGCTGGAACCACCGGCGTGTGTCCGGCGCTGCCGCCTGGAGCGTCTCGGGGTCGGTCGTCCCGACGGTGGAGAGTGCGTAGGGGACCCCGCCCCGTCCGGCGGCCTTGGCGACGGCAGGCTCGCCCTCGGTGTGCATCATCCGGGTGAACCCGGTGGGCGCGCAGACCAGCGGCAGCGCCGCAGGCGCACCGAGGATCTCGGTGGAGGTGTCGACGTCGGTGACGCCCTGGAGGACGCGGGGGTGGAACTCGACGTCGGCGAACCCCTGTCGAGCCCGGGCCAACGAGCGCTCTGACTCGGCCGCCCCGTCGACGTAGTCGAACACGGCCCGCGGTGCGCGGCGGCCCGCCAGACGACGCAGATCCCCGATGGTTGCTGCGGCAGCCATGCGGTCGGCCCGGCGGAGTGACGGGAGTTGCACGCCGATGAGTGGCGAGACCTCCTCCCACCGGGGCAGGCGGCGGCGTGATGACGAGGTGCTGGACACGCCTGTAGTTCTACCGCGGTGGACGGACGCGGGGGACCTGACCGCTCAGCGGCGACCGATGGTCAGGAACACGGTGGCCTGGTCACACAGCCCGGTCGTGTCGCAGACCTGGTAGGTGAACTGGTCCTGACCGGTGAACAGGGCGCTCATGACGACGCTCACCCGGCCATCCGCCAGAACCGTGGCCGTCCCGTTCGCCGGTTGGCTCACCACCGTGACGGTCGTCGGATCCAGATCGCCGTCGGGGTCGCTGTCGTTCTCCAACACGGGCAGCGCACCCATTGCACCGGAGAAGGGCGCGACGTAGGCGTCGTCCGCGGCTTGTGGTGGTTCCGGTTCGGGCGGTGGTGGGGGCGGTGGAGGGGGAGGCGGCGGCGGAGGAGGGGGCGGCGGGTCCACGGGCGGAGGCGGCGGGGGCGGCGGAGGCGGGTCCACGGACGGCGAAGGGGACGGCGGCGGATCAGTGACGGGGACCGGCTCTGGGGTGACCCCAGGGTCAGGCGCGCCGGTCGCCGGGGGTGCCACCGCCGGTGCCGTCGGCTGGATGGGCGTTGGTGTCGGATCTGGTGCGGGCGCAGGCGGCGGCGGAGGCGGCGGAGGCGGGTCCACGGGCGGCGGCGGAGGCGGCGGAGGCGGCGGGTCGGCAGCAGGAGGTGGTCCGCCTCCGCCCCCCGGCGAACCTCCAGGGGTACCGGCGCCCGTCGCGCCCCCACCACCTGAAGCACCCAGCGCGGGACCGGCCCCGCCTGGGTCACCGGCCGCGTCGCTGCTCGGGGCACCCCCATCGTCATCGGCTGTCGCTGCCGGCTGCACATCGTCGGCGGCTGCTGTCGAGGTGCTGTCCGATCCGCTGCTGCCGGACCCGGCATCCTCCGAACCGGCCTCATCGGCACCAGCAGCAGCGTCCGAATCGGCACCAGACGACCCGGCACCACCTCCACCGCCACCCTGACCACCGTCCCCGCCAGACCCGCCGCCCGCGGGCCCCTCGTCCGCCGGCTCCTCGACCACGACCTCGGCAGGATCATCCGTCGAGCTCTGTTCGACCGTCGTCGGCTCGGGCGGCGCCACCACTCCGCCCAGCGCCAGAACGCCCAGAAGGCCGACGCTGGTCACAACACCGGCCGTGTCCGGTGACGGTCGTAGCGTGGCCGCCGCACCCAGACCAGCAGTGAAGCCGACGGCCTTGCCCAGCGACCGGGTCGACAGCTGCAGGAACGTCTTGACCATGCTGGGATCGAACTGGGTGCCCGCGTTGTCAAGCAGCTCCTGCTTGGCAGCTGGGATGCTCATCGGCGTGCGGTAGGGGCGCTTGCCGGTCATCACCTCGAAAGCGTCGACGACGGCGATGATGCGCGCGGCCTCGGCGATGTCGGTCCCCGCGATGCCCCTCGGGTATCCCGTGCCGTCGAACCGCTCGTGATGTTCGGCGATGCCGCCGGCGTGACGTCCGAGCCAGCCGATCAGCGGGGCGCACCGCTGCATCCCCAGCTCCGGATGTCTCCGGAGGGCCTCCCACTCGTCGTCGTCCAGCTTCTCGCGCTTGTGCAGGACCTCGGTGTCGATGTCGATCTTGCCGATGTCGTGGAGCAAGGCAGCCCAGCGGATCCGGTCGCGGTCGGGCTCGGGAAGTCCACGCTCGGCCGTCATCAGATCCGTGACCATCCGCACCCGCTCGGCGTGACCTCGGGTCTTCCGGTCGTGTGCCTGCAGTTGGGCGACCAGGGTGAGGATCCGCGTCATCGCCTGGCTGTCGGCATCCCCGCTCTCCGACGCAACCGCTTCGTCGATGCGGTCGAGCAACTGCTCCTTGCTGGACTGGCGGGCGGCGACGCTCAAGCGGGGTGGTGGCTTCCCGGGGAACAGCAACGATCCGCGCAGCAGCATGCGCAGTGGGGCCAGCCGCCTGACCAGCCGCTCGATCACCAGCGCGCCCACGACGGCACCACCGATGACGGCCGCCCACCAGGCCAGTGACTGACCGATGCCGTCAGGGGCCGGCAGAGCCCGCGCGAGGTAGAGCGAGACGACGAGTCCCCCGAGGATGGGAAGACCCACCATGAGCGCCCCCACCAGGAAGGCCAGGACCGGGCGCTGTGCCCAACGCCTGTCCGCTACCTCACCTGGATCCATGTGCCGCTTCAGTCTCGACCACACTCACGGGCGAACGCCCTCTGCGTCACTGTAACCTTACCCTGCGAGACCGGGAATCAGGACATCGACGCACCGAGGGTCAGCGTGATGAGGAGCGAGCGCAAAGCGGCGCAATCGCACGGATCCGGCCCTCGTCGTGCGCGTGCCGCACCTGCGGTCCACCGCCTGCTGGCCACAGGGGTTGGCGCCCTCGCTCTCATCGCCGTCGGGGCCGGTTCGGCAGCGGCTGCCGGCTCGGCCCAGTTCAACACCCAACAGCGACTGGACGAGTCGACGGTCCTCTTCGTCGACGTGCTGACCGCGGGCGAGAGCATCACCGTCTCCACGTCGCGCCAGACGACCGTCCGGGTCTTCGACTCACAGGGCACACCCGGAGTCGACGACGACGGACCGGCACTGAGCACCGGGACCGTCGACAACCTGGACGACGACGACCCGATGACCGGGCCCCTCGCCAACCCCTTCCGATACACACCCACGACCCCGGGCACGTACCGGATCGCGCTGGACGTGACGGCGGGGACCACCTTGGACCGCTTCGACATCACCGTCACGCCCAACAGCACCACCGACCCGGACCCGACCCGCCCGCGTGGTCGGACCTTCTCCTACGAGTGGCAACTGCTCTCCCAGGACGCCGGTCCCCCGTGCAACCTGTTCTGCGAGTCCGTGGCCACCGACGTGAATCTGTTCGCACTGGCGCCCGGACACCGCGCGGACGGAACCGACAACTACGTCTGGCAGTTGGACCTCGGCACCTTCGCCGGCGGGGGCTACACCCTTTCGGCGAACGCCCTGGGGCTTGATCCACCGTTCTCCGGCATCTCCGCACCGCAGTCCACCTCGACGGTCACCCCCGAGTATCCCCTCTATCTGGGGTACCCCGCCGTCGCCGGTTCCCGGCCGGTCGAGCCGCCGACGGTCACCGATGCCGAGTTCCTGGACGACTCCGGCCCCGGTGCCGACGCCACGTTCTCACCCGGTACCGACGGCATCCAGGACTCGGGCACGTTCAACTTCACAACCGACATCAGCGGTGGCAACTACGCGATCAGCGTCGACGTGGACGGCGGTGGGGTCTTCGGCGACCCCGGTGACGTGCTGCTGATCGGGCGCGCCACCCCGGGCCGGAACGAGGTGCCCTGGGATGGCAACGACGCCTTCGGGACACCGGTCCCCCTGGGCACCTACCAGGCCCGCATCCAGGTGCGAGGTGGCGAGTTCCACTTCATCGCCAGCGATGTGGAGACCTCAGGCGGGACCGACGACGATGAGGCGCCTCGCACCTACAACCCCGGCTTGACGATCTTCGCGGCTCGTGCCTTCGGCGACTTCCTCGAACTCCGCGATACCAACGTCTTCTGGGACGACCTGTCGGCCGGGTTCACCGGCGACAACGTCTTCGACGCCACCGCGAACACCCCCGAAGGTGCGCGGTCGGGCAACCGGGCGAACCCGACGGATGGCGACGGTGACGGCAAGCCGGATGGCTTCCACACCTGGGGGGCGTTCACGGCGGACAGCTTCGGCGATGGCCGCAACATCGACACCTACGTCTACGGGCTGGTCGGTGAGTCGTCTGCCACCTTCCGGGCTGCTGACGACGACCTGCCCGACGCGGACGGTGACGGCCTGACCGATGCCGAGGAGGGCGAGGGGGACACCGACGGCGACGGCGTGGCGGATCGGCGCGACCTGGACGCCGATGGCGACGGCATCCCCGACTTCACCGAGGGGACCGCGGACAGCGACGGCGACGGAGCACCAGACCACCTGGACCTGGACAGCGACGGCGACGGCATCCCCGACCTGGTCGAGGCGGGCGGCGCCGACAGCGACGGTGACGGCCGGGTGGACGACCAGTCCGACGCCGCGAACGGCAACGGCTGGGACGACGCCCTCGAGGCCTCACGTCTTCCCGATCCCGACAGCGACGGCGATCGGGTTCCCGACCGGCTGGACCGGGACTCCGACAACGACGGCGTGCCGGACCGTGTCGAGTCTGGCTACCCCCCGAGTGAGTTCGATCCGACTGCGGCGAACCCGAGCGGGCCACTCGACTCCGACGGCGATGGCGACCCGGACTTCCTCGATCTCGACAGCGACGACGACGGCCTCCCCGACCTGATCGAGGCCGGTGGGCAGGATCCTGACAACAGCGGCCGTGTCGCCGACTTCGTCGACCCGGACGGCGACGGCTGGGACGATCGCATCGCGGCAAACCCCCTGCCGGATCCGGACTCAGACGGGGATGGCCTGCCCGATCGGATCGATCAGGATGCGGATGGCGATGGCACCCCGGACGGTGAGGAGGCCGGCTACGACGCACCGTTCCAGCCCGGTGACCCGGGCAACCCGGCGGCGCCGGCAGACAGCGACGGGGATGGGATACCAGACCACCTGCAGAACGAGAATCCGGCGCCCCCACCACCACCGCCACCACCGCCGGCGCCAAACCAGCCGGTCACGGTGAGCCGTCTCTCGGGGCAGACCCCCATCGAGCAGTCGATCGCCCTCTCGGTCCTGACCTACGACGAGGCACCGATCGTGGTCCTCGGCCGTGATGACGTCTACGCCGACAGCCTCTCGGGCGGCCCGCTCGCCGCAGCCCTGCAGGCCCCCCTGCTGCTGACCGACCCCGAGACGCTGGTGGACCCCCTCCGCATCGAGCTCGAGCGGCTGAGGGCGACGCGGGCGATCCTGCTCGGCGGCGATGACGCCATCCGACCGGCCGTGGCCGATGCGCTCCTCCAGGCCGGACTCGACGTGCGGCGCATCGGTGGGCGCAACCGCTTCGAGACCTCCTTGCTCGTGGCTGGTGCCTTGGGCCAGCGTCACGACGAGGCCGTCGTCGTCGAGGGGGAGAACACCGATCCCCAGCGTGGCTGGCCGGACGCGATGGCCGTGTCGGGCTACGCGTCCGCAACCGGACGCCCGATCCTGCTGGTGAACCGGGACCGGCTCCCGGAGGAGACGGCGCGCACCATCCAACGACATGACATCCGACGGGCCGCCGTCATCGGCGGCACGGCTGCGGTCTCGGACGCCGTCGCGGCCGAGCTGGCGGGCTTGCTCGAGGTCGGCCGCATCGCGGGGGCCACGAGGTTCGAGACGTCCGCGGCCGTCCTGGCCGCCTCGATCGAGGACGGGGTGGTCCCTGACACGGTCTATGTCACGACCGGACTGGATTGGCGCAACACCTTGACGGCGGGACCCGTGGCCGGGGACACCGGCGGCGCGGTTGCCATCATCGACGGGCAGGGAGGTGCCGACACCGCCCCGCGCGTCGCGGAGCTGGTCGCCGACCGGGTCCAGCTGGTGGTGGTGGTCGGTGACCAGACGTCGATCACCCAACGCGAGGTGGACGAGTTCGAAGCGCTCCTCGGGGACGCCGGGGCCGACATCGGTCCGTAGACGGGAACCGGTGTCGCCGGCCGGTCCAGACGCCTAGTTGGCGATGATCGAGATGGTGATCTCGAACTCGCCGGTCGTCGTCCCGAAGCTGTCCACCTCCGTGACGTAGGTGCCGCTCTCCGGCACGTCCTCGATCGACAGCAACGAGTTGAAGCCGTCCCCGCCGTCGTCATCGGTGCCGATCTCGTTGCCGGAGGGATCGAAGATGGTGATCCGCGGATCCAGGTCCGAGCCGGCGGTCGCGTCGACGGTCACGATGATCTGTTCGCCAGCCAGGAGGTCGCTGTCGTAGCTGACCACGCCATCGCCGCTCGTGATGGCGTTGACCTCGGTGAACTCGTCATCGACGTTGAGCGCACCGTCAGGGAACGTCAGGGTCAGGGTGAAGTCGCCGGTACCGTCGAGGAAGCTCGAGACCTCGGCGACGTGTTGACCCGTCGCCTCAACGGAGTAGTCCAGCAGCGAGTTGAAGCCATCGCCACCGTCGTCGTCGCGGGCGACCTCGTTCCCGTCGGGGTCGAAGAGCGTGATGATGGTGTCGAAGTCGTCGCTCTCGGCGGACAGCTGGATCCGCTCACCCGCCAACAACTCGAGGGTGATCGAGTCGACATCATCCGGGCCCGGGACGGTGCCCGGGATGACCTCGCCGTCCTCTGACATGATCTGATCGTCATCCGGAGGTGGCGGTTGCGGCGGGGCCGCGGTGGCTGACGGGGTTGGTGCTGGCGTCGTGGCTTGCGGGGTCGGCGTGGGAGTTGATGTCGGCGTGGGCGTGGCCGTGGGTGCCTGGGTTGCCGCCTCCGTCGGGGTGGCGGTCGCCGAAGGTGTGGCACTGGGTGTCGCACTGGAGCTCAGGGTGACCGGCTCGACATCGTCGTCGCCACCCAGCAGGGTCACCAGACCGAAGGCGCCCCCACCCAGGATGACGATGGCACCGAGGGCAAGCAGCGCGTTGCGCAGCCCGTTGGACTTTGGTGGGGGCCCTCCCTGACCGAAGCTGGGAGGTGGACCACCTTGTCCGGGGCCACCTGGGCCGCCCGGCGGCGGGGTGTATCCCGGCGGTGGACCACCCTGCTGATACCCCGGCGGAGGACCACCCTGCTGATACCCCGGCGGAGGACCACCCTGCTGATACCCCGGCGGTGGACCACCCTGCTGGTACCCCGGCGGTGGACCGCCCTGCTGGTACCCCGGCGGAGGACCGCCCTGGCCGGGTGGCGGGCCAACGGGTGGCGGCCCGGACGGAGGGGGCCCTGACTGCGGCAGGGGGGCGGTTGGCTGCTGCTGGTAGTCGGTCGGGTTGAACGTCTGCGTCGGTAGGGACGGCGTCGGGTCTCCGGGAGGTGCCGCCGCCGGGGACTGGCCGTCAGCCGAGTCGCCTTCGTCGCCATCGCCGAGCGACCACCCGTCGCTGTTCCAGTTGCTGTCGTCACCGTTCGCGTCGGAGTCTGACATGTGGTGTGAATCCCTCTGATCAAATGGTGGTGCCGGTTGGCCGACGCACGTCACACACGAGCCTCGACGAGTGGGAAGAGTGCCCGATGCAGCGTGTGATACGCGCGACTGCTACGTCAATGTAACCATCGAACGCGCCCGCTCGCACCTCGTGGCCGGTCTCAGGGGTCGCCGGCTGCCAACCGGATGGTCCGCAGCAGCCCGATCAGCGTCGCCGTCTCCTCGGCGGACAACCCGATGTCGGCGAAGACCTCCTCGTTCAGGATCGCGGTGGCGAGCTTGACGACGTGCTGCCCCTCCTCGGTCAGCCTGGCGAGCTTGGCGCGTCGATCCTCCGGGTGTGGCTCGCGGACGACGAACCCCTGCGCTTCCAGGCGATCCACGGCCGATGTGACCGACGTGGGGTGGACCTGCAGCCGACGGCCGATTGCCGACAGCGGTAGTGCGCCCCGGCGCGAGAAGGCCAGCAGCTGGAGGATCTCGTATCGCGCGAACGTCAGGTCCAGGTCACGCAACCCAGCGTCGATGCGCTGCTGGAAGATCGCCTGCACGCGGGTAACCGACGTGACAGCAGCCATGCCGTCGGCCACGTCCCCCCAGCCGTGCTCGGCCCACTGCCGCCGCGCTTCGGCGATCGGGTCGAACCGAACCTCAGACATGGCTCTCGTGCCGCTCAGACATTGCGCCGGTACTGCCCGCCGACCTCGAAGAAGGCCTCCGTGATCTGCCCGAGGGAGCAGTGGCGAACGGCTTCCATCAGCGCCGCGAAGGTGTTACCGCCGCTGACCGCGGCCTCCTGCAGCGCGGCCAGCTGGGCGGGAGCCTCGTCGCCATGGCGCCGGTGGAACTCGTCCGTCCGCTGCAACTGCGAGCGCTTCTCCTCCTCCGTCGCCCGCATCAGCTCCACGGTGTTCGGATCGTCATCATCGGACTCGGGGGGCAGGAACGTGTTGACCCCGATGATCGGCAGCGTGCCCTCGTGCTTGCGGTGCTCGTACAGCATCGACTCGTCCTGGATCTTCCCGCGCTGGTAGCCGGTCTCCATCGCCCCGAGCACCCCACCGCGGTTGCTGATCGCCTCGAACTCGGAGAGGACGGCCTCCTCGACCAGATCGGTCAACTCCTCGACGATGTAGGACCCCTGCAGCGGGTTCTCGTTCTTGGCCAGGCCCCACTCCTGGTCGATGATCATCTGGATCGCCAGAGCCCGCCGGACCGACTCGCCGGTCGGGGTCGTCACCGCTTCGTCGTAGGCGTTGGTGTGCAGGCTGTTGGTGTTGTCGTAGATCGCACACAGCGCCTGCAGCGTGGTCCGGATGTCGTTGAAGTGCATCTCCTGGGCGTGGAGGGATCGCCCGGACGTCTGGATGTGGTACTTCAGCTTCTGGGACCGCTCGTTCGCGCCGTACCGCTCCCGCATCGCCACCGACCAGATCCGCCGTGCCACCCGTCCGAGCACGGTGTACTCCGCATCCATGCCGTTGGAGAAGAAGAAGGACAGGTTGGGCGCGAAGTCGTCGATGTCCATCCCCCGGGCCAGGTAGCTCTCGACGTAGGTGAAGCCATTGGCCAGCGTGAAGGCCAGTTGGGAGATCGGGTTCGCGCCGGCCTCGGCGATGTGATAGCCGCTGATCGACACCGAGTAGAAGTTGCGCACCTCGTGGTCGATGAACCACTGCTGGATGTCGCCCATGCAGCGCAGCGCGAACTCGGTGGAGAAGATGCAGGTGTTCTGGCCCTGGTCCTCCTTGAGGATGTCCGCCTGCACGGTCCCGCGGACCGACCGCCAGGTGTGGGCGGCGATCTCGGCACGCTCGGCCTCGTCCGGCTGCCGGCCGTTCTCCTCCACGAACGCCTCGACCTGCTGGTCCAGCGCGGTGTTGAGGAAGAACGCCAGGATCGTCGGAGCGGGGCCGTTGATCGTCATCGACACCGATGTGGTCGGATCGCACAGGTCGAAGCCGCGGTACAGCTCCTTCATGTCGTCCAGCGTGGCGATCGACACGCCGGAGGTGCCGACCTTGCCGTAGACGTCGGGTCGCTCCTCCGGGTCACGGCCGTACAGGGTGACCGAGTCGAACGCGGTGGAGAGGCGTGTGGCCGGCTGGCCCTCGGCCAGCAGGTGGAAGCGACGATTCGTGCGGAACGGGTCGCCCTCCCCGGCGAACATGCGGGCGGGTGCCTCCCCGTCGCGCTTGAGCGGGAAGACGCCGGCGGTGTAGGGGAAGTGGCCCGGCAGGTTCTCGCGTCGCAGGAAGCGGTAGAGATCCGCCTGGTTGGTCGTGGTCGGAAGGGCGACGCGGCGGACCTCGTTGCCCGACAGCGTCGTCCGGGATGCCGGGTTGGTGATGGTCTTGCCGCGGACCTCGAAGGAGATCTCCTTCCCGGTGTACGCCTCGACCGTGGCTGGCCACGCGTCCAGCAGGTCCTCGGACTCGCGGGTCAGCTCGTCTGACTCGAGCCCGGCGGTCTCCGACAGGATGTGATCGACCTCGGCCCCGTCGCCTCCCAGTCCGGCATCGAGGTGCTCACCGATGATCTCCCGGGCGGTCTCCAGCGCATCCACACGACGGACGACCTCGGCCTGCCGCTCGGTCTCGTCGTGGTAGCCCCGCACCGTCTGCGCGATCTCGGCCAGGTAGCGCTCTCGCTCCCCTGGCACCACCGTGGACAGCCCACTCGAGAAGCGGACGTCCACCGGCGCCAGGGCCCCCGCGCCTTCGGGGAGTCCGTGGTCTTGCAGCCGCGAGCGCAGGGCCTGGTAGAGCGCCGTGACGCCGTCGTCGTCGAACCGGGCAGCCGAGGTGCCGTAGACCGGCATCTCCTCCGGTTGGGTGCCAAAGGCCTCCCGGTTGCGCACCATCTGACGACCGACGTCCCGCAGCGCATCCTCTGCCCCGCGCCGCTCGAATTTGTTGATGGCCACGATGTCGGCGAAGTCCAGCATGTCGATCTTCTCGAGCTGGCTGGCGGCACCGAACTCCGGCGTCATCACGTACAGCCGGGTGTCGGCATACTCGACGATGGCCGCATCTCCCTGCCCGATCCCGGGTGTCTCGACGATGACGAGGTCGTGACCGGCCATCTTGCAGGCAGCGATGATGCGATCGAGGTTGTCTGGCACCTCCGCCCCGGGCTGCCGGGTGGCCAACGAGCGGAAGAAGACGGTGCCGGGTTCGATCGTGTTCATGCGGATGCGGTCGCCGAGCAGCGCGCCCCCGCCACGACGCCGCGAGGGGTCGATGGCTAGGACGGCCACGCGCACCTTGTCCTCGTAGTCACGGCGAACCCGACGGACCAGCTCATCGGTGAGCGAGGACTTGCCGGCCCCGCCGGTGCCGGTGATGCCCAGCACCGGGACGTTCCGATCGGTGGGGGCGACCACCCACCCGAGGTCGGCTCCGGCCTGCAGATGGGTGATGGTGCGTCCCAGTGCGCCGTCCGCGCCGGTCAGGACCGCATCGGCGATCCCGTCAGACAGGTCCTGCGGCGGGACATCACAGGCGCTGATGATCTGGTTGATCATGCCGGGAAGCCCCAGACGTTGACCGTCTTCAGGGCTGAAGATCCGTGTGACACCGCGACTGTGCAGCAGCTCGATCTCCTCGGGGACGATGACCCCCCCGCCGCCGCCGTAGACCTTGATGTGCGCGGCGCCACGCTCGGCGAGCTGCTGAACCAGGTAGGTGAAGTACTCCACGTGCCCGCCCTGGTAGCTGGAGACCGCAACACCTTGGGCGTCCTCCTGGATCGCCGCCGCCACGACCTCGGCGACCGAGCGGTCGTGCCCCAGGTGGATGACCTCGGCGCCCTGGCTCTGCAGGATCCGGCGCATGATGTTGATGGCCGCGTCGTGCCCGTCGAAGAGGCTGCCAGCCGTGACGATGCGGACGGCATTGGCGGGGACGTGCAGTTCCGAGCTCATGGCGATTTCCTGTCCTGCGGCGCTACTTGGACGTCCAATAGTATGACATCCTAGTAATTTGGTCAATCCTGCACTCGACGTTGCGGTGCGCCGAGTCGCCGGGGCGGATCCGGGGATGGCTGCTGTCGTACGAGCAATCACCCATACACCCAGAGGACCCACCCCAATGGCAGAGACAACCGTTACCGACCCGACCACGTTCGCCGACTTCGGCAAGGAGATGTGGAGCTACCTGACCGGCCGCGACGCCGCGATCAACTACGAGTTCCAGCAGATGACGATCGAGGTGCCGAAGTCCACAGGCCCGGACTCGCCGCGCGCCGCCTGGCTGCTGGACGGCACACTGCGGATCACCACGAGCGACCGGGAGAGCAGCTAGGCCTTGGCCGTCCACCTCGACGCCGACCTCCACGTGGAGGTCGGCGGTGTTCACGCCCATCTCCGCTCGGAGGGCGACACCCTGGTCCTCCACACCGACGACCCGGCCGCTCTACTCCCCCATCTCCGCGACCTCGTCCGCGCGACCGGCGCCGGTCGGGCCTCGGTCGCCGGGGTGCTCGGGCCCACGGACATCCGTCTCGACGGCCCCACAGGACCCGTCGCCTCAGCACAACTCACCGACGGCTTCTTCGGTGTCGGACACGTCCGAGTGCACCACCCGTCGCAGCTGCTGACCAGCCAAGCGCGCCGCACCCTCACCCTCACTGCGATGATCGGTGCCCTTCTCGGCTTGGTCTGGGCGCTGCGGTCTGCAAGAGGCACCTCCCGGTAATCCTCATGCGGCAACCCGTCAGCGGGTAGAACCGAACTCCACCCCTCGAGTCCACCTCTGACCGCGACCACCCGCAGATCGCGACCACCCTCACACCGCGATGGAGCCACGCATGACCGACATCGAACACACCACGCAGTGGGCCAATCTCGTCGCACACCAGGCGCACCACGCCGACATCACCCTCCGCGAACTGTTCCGTGTGGCAGGACGAGCGGAGGAGCTGACGTACCAGTGCGGCGACCTCGTCACCGACCTGTCGAAGAACCGGATCACGACCGAGGTGCTGGACGCTCTTGTAGACCTGGCGGAGGTCGCTGGCGTCCAGGAGAAGATCGACGCCATGTTCGCCGGAGCGCACATCAACGCCACGGAGGACCGCGCCGTCCTCCACACCGCGCTGCGGGCACCGCGCGACACCGACCTGGTGGTCGATGGGCAGGACGTGATCGCTGACGTCCACGAGGTACTGGATCGAATGGCGACGTTCGCGACCCGCGTTCGCAGCGGCGAGTGGACCGGCCACACCGGCGCCCGCATCACCGACGTGGTCAACATCGGGATCGGGGGCTCGGACCTGGGACCGGCGATGGCGTACCAAGCCCTGGCCAGCTACGTGCAACAGGGGCTGCACTGCCACTACGTGTCCAATGTCGACGGGGCTGATCTGGCCCGCACCCTGGATGGCCTCGACCCAGCCACGACGCTCTTCGTCGTCGCGTCCAAGACCTTCACGACCATCGAGACGTTGACCAACGCGCGGTCGGCCCGTCAGTGGCTGGTCGAGGCGCTCGGCGCGGAGGACGCGGTGGCCAAGCACTTCATCGCCCTCTCCACCAACGACGAGGGCGTGGCCGAGTTCGGCATCGACACCGCCAACATGTTCGGCTTCTGGGACTGGGTCGGCGGCCGCTACTCGGTCGACTCGGCCATCGGCATGTCGCTGATGATCGCCATCGGACCGGACCGGTTCCGGGCGTTCCTCGACGGCTTCCACACCATCGACGTCCATCTGCGGGACACACCCCTGCGCCAGAACGTGCCGGTGCTGCTCGCGCTGGTCGGCATCTGGTACCGCAACTTCCTGCACTTCGACACGCTGGCCGTGCTCCCCTACGCCGACGACCTGGCCCGCTTCCCCGCCTACCTCCAGCAGCTGGACATGGAGTCCAACGGCAAGCGGGTGCGGCTGGACGGGACCGAAGCCGGCACCGCAACCGGTCCCGTGGTGTGGGGCGAGCCTGGCACGAACGGCCAACACGCCTTCTACCAACTGATCCACCAGGGCACGTCCGTCGTCCCGGTGGACTTCATCGGATTCCTGCGATCCGGTGTCTCCGGCGATCCGGAGCTGCGTGGCGACCTGCCCCAGGGTCGGGCCGCGACCCATCACGACCAACTGATGGCCAACCTGTTCGCCCAGGGCGAAGCCCTGGCATTCGGCAAGTCGCCGGAGGAGGTCGCGGCAGAGGGTGTTGATCCTGCCCTGGTGCCCCACAAGACGTTCCCCGGCAACTCCCCCTCCACGACCATCCTGGCCCCCGAACTCACTCCGTCGGTCCTCGGACAATTGATTGCCCTGTACGAGCACAAGGTGCTGGTCCAAGGGGCTGTGTGGGGCATCAACAGCTTCGACCAGTGGGGTGTGGAGTTGGGCAAGACCCTGGCCAAGGCCATCGTGCCCGAGCTGACCGGCGACGGGGACCTCGGGCACGACAGCTCGACCAATGCGCTGATCGAGCGCTACCGGGCGGCTCGAACCTGACCGTTCGGGAGCGACTACCTCAGGCCGGAGCGGGGGAAGGTCGCCTAGATGACGCAATCGAGCACCACAACGGACCGCACAGAGCAACAGCAGCCTGATCCAGACCAGGAATCATGGTGGTCCCACGGGCCGGACGAGGTGGCCAGCACCCTCGACGTCGAGGTCCGGACCGGCCTCACCGCCGCCGAGGTCGAGCAGCGGCTGGAGCGGTACGGGCCCAACGACACGGCGCAGGCCGAGGGTCCCTCGTACTGGCAGATCGCGTGGGACCAGTTCCTCTCCCCCATCGTGGGAATCCTCGTCCTGGCCGGGGTCGCGGCGCTGCTCGCCGGCGAGATCGTGGAGGCCGTCGCCGTCCTCATCGCCGTCCTCATCAACGCGGTGATCGGGTTCGTCACCGAGATCCGAGCTCTCCAGTCGGTCGAGTCCCTACGCGAGATCGGGCGCACCACGGCGATCGTCCGTCGGGACGACACCGCAGGCAGTGTGGACGCTGCCAAATTGGTCCCCGGCGATGTCGTGATGCTCGAGGAGGGGGACGTCGTCCCCGCCGATCTCCGCCTGGTCGAGGTGGCCAACCTCCAGATCGACGAGGCACCCCTCACCGGGGAGTCCGTGCCGCAGCAGAAGGACACCGCAGCCGTGGAGGCCGAGACGCCCCTGGCTGAGCGCAGCTCGATGGCCTACAAGGGCACCGCGGTGACCAGCGGGTCAGGTGTCGGCGTGGTCGCCGAGACCGGGCCGAGGACCCAGATCGGCCAGATCTCGACGCTGGTCGAGGATGCCGGCGAGGACGGCAAGACACCGCTGGAAGCGCGGCTGGACGACCTCGCCAAGGCGCTGATCGTTGCGGTCATCGTGATCGGCATCGTCGTCGCGGCGCTCGGGATCGCGGTCGGTCAGGACGTGCAGGAGATGATCGAGGTGGCGATCGCCCTGGCGGTTGCGGCTGTCCCGGAGGGCCTGGCCGTCGTGGCCACACTGGCGCTGGCTCGTGGGGTGGTGCGGATGTCGCGCCGCAACGCGCTGGTCAAGCGCCTTGCGTCAGTCGAGACACTCGGGTCTGCCGGCGTCGTCTTCACCGACAAGACCGGCACGCTCACCGAGGGGCGGATGCAAGCCACCGTCCTGTTGCTGTCCGACGATCGACGGGTCGACCTGGCCGATGTCGACGTCGACGCCGATGAGGCGGCTGCACTGACCGTCGGCTCCCTCTGCGGCAATGCCACGATGAACTCCGACGACGACCCGGAGGACGGCGAGGACGTCGGCGACCCCATGGAGCTGGCGCTGCAGCGAGCCGCCGTCGAGGCCGGCATCGGTGACCGCGAGGACCTGGTCGACCGGCTGCCCGAACTCCGCGAGGTCGCCTTCGATCGGGACACCAAGATGATGGCGACCTTCCACCGCCTGGGCGACGGCGATCTGCAGGGCGTCCCAGCAGACCACGGTGGTGAGGTCCTCGTCGCCGTCAAGGGCGCGCCGGACGCCGTCGTCGGCGCGTGCACCACGGAGATGGGCGGTGGCGACCTGACCGACGGCGACCGTGAGCGGTGGGTGCAGCGGCAGGAGGACCTGGCCGCCCAGGGGCTTCGCGTACTCGGTCTGGCTCGCAAGATCACCGACGACGAGGGGGTGCAGCCGTACGAGAACCTCGAGCTGATCGGGATGGTCGGACTGCTGGACCCACCCCGCGAGGGCACGGCAGAGGCGATCGAGCGGTGTCATCGCGCCGGAGTCGAGGTGGTCATGGTCACGGGCGACCAGCCCGCCACCGCGACCGCAATCGCGCGGGATATCGGTCTGGCGGACGGCGAGATCCATGCCATGCGCGGCGCCGACGTGCCGCCAGCCGCCGAGTGGGACGACGACATGCGCGAGCGACTGGCCTCCACGGCCGTGTTCGCCCGGCTCGATCCCGAGCAGAAGCTGGACCTGATCGCCTTGGCGCAGGCCCGCGGCAACGTGGTCGGCATGACCGGTGACGGGGTCAACGACGCACCGGCACTGACCAAGGCCGACATCGGGATCGCGATGGGCCAGAAGGGCACGCAGGTGGCCCGCGACTCCTCCGACATCATCCTGCAGGACGACGCCTTCGCCACCATCGTCCACGCCATCCGTGAGGGGCGGACGATCTTCGAGAACATCCGCCGCTTCGTGGTCTACCTGCTCAGCGGGAACCTGGGGGAGATCCTCGCCGTCACGGCCGCTGCGGTGTCCGGTGCGGCGCTGCCACTGCTCCCACTCCAGATCCTCTACATCAACCTCGTGTCAGACGTCTTCCCAGCGGCCGCCCTCGGGGTTGTCAAGGGGGACGACAGTGTCCTGAACCGGCCACCTCGCGACCCGGAGGAGCCGATCATGGACCGGTCGCGCTGGGTTGTGACGACGCTCTGGGCCGTGCTCATCGGTGGGGTCACCCTGGGCGTGTTCGCGCTGGCCCACGGTCCGCTGGATCTCAGCGACGAGCAGGCCGTCACGGTGTCATTCCTCACCTTCGTGATCGCGCGACTGGTGCACGTCTTCAACATGCGGGCGCCGGACGAGCCGATCGCCGGCCACCCGATCCTCAAGAGCAAGGCCGTCTGGGCCGCACTGGGCGTCTCAGGGGCCCTGGCCGTGCTGGCCGTGGTGATTCCGCCGCTGGCGTCGGTGCTGGGGCTGGTGACACCAACAGCCAGCATGCTCGGACTGTCCTTCGGCGGTGGGCTCGTGGTGCTGGTGGTCGGCCAGCTCGCCATCAGCGTGCAGGGCCGTCGGATTGGCTAGAGACCGAGGTCCTTCGCGATGATCGTCTTCATGATCTCCGTCGTGCCGCCGTAGATCGTGGTGATCCGGGCGTCGGCGTACGCCCGCGCAATCGGGTACTCACGCATGAAGCCGTAACCGCCGAACAGCTGCAAGCAGCGGTCGATGACCCGCTTCTGCAGTTCCGTGCACCACCACTTGGCACGACTGGCATCCGCAGGTGAGAGCGTCCCGTCGTTCAGGGCCAGCACGCACTGGTCGGTGAACGACTCGGCCAGGACGACCTCGGTGTCGCACTCGGCCAGGACGAACTTGGTGTTCTGGAACGACCCGATCGGCTTGCCGAACGCCGTCCGCTGCTGGACGTACTCGAGGGTCCAGTCGAGCGCGGCCCGCGCCGCCGCCACCCCCGAGAGTGCGATCGCGAGGCGCTCCCGGGCCAGGTTGGCGGTGAGGATCGCAAAGCCCTGGCCTTCCTCCCCCAGCAGGTTTCCGGCGGGCACGCGGACGTCGTCGAAGTGGAGTTCCGCGGTGTCCTGGGCGTGCATGCCGATCTTGTCCAGGTTGCGCCCTCGCTCGAAGCCCTCCATGCCGCGCTCGATCACCAGCAGGGACATGCCGGCGTGCCGCTTCGAGGGATCGGTCTTCACGGCCGTCACCACGAGGTCGGCGTTGATGCCGTTGGAGATGAAGGTCTTGGCCCCGTTCACCACGTAATGGTCGCCGTCGCGGACCGCGGTCGTGCCGATCGAGGCCAGGTCCGACCCGGTGCTCGGCTCGGTCATGGCCACGGCGGTGATCGCCTCACCCGTCACGATGCCAGGCAGCCAACGGGCCTGCTGCTCGTCGTCTGCCTGCTCGGTGAAGTAGGGCAGGACGATGTCGTTGTGCAGGGAGATCGAGAGCCCGGCCGGCGCGACGCCGGCGTAGTGGAACTCCTCCAACAGGACCTGGTTGAACCTGAAGTCGGCCATCTCCGCGCCGCCATGCGCCTCTGGTGCCTCGAAGGCCAGCATGCCCAGCTTCCCGGCGCCGGTGAAGAGCTCGCGCGGGACGATGCCGTCATCATCCCACTGGTCGTGGAACGGCACGACCTGGTCGGCGACGAACCCCCTGACGGTGTCGCGGAACAGGTGATGGTCCTCGGTGAACAGGGTCCGTTGCATCTCCAGCGCCTTTGCTCGGGGTGTCCCAAGCGTGCCAGGTTCTCCACGGGCACACTCAGTGCTTCGTGTCCCGGTCCGCCTCATCCTCCTTCACCCCCCGAGACGCAGGCCTGCTGATCCTGCTCTCGCTGCTGTGGGGCAACAGCTTCCTGTTCATCAAGACCGCGGTCGAGGAGATACCGCCCGGCTGGATCGTGGCCGGCCGGATGACCATCGGGGGTGCCCTGCTGGTCGGAATCGTGCTCAGCCGGCAGATCTCGCTCCCCCGACGGCGTCGGGTCCTCGTCGCGCTGGCCACGATCGGCGTCGCCGGGACCGCCGCGGGGTGGTTCGGCCAGGCCTGGGCCCAGCAGTTCCTCGACTCCGGTCTGGTGGCCGTCCTCAACGCCACCACACCGGGCGCCACGTTGCTGCTGGCGGTCGCCTTCGGCATCGAACGCCTCCATGCCATGCGCGTCACCGGGCTGTTGGTCGCGGTCGTCGGGTCGGTCATCATCATCGGTGGTGAGGTCTCGGCCGGCGGGCCGGTGCTGGCGCTGGCCATCGCAGCGATCGCACCGTTCGCCTACGGGTTGGGGTCGGTGATCACCCGGAAGGAGATCTCCGGGCGGGTCGACACGCTGCCCGCCGTTGCGGTGCAGTTGACGCTCGGTGCCGCAGTGGCCTCCGTCTTCTCCGTGGCGGTCGAGGGACCCCCGCCGTTGCCCACCGACATCCCGCTCGTCCCGGCGGCGGCGCTCCTCGCACTGGGCCTGCTCGGCACCGGGGTCGCCTTCATCATCTACTTCACGCTGATCGGACGGGTCGGCGCGACCAACGCCTCGATGGTCACCTACCTCGTCCCCGTCGTCGGACTGATCGCGGGGGCCATCTTCCGCGGTGAGCGCTTCGGCCCGAACGTCTTCCTTGGCGCGGCGACCCTGATCGTCGGCGTCTACCTGGCCCAGCGACGGCCAGTCCCCGGTCAGGGGGCGCTGACACCGCCGTCGGTGCCCGACCAGTCGATCGCGGAGCAAGCGACGACGAAGCCGTGAATCTGCCATGCTCCAGCCATGGCCTTCACCACACTGGACCTGGACGTCGCAGACGGCGTCGCCCACATCACCCTGAGCCGGCCCGAGGCGCACAACTCACTGACCTTGCAGCAGGGGGAGGACCTGGAGGCCGCAACCGCGGAGATCGCGCACAACGGCGACGTTCGCGCCATCCTGCTGGACGCGGAGGGACCGTCCTTCCACGTCGGCGGAGACCTCAAGTACTTCAACGACGCACCTGACATGCCCGTCGCCCTGCGCCACCTGACCACGCTTGCCCATGCCGCGGCCGAGCGGCTGAGCCGTGGCCCTGCGCCCGTTGTGATCGCGGTCCAGGGCACCGCAGCCGGCGGCGGCATGAGCCTGGTGCTCGGCGGGGACATCGTGCTGGCGGCCGAGTCGGCCTCCTTCACCATGGCCTACACCGCCGCGGGCCTCACGCCCGACCTGTCCTCCACCTGGTACCTGCCACGACTGGTCGGTCTCCGGCGGGCGCAGGAGCTCATCTTCACCAACCGGCGTCTCTCGGCCACCGAGGCCAAGGAGTGGGGTCTGGTCACCGACGTGGTCGCTGACGACGACCTGGCCGACCGCGCGATGGCCACGGCGCGTCAGCTGGCGGCTGGCCCGACCCGCGCGTTCGCCGGTGCGAAGGCGTTGCTGCGCTCAGCCATGCAGCAGCCCCTGGAGGCGCAGATGGCTGATGAGTCCCAGTGGATCGCCACGATGGCCGAGACCGAGGACGCACAGGGCGGCATCGCAGCGTTCGTCGCCAAGGAACGACCCACCTTCCAGGGCCGCTGACCGGGGAGGATCCACGCTCATGGACGACGTGCGAGTAGCCATCATCGGTGCGGGGATCATCGGTGCCTCGTGTGCCTACCACCTGGCTCGTCGCGGAGCCGAGGTCACGGTGATCGAGAAGGAGGAGGGCGTGGCGATGGGCTCGACGGGCCGCAGCGCCGCCGGGTTCCGCACCCAGTTCGCCCAGCCGCACAACGTCGATCTCTCCCTGCTGTCGCTGGAGTGGTACGCGGCCAACGAGTCCGGCTACCGCCCCGAGGGATACCTCTTCCTGGTACCGGACGGAGACCTGGCAGAGCGCGAGGCCCTGGTGGAGATGCAGCGCAGCCGGGGCGCCGACGTCCGACTCCTGACCGTCGAGGAGGCCCAGCAGATCGTCGAGTTCGACCCCGCCGGCATCGCCGGGGCCGCCCACGGTCCCAAGGACGGCTTCGTGGACCCGGACCAGTCGACCCAGCTGTTGATGCGCAACGCGCGATCGGAGGGGACGGTCTTCCATCGGCTGGAGACCGTGATCGGTGTGGAGCGTGGCTCGGCCTGGACGCTGATCACCGATGACGGTCAGATCGAGGCCGACGTCGTCGTCAACGCGGCCGGTGCCTGGTCGGGCGGCATCGCCGAGCTGGCCGGTCTGGACGTTCCGGTCCAACCACAACGCAACGACGTCTTCGTCACCGCCCCACAGGATCGCGGCGGCCCCCTGCCGCTGACGGTGGACCTGACCTCGGGCGTGTACTTCCGAACCGAGGGTGACCGTCTGCTGATCGGCCACCACGACCACGACAGCCCCAAGGGGTTCCTCACCGGGGTCGACTGGGACCATCTGGAGGAGATGATGCCGGCCCTGTTCGAGCGCTATCCCTGGTTCGAGCAGGAGGAGCTCGACACCAAGGCATCGTGGTGGGGCTACTACGAGGTGACCCCGGACTACACACCAATCCTCGGCCGCGACCCCTCCGCGGAGGGGTGGATCAACGCCAGCGGGTTCAGCGGTCACGGGGTGATGCATGCTCCTGGCTGCGGCCAACTCATCGCTGAGGAGATCCTCGACGGCCGGGCCCACACGATCGACATCGAGCCGTTCCGCATCGAGCGCTTCGACGGCGCCGACCTGACCACGGAGACCGCCGTCATCTAGGGCGTCGTCCCCTTCGCACCGTTGCTACCGTGCACCGCTTCGTCCTCGGCAGGGCGCGTGCCTAGCCTCGCTCGCCGTGTCCGTCCTCCGCACGCCGTTGCCGTCGCCCCTGGTCGAGCCTGACTGGGTGGCGGATCACCTCCACGATGACGATGTCGTGGTGGTGGACGTCGACGAGGACACCGAGTCCTATGCCCGAGCGCACGTGGATGGTGCCGTCGGCCTGAACTGGACCATGGACCTGTGTCATCCGCGGCGACGGACGGTGCTCGACCAGCGATCGTTCGAGCAGCTCATGGATCGGCTGGGCGTCACCGCCGACACCCACGTCGTGCTCTACGGCGGCAACCACAACTGGTTTGCCTCCTACGCCTACTGGACGTTCAAGCTCTACGGACACCGTCGGCTGTCGCTGATGAACGGCGGCCGTACGGCCTGGCAGCACGAGGGCCGCCCACTGACCAGCCGACTCCCGGATCGCTCCCCCACCGTCGGCTACCGGGCCGCCGCCCCCGACCCGTCGATCAGGGTGTTTCGGGACGAGGTGCTGGAGGAGTTGGTGGGCGGCCCTCCGGGAGTCAGCCTGATCGACGTCCGCTCAGAGCCCGAGTACCAGGGCCGGAGCGCGGCACCGCCGCACCTGCCGGGTGAGGCCGCGATGGTCGCCGGCCACATCCCCGGGGCCAGCAACGTGCCCTGGTCCCACGCCGTGGATGGCCAGACGGGGAAGTTCCTCTCCGGTGAGGCGTTGTGCTCGCTGTACCGCCGGGCCGGCGTGGGACCGGATGACAACACCGTTGTCTACTGCCGCATCGGCGAGCGGGCGGCCCACACCTGGTTCGTGCTGCACGAGATCCTGGGCTTTGCTCAGGTGCGGAACTACGACGGTTCGTGGGCCGAGTACGGCTCGCTGATCGACGTGCCCGTGGCACAGGTCGAGGTGGAGGAGGCTGCTCCCGACTTGGGTGCCATCCCCGCCGCTGGTTAGTCTCCGCAGCATGACGCACAGCACCGATCAGTTCCTCGCCGCCGGCGGCGTGACGATCTTCACCCAGACCTGGCTTCCGGCCGAAGATCCCTCCGCAGTGGTGATCCTCTCCCACGGGTTCGGCGAGCACTCGGGCCGCTACGGGCACGTCGCCGCCGCGCTGGTCGAGGCCGGCTACGCCGTGGCCGCGCTGGACCATCGTGGCCACGGCCGGTCTGGAGGCCCGCGGGCCTACGTGAAGTCGATCTCGGATCTCAGCAACGACTTCGCCATGTTCCGTGACATCGTCGCGCAGACGGTGAAGCCGGGCGAGGACCCGCTGCCCCAGATCCTGCTGGGGCACTCGATGGGCAGCGCGGTCATCGTCGACCACCTCGTCGGCCCCCATGATCCCGTCGCAGCCGTGGTGCTCAGCGGCCCCTACCTGCGAAACGCCGCCGAGGTCGCGGCACCGCTGAAGGTCCTGGCGCCGATCCTCGGCCGGGTGGCGGGCAAGTTGCCCACCCAGGCGCTCGACTCCGGCGACGTCAGCCGTGATCCGGCCGTCGTCGCCGCCTACGACGCGGATCCACTGGTCTTCCACGGCAAGATCCCCGCTGGGACCGGGGCCACGCTGCTGGGCCTGGAGGACGCGCTCATGCCGAAGGCCAGCCGCATCACCGAGCCGCTGCTGATCGTGCACGGGACCGAGGACCGTCTGGCCGCCGTGGACGGCGCCCGGGCCCTGGCCGGGGCCGTCGGCTCGCAGATCGTGGACCTCAAGACCTACGACGGGCTCCACCACGAGGTCTTCAACGAGCCGGAGCAGGACACCGTGTTGGCCGACGTGGTGGCCTGGCTCGCCGAGCAGGTCTGATCCGGGTCGTGTCGACCCGGTCGACGCCGTGAGCACCGAGCGGCTGCGCTACCTGCCCGTGTCCGTGGGACTCGGCCTGTTCGTCGGCGACCTGGTGTTCCTGTCGGCCGCGGGCGGTCTGTCGCTGCGCCGGATGGCCGCGTCGGCAGCGATCGCCCTGGTCGCCTACTACGCCGCGGCGTGGTGGGTTGGGCGTCGCCTGGACCGCGATGGCTGAGGAGACCGCACCTGGGTCGACGCCGGTGACGAGGCCGGTGGGCATCGTGCTGGCCGGCGGAACCTCGCGCCGCATGGGCCAGGACAAGGCCCTGGCCATCGTCGACGGTCGACGACTGATCGATCGAGCGGTGGCGTTCCTGGAGCCGCTGACCAGCGGCGTCCTGGTCGCGTCCGGACAGCGAACGATCCCCGACCTGGAGGTGCCGCAGATCGCCGACTGCCTGCCGGGTGGTGGGCCGCTCGGCGGCATCCTGGCCGGGCTGCAGGCCGGCAACAGCACCCACGCGATCGTCCTGGCCGTCGACATCCCCCGGCCCGACGCCGGGTTGCTGCAGGCGCTGAGCGAGTCGTGGGCCGGACAGCCGGCCATCGTCCCCTCCGGAGCCGGCCGCCCGCAGCCCCTGCACGCCGTGTGGTCGACGGCAGTGGGCGGGAAGGTGGCAGCAGCGGTCGCTGATGGCACCCGGTCCGTCATCGACGTGGCGCGCCAGATCGGCGCGGTGGTGCTCAGTGAGGGCGAGACGGAGCTGTTCACGCGATCCACCGCGTGGGCGCTGAACCTGAACACACCGGGCGACCTCGAGTCGTTCGAGGAGGGTCGTGGCGGCCCTGGTGGGGGCCCGGGTGAGGGCCCGTGAAGAAGGCCTACCCGGACAGCCCAGCCACGCGGAGCGTGGCAGACGCCCGGTGCTCCGGCACACCCGAGCCGTCCGGCGGGAAGTCGCAAGCGGCCAAGCCATCACGGAACACCTCGGCGATGGTCTCGGCCTCTGGCAGCTTGCTGTCCGTCCCCTCCCCAACGGCCCACAGCAGCAGTCGTCGTCCAGAATCAGCTCCGTCGACCAGCCAGAACCGACGACCGCTGGCGTCCCAGCGGATCACCGGATCGTGGCCGGAGTCCCAGTGGATGTCCGCCGTCTCCCGCAGTTGTGGCGCGGCAATGGCACGGTCAGCGGCGCTCATGGTGTGCTGGCGGCAGGCGGTCCAGGGGGTGGCATCAGCGGCAGCGGACGACGCTGCGGGCCGCGCCGGCCCTCCATGTAGGCGACGAGCTCGCCGTAGACCTGCGGTGAGCTCATCGCGATCAGCTCCTGCTTCATGGACGCATAGACCGGACGGGTTCCCCCGTACGCTCGATCGTCGTCCGTGGTGCACCACCACGAGAAGTCCGCTCCACCCTCACCCCAGGCACCCCGGTCGTAGCTGGTGATGGTCGTCGTCACCCGCTCCTCCCCATCGTCGGCGATGTCGGTCTCGATCTCACGCCGCAGCGGAACCAGCCAGCAGACCTCCGGCTTGTAGTCGACGTGATGCTCGCCACGGTCGATGGCGTACTGGTGCAGGGAGCAGCCGGCCCCCCGCGACCAGGAGTTGCGGTTGAGGAAGATGCAGGCCCCGCCGGTCATCCGCGTCCGCTGGGATCCGTCGGCGTCGGTGGCAACCACCCCTCGGCGAGCAGCCAGGCGATACTGCTGCATGTACTGCGGGCCGAGGACCTCCACCATCTCCACCGTCCGGTCACGGTCGTCGTCGTCGACGAAGTGGGCGCCGAACCGGCAGCATCCTCTGTCGTCGTCTGCCACACCCTCCGTTCCGGGGCAGCCGCGCCCGTAGATGCAGCTGTAGGAGGACGCCAGGAACGACACGTCGAAGAGGTACCGCTCACGCGGTTCGGCGGCGTCTGTCAGGCTGACCCATTCCCGGTCCAACATGTCCTACATCCTCACATGCGTGGGCAATCCGTGGATACTAGAGACCCATGGACTTCGAATACGAAGAAGCTGACGACTTCGGCGAGCAGATCCTGTGGTATCGCGTCGGGGCCATGGTGATCGCGGCAATCGTCCTGATTCTGATCGGTCGCAGCTGTGCGGGCGGCAGCGACATCTCCCAGGCGGACCTCGATGTCGAAGTGACCGCGCGGGCCAGCGCCGAGGACGCCCTGGCCGATCGGGACCAGACCATCGAGCAGTTGCAGACGGAGTTGCAGAGCCTGCGCACCCAGCAGGCAAATGGCGGGGACACCTCGACGCCTGCCACGGGCGAGGACGGGACCACCGCGCCGGAACCAGCCGGACCCGAGGCAGCGCCGACGGATGCCAACGGCAACCGCACATATGAGGTGCAGTCAGGTGACAACCTCTCCGACATCGCTCAGGCCGTGTATGGGGACCCACTCGCCTTCGGGATCATTGCGGAGGCGAACAACCTCTCCGGGTCCACGCCGCTGCAGGTCGGTCAGACCTTGATCATCCCGCCGAACCCGGACGCAGGCCAGTAACGAGTAGGCTCTCGGTTCCGCGTCATCTCATCGATGCGGAACCGTGACGAAACCGACCCTCGCGCACCGACGCCACGAACCTGGGCCGCCCGGCCCCCGGCGCCGCCGCGAGACCACAAGGTCCAGACTGCAGGCACCAGCGGCCTGTGAAAGGCAGGAGCGCCATGACGGCCACCCCGTCCGATCCGAACCCGACCGCCTCGGCAGAGCCTGACCAGACGCCGAGCGAGCCGACACCGGAGGCGCAGCCGCCCGTGGTCGACCCAGCCCCGTCAGAGTCGGCGCCGCCGGAACTGCCAGCACAGTCGGAGGGTGCGGCGGACAGCGAAGCGGCCACGGAACCGGCCACCACTGAGCCGCCCGCAGTCGAGCCAGACACAACCGGTGACACGGGGCCAGTGGCGGAGCCGCCCGCGGACCAGCCTGCCCAGGCCGAGCAAGCCGCCAAGCCAGAGCAACCTGCCAAGGCAGAGCAGCAGCCCAAGAAGAAGAAAAAGAAGAAGAAGGCCCCCGGTCCGGATCCGGCCGCAGTCATCAGGACGATCGGCACCACCTCCGAGGCGGCCTTGGCCTACGTCCAGAACCCCGACGCCACGCTCAGCCGGATGGCCCGCAAGCATCGCGAGGTCGTCATCACCGACATCCCGCCCGTCACCGCCGGTGCGCTGCTGGGTCCGGCTGCGCTGTGCCGCCACTTCCTGGCCAGCGCTGCCACAGGCCGGTACCGCGATCTGTTCTACCTCTGGGATCTGTTCACGCTGTTCCCCGAGGAGTGCAAAGGTGTCCTCGCACAGCGCCAGATCGCACAGGAGAAGGCCAAGAAGAAGCTGCGGACGGCGACCCACCTCGGCCTGCTCGGTGACGCCGGCAGGGTCGCTGAGGACATCGACCGTGCCGCGGGCCTCCCGTGGCGCTGGATGAAGGAGATCCTCGAGCCGATGGGTCCGGCCATCCGGCGTCGACCGGTCGTCATGGCGGCACTGTCCCGGCGGGACACCAACTACGAGATCGAGGTCCCTGAGGACCCCTCCGACGAGTGGCTGGCCGAAGCGGCGGCGATGCGCGACACCGAGACGCCGATCCCCGACGCCATCGACGCCGTGCTCGGCGCACACGCGGATCGCCTACCGGCGACCGTGCCGACCTTGACGATGGCGCAGTCGGAGTACCCCGATCGGGTCCCAGCGCTGATCGACCGGGTCGATCTCGACGCTGATGACGTCGGCGCGATCCTGGCCTGGGCACGCGACCACGGACATGGCGACCAGCTGACGGGTCGGATCACCCGACGGGTCGAGGAAGCCGCGGCGACCGACCGGGCCGCGGGCCTGGCGGAGTGGAAGACCTGGAACGACCGCGGTGTCGACGTCGCCCTGCCCGAGTCGGTCCAGGAACCCAACCTGGTCGGCCTGGACATCGGCCGGCCCGAGACCGCCGACCTGGTCAAGATCCTCATCGAGGGTGGCGCCGACCTGGACGCCCAGGAGATCCTCGACGCCGTGGCGTCCGAGAATCGGATGCGGGGCGAGAAGGCCTTCGAGAACTTCGTGTGTGCTGGCTTCGACTCGGTGCACCTGCCCCTGGCACTCGAGGGCAACCCGATGGTCCGAGCCGAGACCCGCTGCCCCGCCTGTCAGGCCTGGACCTGGGTCCGACCAGGGCACGAGACACGCTGCCCCCGGCTCGAGTGGTCCCCGGGAGCAACCGTGGACGTCGACGGAGAACTCGCGGCGGCGGTGGATGCAGCGGTGGCCGGGATCGACTCCGGCGCCGCCGGCGAGCCGCCCGCAGCCGACACCCCCGCAGTGAGTGCTGCACCCCGCCCAGCTGCCGCCCCGCCGGCCGCGAGCGCCGTCGAGACCCCGGCCACCGAGCCCCAGCCGCCGGCCGCAGAACCTGAATCCGTACCAGCAGCCGACGACCGGTCGACGCAGGAACCGACGCCGGCGCCGTCGGACGGCGAAGCCCCTCCAGCCAGCGGCATCACCACGCCGGAGCCTCCGGCCGCTTCGGACGCCACGGGCTGACGCAGCAAACGAACTGGAGTCCCGCGTGACCCCGCCACCGATTCACGCCGTCAGCACGGACTTCCCCGCCGTGTTCGCACGGACCCAGGGGTTCAGCCTCGGCGTGCCTCGCCACTTCGTTCTGGCCGCCGACCACGCGCTGTTCCTCCGGGGCGAGGGGGACAGCCCGACCCAATCCCTGTGGCGTCTGGACACCGACGGCGAGACCAGGCTGGTCGATGGTGCAGCCCTGGATGCAGCCGGCGTACCTCCGGAGGAGCTCGCCAGACGGGAACGCGCCCGTGAGCGAGGGAGCGGCATCGTCACCTTCGCCTGTGACGCCGAAGTCCGGACGGCGGCGTTCGCGGCCGGTGGAAAGCTCCTCACGGTGGATGTCCACAGTGGTGAGCTGCAGCAACTGGCCGTCGACGGTCCCGTCGTGGACCCTCGCCCTGATCCGACGGGCCAGCGGATCGCCTACGTCGAGGATCAGGCCCTGTGGGTCACGCGTCTGGACGGGACGAACGCGCCCAGACGCCTGGTGGGCGATCGCAATCCAACGGTGAGTTGGGGCCTCGCCGAGTTCGTCGCCGGCGAGGAGATGGGGCGGACCCGCGGCTACTGGTGGGCTCCCGACGGCCAGTCGCTCCTCGTCGCTCGGGTCGACACGGCGCCCGTCAGGACCTGGTGGATCGCCGGACCGGTGAACCCCGATGCCCGACCAACCGAGATCCGCTACCCGGCTGCAGGCACACCCAACGCCGAAGTCACCCTGCACCAGGTCAGCCTGAACGGTGAGGTCACACCTCTGGTGTGGGACCGGGACAGCTATCCCTACCTGGCCGAGGTGACGTGGCCGACGGGCCATCCCGCAACCGTCGTCGTGCAGAGCCGTAACCAGCAGCGCCTGGCCTTCCTCGAACTCACCGACACCGGCGAGTTCCGCACGATCGCCACCGAGGACGACTCACCGTGGATCGAACTGATTCCGGGCAGTCCCGTGCGGCTCTCCGGCGGGGAACTGGTCCGCGTCGTCCAGTTGCAGAACACCCGCCTGCTCGACATCGGTGGCAGGGTGACCACCGACGTCGGCCTCATGATCGCCAGCATCGTGGGTGTTGATCCGGACGACGGGGTGATCGTGACCGCCCACACGCGGGAGCAGCCGTGGTGCACCGTCGTGGCTCGCGTCTTCCCGGAGGGGCCCACGCAGATCCTGAGCGACCCCGAGGGTGTGGCCAGCGCCGTGATGGGTGGTGGGCGTCTGGCGATCACTCAGCGTCGGCCCGGCACCACCGCCGTGGAGGTCACCGTGGGCGAGACGACCGCCCGGAGCCTGGCCCTCACCCCGCCGCCGCTGCCGGCTGTCAGACGCCGACCCGTCGGTTCGCTCGAGCAGCCGGTGACCCAGGTGTTCCTGCCGGACGGGTGGACACCGGATGCCGGTCCCCTGCCCGTGCTCGTGGACCCCTACGGCGGTCCCGGCGCACGCCGAGTCCTGGGTGCCGGCGCTGCCAACCTGACCTCGCAGTGGTTCGCCGCCAACGGCTTCGCCGTCCTGGTCACCGACGGGCCAGGATCACCCGGTCAGTCGTTGTCGTGGGGTGCCCGCATCGCCGGGGACTTCGCCCGCCCGACGCTTGGCGGCCAGATCGAGGCGCTGGAGCGAACGGCCGACGCCAACCCGGGCATGCTGGACCTCGAGCGGGTGGGCATCCGTGGCTGGTCGTTCGGTGGGTACCTGGCCGCGCTCGCGGTCCTCCGACGTCCCGACGTCTTCCACGCCGCCGTGAGCGGCGCGCCCGTGACGGACTGGCGGCTGTACGACACGCACTACACCGAGCGGTTCCTGGGCCACCCGGACATCAGCGCCTCGGCGTACGACCAGTCCTCGATCATCGCCGACGCCGGGCAGCTCTCACGGCCGCTCATGTTGATCCACGGGCTGGCCGACGACAACGTCGTGAGCGCGCACACGCTGCGTCTCAGCCGGGCCCTGCTGGAGACCGGTCGTCCCCACCAGGTGCTCCCGCTGTCGGGTGTCACCCACTTCACGCCGTCGGAGACGCTGAACACCAACCTGCTGCTGCTGCAGTTCGACTTCCTGCGCCGGTCACTGGGTCTGGCAGTTCGGGATGGGCAGTCCTAGCCGTGTATCGGGACGACGTGTGCGCGGTATGTGGCGAGTCGTTGCCGCCGGATCACCTCTACTGCCGCCAGCACGCGGCCGAGGTCGATGCCATGCTCCACGAGATCGGGGAGCAACTCCCCCATCTGCTCCCCCAACTTGACCGTCTGGCCAGGCTCATCGACAGCATCCACCCCGACACCTGGGACTTCGTGGCCGAGGAGGACGGCCAGGACGACGACGTCGTGTGGCCCGAGCGACCGACGCTGACCGTCACCACCGACGGGGAGGATCTGGACGTCGACGTGGACAGCGAGCCCGGACGGGTCACGGTCCGGGTGCAGGCAGACCTACCGGACCTGCTGCGGGCTCTGGCCCACGCCCTCCGGTCGGCGGACGTGGACGCGCTGGCGGCGGCGGCACGGGAGGCCGACGGCGCGGGCGCGACCCACTGACTCACTGGGGTCCGTCGCCACGAACCCCCGGGCCGTCTGCCAGTCACCGCGCGGACGACGTCGAGGCGCCCCCGGCGTGCTCCGACGAGGCCCAGGCAACGACCGCGTCCAGCGCCTGCGCTGCCCCGTCCTCCTCGACCCCGGCAACCTCGAAGTGGGAGGCCGCGGCCACCGACGGTTCGGCCCCACCCATCGCGATGGCCGTGCCGGCCGCCTGCAGCATCGGCAGGTCGTTGGCCCCGTCGCCGATCGCGACGACCTCATCGGTGGTGATGCCCTCCAGCTCCGCGATCGCCCGGACGGCGTTGCCCTTGTTGGCCTCGGGGCTGGTGATGTTGATGTACGTCAGTCCCGGCGTCACCGGTGACGTGGCCGGCCCCGGCGTCAGGCCCAGCTGCTCGATGGCGGCCACAACGGCTGCGCGTTCCTCGTCGGTGGTCGTGACCATCGTCATCTTGATCGTCTGCGCAGCCAGGTCTGGCCGCTCGTCGACGGTCCCCGCCGGCATGCCGATCACCTCGGTCCAGTGCGACTCGTAGCGACGATCGAACGCCGTGACGAGCAGGGAGTCGGTCGTGTACAGCTCGGCGTACAGGTCCCGCTCGGCGCAGAGGTCGAGGACCTGCTGCCGCTGCTCTGCCGACATCGGCCAGCTTCGAACCGCCGCTCCGTTCTTGCGGACCTGCGCGCCGTTGAGCACCACGTGGGGCCCGTCCAGGTTCAGCTGCGACTGGGCCTCAGCAACCCCTGAGACTGGGCGCCCTGTGGCGAACCCGACCAGCAGACCGGCTGCGACCGCGCGCCCGACCGCGGCGACCACGCCGTCGGTCACGACTCGGGTCGGGCCCATCAGCGTGCCGTCGACGTCCAGCAGGACCAACGCAGGACGGTCCGCGGGTGCCCAGCTGTCCCGTCGCCCGGCAGCGCGAAGTGTGGTCATCGGATGCGGTGGTGCCACGTCGCCGTGGTGGTCTGACATGGCGCAGGAGGGTAGTCGGACCGCAGGTAGCATCTGGCCACATGGGACTTGCCGACACCATCCAGAGTGATCTGAAAGACGCCATGAAGGCCCGCGACAAGGTCCGGACCGGAACCCTGCGCATGGTGCTGGCCGGCATCAAGAACCTGCGAGCCGAGCCCGGCCACGGCGATGACGTCAGCGACGCCGAGGTGACCGACATCCTCTCGCGTGAGGCCAAGAAGCGCCGCGAATCCATCGAGACCTACGCCGACGCCGGCCGCGAGGAGCTTGCGGCGTCGGAGCAAGCCGAACTGGACGTCCTGACCGAGTACCTCCCCGAGCAGATGGGAGAGGCGGAGATCCGGTCCCTGGTCACCGAGACCGTGTCGCAGGTCGGCGCCTCCGACCCCTCAGACCTGGGCAAGGTCATGGGAGCCCTGATGCCGAAGGTGAAGGGCAAGGCCGACGGCAAGCTGGTCAACGCGGTGGTCCGCGAGGTCCTCGGGGCCAACTGAGCGGCTCGGCCTCAGGGCCAGCTGAGCGGCTCGGTCTCAGGGCCCAGCTGAGGCCCGGACGTGGTGCCGCCTCAGGGTCCCGGAGGCGAGGCCGGTCTCGTCCCGTCGACGATCTCACGGACCCCGGCCTCGACGGGGGACGCGCCTACTCGGAGTTGCGCTCCTGCAGGTACTGCTCGAACTCGGCCGCGATCTGATCTCCGCTGACGGGCGGTCGAGGGAGCTGATCGGTTGCGGTTGCACCCGCGTCGGCGTCGTACTCGGCGTCGACACGGTCCTCGAGGTCTCCGACGTAGGACGCCAACTCCTCATCCTCGGCCACGAGCTCCGCGATGTCCTCGTCCTGCCCCTGCGCTTCGTCCGCCACATCGGTCAGGTCGAGGGCGGCATCGCAGAGCCGTGCCACCCGCTCGGCCAAGGCCAGTGACGCTTTGGCGTACTGCGTCCCGGCCAGGTAGTGCGGGACGCCGACCCAGAGGGTGACGGCCTGGAACCCGGCAGCTGTCGCCGCATTGTGCAGCACGCCGACGATGCCGGTGGGACCCTCGTAGCCCGATCGGCGCAGCCCGTGCTCCTCCTCGATGTCCATGTCGGTCGACGCGCCGGTCAGCGGGACGGGTCGGGTGTGCGGCACGTCGACCTGCAGCGCCCCGAGGGTGACGACCCGCTCGACATTCAGATCGTGGGCGAGGCCGAGGATCGTCTCGGTGAAGGTTCGCCAGCGAAGGTTCGGCTCGTGGCCCCGCAGCAGCACGATGTCTCGGCCGATCGGTTGGCCATCAGCATCACGGGCACGGCCCCACGAGATCGTGGTGGCCGGCCAGTCGAGGACTCGCTCCTCCCCCTCCCAGCGAACGACCGGTCGATTCACCTGGAAGTCGAAGAACTCCTCCGGGTCGATGTCCGCCAACGGGGTGGCCTGCACGGCGTCGCTTACGGCCAGGACCGCACCGGTTGCAGCCTCGCCGGCATCGTTCCAGCCCTCGAAGGCAGCGACGAGGACCGGCCGGTCGAGGGTCGGCAGGTCGCGGGACAGTCGGAGGGAGCTCATCGCCCGTCCTCCGCGTGCCGCCCGAGGAAGTCGACGAAGACCGGACCGGTCACTCGACTGCGGGTCAGCTGGACGTCGTGTCCGCCGCCTGGTACGACGAACTCCTCGGCGTGCGGCCAGATCTCCCGCAGTCGGCCGAAGTGGCCGGGGTCGACCGTCTCGTCGCCGTCGCCGCGAACCAGCAGCGTCGGGACGTCCAGGACTGCGAGGGCGTCGGTGTCGACCTCAGCCGACAGCTTCGTGGAATCTCGAATGCACACGTCGCGCCAGGCATCCGGGCCGCCGAGGGGGGCGTGCAGCTTGGAGAGCTGTCTGGCCCAGAGGGGGAAGCTCTCCTCCAAGACGTCGGGATCGAACTTGCTCCGCCATGCACCCAAGCCATCGTGGTCGGCGATGCTGACACCGATCAGGATCAGACCGGCGAAGAGCTCCGGGTCGGTCGCCGCCAGCCCCATCGCCGTGTGCCCGCCCATCGAGAAGCCGGCCACGATGGGCCTGTGGTCCAGGCTGCTCGCGTACTCGCGGACCGCGTCGACGAGCACGGACCGACCATAGGGCTGGTCCCCGACGGGAGTCTGACCGTGGCCGGGCAGGTCCGGCATGTGCAGACGGAAGCCTGCGCCTGTCAGACCCTTGATCTGCTTCGACCAGTGGTACCGCCCCGTGCCGATGCCGCCGTGCAGCAACAGCAGGTCAGGGCCCCCGGCGGACTCGTCACTCGGGGCTTCGATCTCGACGTGCATGGGCCTCATGCTAGGTGCAGGCTTGGGATCCATGGCACTTCAGGTCGGAATCGTCGGGCTGCCCAACGTCGGCAAGTCAACCCTCTTCAACGCGGTCAGCGCGGCCGGTGCGGAGGCGGCCAACTACCCGTTCGCGACCATCGAGCCCAACGTCGGCACCGTGGCGGTGCCCGACGCGCGGCTTGACGAGCTGACCCGGCTGGCCAAGTCCGCCGAGACGATCCCGACGTCGGTGGAGTTCGTCGACATCGCCGGGCTGGTCAAGGGCGCGTCGGAGGGTGAGGGGCTCGGCAACCAGTTCCTCTCCCACATCGCGGCCGTGGACGCGATCTGCCACGTCGTCCGCTGCTTCGACGACGACGACATCGTGCACGTGGACGGCTCCGTCGACCCGGAGCGCGACATCGAGGTCATCTCGACCGAGCTGCTGCTCAAGGACCTGGACGTCATCACCAAGCGGGCCGAGCGGGCCGAACGGACGGCGAGGTCCGGAGATCCAGAGGCCAAGCGGGCTGCCAGCGTCGTCGGGGACCTGTTGGCCCACGTCGAGAGCGGCCAGCCGGTGCGGACCTTCGTCCTGGCGCCGGAGGACCGCGCCCATCTCGCCGATCTGGCGCTGCTCACCGACAAGCCGACGCTCTACGCCGCCAACGTGGGCGAAGGTGACCTGCCAGCTGGCAACAGCCACGTCGAGACCGTCAGGAAGATCGCAGAGTCGGAGGGCGCCCAGGTGGTCGTGATCTCAGCCGAGGCGGAGGCACAGATCGCCGAACTGGACCCTGAGGAGCGGGAGGAGTTCCTGGCGGACCTGGGGCTTGACGCCTCTGGGCTGGACAAGTTGATCACCGCCGCCTACGAGCTGCTGGGTCTGTTGACCTTCTTCACCGCCGGACCCAAGGAGAGCCGGGCCTGGACCGTCAGGCGTGGGTCCGTGGCACCGGCGGCGGCCGGGAAGATCCACTCCGACATCCAGCGGGGGTTCATCCGTGCCAACGTGATCACCTTCGAGGACTACGTGGCCCTCGGTGGTGAGCAGGGCGCGAAGGAGGCGGGGAAGCTCCGGCAGGAGGGGAAGGACTACGTCGTGGCCGACGGAGACGTCATCCACTTCCTCCACTCCAGCTGACGCGCGGGTCGTACGCCGACTGTCGGTGCACAACAACTCTGGGTTCATGGCCAGTCTGGCTGGAGGGCAGCTGTGGGTCCACGGCCGCATTGGATAACGGAACAACTCTCGGTACGGAACGACCTTCGGTACATGGCCGCTCTGCGGAGGGGAACAACTCTCGGTACACGACCACGCGACGGAACGACTCTCAGTACACGATCGCGGTCCTTCATGTCCTCGCCCACATACCGAGAGTTGGAGAACCCCTTGTCACCCTCAACTCTCGGTACATCCGCCTCCAACCGGGCCCAGTTCGTGTACCGAGAGTCTGCTGCGGGGTCGTTGAACCGAGCGGTCGCACGCCAGAGGGCAACGCCGGCCCTGGGCCGGTGTACCAAGAGCCTGCTGCTGAACCGTGGACCGGCGGTGGTCGCCGCACCCCGGGAACCATCGGACCTACTTGGTGATTCCGTAGCGCCGGGCTTCGACCATGGAGCAGTGGTCCTGCACGAAGTCGATGTCAGCCTCATCCGCCAGCGCCTCGGCCTCGTCTGAGGTGATGCCCAACTGCAACCACACGGCCTCCGCCCCGACCTGGATGGCCTGGCGGGTCACTTCGGCGGCCTCAGACGGGGGTCGGAAGACCACGACGAGGTCGGGCTGGGCCTCCAGGTCAGCCAGGAGTGGCACGGCGGGGACCCCCAGGATCTCGTCGGCGGTCGGGTGCACCGGGAGGATCTCGAAGCCGCGCCGCTGCAGATCCGCCGGGATCTGGTGGGCTGCCTTGTACGGCTTGGTCGAGAGGCCCACGACAGCGACGACTGAGGCACTCTCGAGGACGGTCTTGGGGTCAGCGTGAGCCATGGTCGCCAGTCTGCCTGCTCAACCGTCAGTCGATTGCCACCGCCGAACCGAGTCGGTAGCCTCTGCCCTTCCCAGGGCGATTAGCTCAGCTGGGAGAGCGTCTGGTCGACAACCAGGAGGTCACAGGTTCGAGCCCTGTATCGCCCACAACGGCATGAAGCAGTGCCCGATTCTCGATCCCTCGACTGCGTCACATGTACTACCGCCGCTTGAATGCGTCGATATGGGAGCGGCTGAGTGCGGCGACGAAGCGGCCGAGCCGCAACGTGCGCTCAATTGTCGTGAACCGTCAGCCCGGTAGGCTCAGTCACGTCACTTGGGGAGCGCCCCCCACCTGGGCCCGCCGCGACGCTGGCAGGTCTGGCTCGTGGCATCGGCCAGCCCGACTCGAGGAACCTGCATGCGACTCCCTCTCGGTTCCCTGTGAACAGGCTCGCTTCGTCGTTGGAGCCCCTATCTCGATGTGGTGGGCCGAAGCAGTTCGACCGACGCAACAATGCCCCGCGCATCGGCCGGGTCGTGGTGTCCCGGGGCGGCGATGCCTCCGACACGCCGCTGGTCAACTCCTTCGGCCCTCCCGAGCTGACGCTGTTCAGCGTCTGGACCTACCAGGTGCCCACGGCAGCAAGCGGTCGATGCCCCGAATGTGCGGGCTGAGCGTTCCCCCTCATGCCGGCCACACGACCGTGATGACATCGTCCTCGACGCTCCGGAGCACCTACCAGCGTGCCGCGGACTGGATCCCAGCAGAAAGAGACCAGCTGATGAACGAACCCGACCTCTTCGATGCGCTGCGAGCGGCCGGCATCGACGCAGACCGTACCGAGATCCGCGCGGCCGTTCGAATGATGGTTGAGCACATCGAGATGCTCCGGGCTGACAGCGACCCCTATGTCGCCCGGACCTGCATGGAGGCAATGAACGTTGCCCTGCGCTACCTGCTCTCTCATCCGGAGGTGACGGACATGAGCAGTTTCGAGAACGATTTCGGGGGAGGCTCCGACCCAGAGGCGTGATGCCGACGCCGGCCCGCGGACGACTCATAGCAGGACTCCTACGGTGGGCAGGAGATCCGAGGGATGACGTCTGCAATTGAGTAGCTCGGTGCTGGGTCGACACCGCCGGCCATGACCTTGGCCTGTCGGGCAGCCCTGTGACGGTCCGTCGATGCGCGGCCGGTGCCGTGCGGGTCAGTGCTCCTCACCGCGGACGCGGCCGGATTCCACATACTCCTTCAGCATCGCCATGTCCTTGCGGTGGAGGTTACGTACCCAGCGGCTCATCGGGATCCGCACCAGGCGACGCAGGATTGGAGGAAAGGGCAACGCTGCCTCGAACTCCAGCGACGCTCTGGTCCTGTCCTGCCCGATCGGGGTCACGCGGAAGTCAACGCTCGGCCGGAGGGTCTTGCCGAACGGGCCCTTGTTCTCCATCACGTTGTGGATCACCTGATCGTCGACCTTGACGATCCGCTGTCGGCCCTGTACCTGGCCATCGTCGTTGCGGAACACGATCTCCGAACCCGGTGAGGAACCGTCACCCTCAACCGCGCAGGTGAACCCGGTCGCCTCAGGCCATGCCGACCAGCCCATCACATGGGCTTGGTCCATCATTGCGATGCGCACAACCTCGGCGGGCGCATCGATCACAATGCTCTCTGTCCACTGCACGGCTCGTCCTTCCTCGAGTTCCACAGATGTCTTGACGTTCAAGACGGTACCGTACAAGTCTTGATTGCCAAACATCATGGTCATCAAGAAGTCACTCTGGCAGGCTGGGCGCCATGGAGGTCAACGCCACGTTTCAGGCGATCCGCGAGCTTGGTGCAGCCATCGAAGTCTTCGACCAGCACGCCGCAGCCGCCCTCGGTATTCACCGCAGCGACCTCCGAGCCCTCAACGTCCTCGAGCACGGCCCGGTCTCGGCGGGCCAGCTGGGCGATGCACTCCAACTCACCTCCGGCTCCGTCACCGCCTTGGTTGACCGGCTGATCGAGTCCGGCTACGTCACCCGCGCGGCCTCAGCAACCGACCGACGCAAGGTCCAGATCAGCCTCACCCCACAGACGTACGAGGCGTTCGCCACCATCTACAGGCCATGCGGGGAAGCCGTTACCCGCGCTCTCGGCGAACTCCCAGCCGCGACACAGGACGCCGGCACCACCACAATCCGGCGCGCCACAAACGCCATTCGAGACGCCACCGAGAACTTGGCCGACCCCGCGACGACCGCGCAAGATGGCTAGATGCCCGTATACGTCGTAGTATGCCCTTTCGTATGCCAGATACGACGGTACGAGTGTCGCCCAGGAACCGTGACCGGCTTCGCCGGATCGCGGAGGCCGAAGGTCTCACCATGGACGAGGCCCTCGCACTTCTCCTTCGACGGCATCGGCAACGGCAGATGGGTGAAGACCTGAACGCGTACGAGCCTGATCCGGCCGACGAGGCCGTCACGGCGACGGGCGCGGACACCGTTGCGCGCCGGTGACGTCCTAGGTGTCGACTTCGGGATCCCCAAGGGATCCGAGGCCGCGTTCACACGGGCGGCGGTGGTGCTGACAGCGACGGAGATCCTCGAGCAGCAACCCCTGACCCTGCACGTCGTCCCGATCACGAGCAACACGGCTCGACGAATGCGCAGCGAGCTGCCACTTGGAGCGGGGTACCCCGACCGCTCATCCGTCGCCCAGGTTCACCTGCTCACCGCCATCCCGGTGGAAGCGGTCACCGATGACACCTATGACCCGGTCTCCGCAACCGAGCTTGCCCAGATTCGCGAGCTGATCGCCGACCTCCTCGACATCCCGTAGCAGGCCGTGATGGGGGGGCGGCGGGGGTCCACGCAGGCGGGAGCGCAGTCAGAGACTAGGCAAGTCGCTTCGAGCCCCGTATCGCCCATCACGTCAGAACAACGCAACGGCCCCAAGAAATCGGGGCACCATCCTGGTTCGCGAATCACCGGATGTCTGGTGCGCACACGACGACAACGGTCGCGCTGCGCGATGCAATGAGCCCGGAGACACCGTCAATCCGCGGCGCCCGCTCGTGGTAGCCCAATCGTGAAGCGTCATACGACCGGCCCGAGGTCGTGGCTCGGGCCGGTCGATGACGGAATCTGCCCTGGCTAGTTCACGGGGACTGCCGGGATGGTGTCCTCGGCCGTCCCGACCGTCGTCTGCTGCAGGTTGATGATCCCCGCCACGGTGCAGTCAGCCTCGAACAGGTTGACGGCGTACGCGGTGGACTCACCGTCCACCGAGAGCTTGTAGAGCTGATCGCCGTCCTGGACCATTGCGACACCCTCGTCGATGTCGTTGTCGAACGCGGTACTCGGGGGGGTCGCCTCCTCGCTGTCGGCCAGATCCACGAACCCGTCGGCGACATCGAACCCGCTGGAGTTCTCGTCCCCGAAGGCACCGTCGACGCTGGTCGAGACACCGAGCTCGGCGCGAATCGCGGCGCCCTCGTCCTGGCAGAACAGCGCCAGTGTCAGGGGCCCGTGCTCGGCCAGGATCGTCCCGGTGCCGGAGTCGAGCTGCTCGAAGAACGGGATCGAGACCTCCGCAGGGACGAAGGCGCTGGAGTCCAGTCCGTCGATGGTGTCGGCGTCAAGGCCGTCGAGGTCATCCGCCGTGAGGAATCCTGCAACGTCGTCGGCGGTCAGGAAGACTGCCGCCTCGTCCTCTGTGATGATCTGGTCGGGGGTGATGCCACCAACCGAGTCGGCATCAACCGTGCCGGGCAGGGCCGCAGCGATCAGCGCAGCCGTCTCGGTCCGGGTCGTGCCGCCGATCCGCTCCACGGAGTCAGCGAAGCTCTCCAGCGCCGTGGCGACCTCTGCTGTGATGGCCGCCTCGCCACCCAGGATGACGATCCGGTCGGGATCAAGGCGTTCCAGCTCGGTGGCCGTCTCAGGCGAGAGCGTGGCGGAGCTGGTCAGCAGCAGCGGAGACCCATTGAGGGACGCCAGCGGGCCACCAGCCAGCGCGTCGGCGAAGACGTCGGCGCGGGCGATGAACACGACGGGGACTGGCCCGTCGATCGCATCGGCCTGCTGGGGTGCCAGGGCACCGAAGCCGAGAACGAGGAGAAGCGCGCCGGCGACTGCGATGGCCAGACGCCGCGCCACGGGTGATTGCGTGGACATGATGAGGACTCCTTTGGAGATCGTTGGAGGGTCTGATCGACCGACACGGCTCGTTGCTGAGGTGAAGTAGGCGATCGGGCTGAATGTACCGCCTGCTGCATTCGCGAAGAGTTGGGGCTCGGGTCGGCCCACCGGAACGGCAGGCTCAGTTGGCGGCTAGGGACACCTGATTGCGACCCGCCAGCTTCGACGCGTACAGCGACTCATCAGCTCGCTTCAACCATGTGTCCGGAGTGTCATCGGGCTGAAGACCGGCCACACCCAGGCTGATGGTCACGGCGAACGGCAGGCGACGACTGCCCTGTTCGATCGTTTCGCGAAGTCGCTCTGCTACGACCATCCCGCCGTCAGGGCACGTGTCGGACAGGAGCACCACGAACTCTTCGCCGCCGACGCGGAAGGCCGCGTCGGTGCTCCGGATGCCGCTGCCCAGCACGCTGGCCACATCGCGGATGACCTCATCGCCGACGTCATGTCCGGCGCTGTCATTGATGCGCTTGAAGTGATCGATGTCCAGGGACAACAACGTCATGTGGTCGGTGGCACGACGGTTGCGGCCGATCGCTTCGGCCAGCGTCCCATGCAGAAGCGACCGATTGAACAACCCGGTCAAGGGGTCGGTGACTGCCTGGACGCGGAGCTCTTCCTCCTGCCTGGACAGGAGTTTGACGAACATCGCCGTGAACAGCACCACCAGCGACAGGGTGGCCCCGAATCGCAAAGCGATCTCCGGCTCAACCGCCGCTGCCGCCGTAGGCAGGATGATGACCAGCAGGGTGGTGTCGGCCAGCAACGCCTGACGCCGCGGCAGCATGAAGAACAGCGCGACAGCGGTCGGGAAGCACCACAGCAGTCCGATGACCCCCTGAACCTCGACCGATCGCCACAGGAAGAAGAGAAGCGCTGGAACCAGTATGAACAACACGGCTCGGTGGTGGTACCGACGGTGCCTCGTGATGGTCCACGCGTTGAATGCCAAGTGAGCCACGATGAAGCTCGAGCCGAGCCCCAAAACCAGCCGTCCCGCCAAGAGGTTGTTGACCGCAAAGGGCGTCAGCACGAGCAACCCCGCGTACCCCAGGCCGCGCGCGCTGAGCAGCAGGATCTGGGATTGGGTCTGCGAGGCGGTCACCGACTTCGCCGGCCGCGACTGGCGGCGGTCAGGTTGCACCGGCGTCGATGATCGTCGGCGATCCAACCGAGGCACGGCGAAGGACAGCAGCGGCAGCATGCCACGCATATCGGCAGGTCCCGCGGGCGACCTGAGCCCTTCGGCCCCGTCCACCTCCGCGACCGCCTGGCGTGCGAACAGCGTGACCAGCAAGGCCGTGGCCATCACGGCACATCTGGTTCGTCCCCCGGTTCGGGTACCTGTTCCAGCCACCGGGTCAGGACCGAGTCCAGCTCCGTCGGATGCCGGGTGAAGATCGCGACCAGACGGGTTGTGCCCGCTTCACGGAGCACCACGGTGCTCGCCCCGAGGTAGCGACCCCAGGAGCCACCCGCTATCCGCATCGGATGATCCTCGGGCAGGGGCGTCTGATTCTCGACCCGCTCCTGCTCCTCGGAGGTCATCACCAAGACCGGCTGGGCACCGAACACGAAGTCGAAGTCTGACCGGGTGAACTCCTCGCGGCCCACCGAGAGCGTCGACGTCGTGCAGGTGATGCGGTGCATGCGGTGGATGCCGGCCAGCAGGTTCGCCATCATGAACAGCACGATCCCGACCAGCGCCACCCATCCACGGGCCGCCCACTCCGTCGACACGCCGATGACGAGGAAGATGGCGCTGAACGCCGCCAGGCTCCAGACCGTGGGCCGAAGCCAGTGGAACTCCCGGTAGAGGACCTCCTCGTCCATACCGGTTCACTGTAGTGGCGGCGTCCTCAGTAGCCGGTCTGACCGTCGACGGCCTCCCGCAGGAGGTCGGCGTGGCCGGCGTGGCGTGCCGTCTCCTCGATCAGGTGCAGGATCACCCAGCGCAGGTCGACGGGCCCGGTCTTGCGGTCGCGCACCGACAGCTGGTCGAGCGACGACGCGGCCGCGATGACCGAGTTGCTGTCCTCGCACGCCGACCGGTACCAGGCGAGCAGTTCGGCCGGCTCATGATCGACGGCGGTTCGGAACTCCCAGTCGGGGTCGGACTCCCAGTCGATGCCCTGCCACCGGGGCTGGTGTTCCTCGCCCAGGAACATGACCCGGAACCACCACTCCTCGACCATGGCCAGGTGCTTGAGCAGCCCAGCCAGCGTCAGTGTCGACGGCGGATGCCTGTGTCCCAGCTGAGCCCTGGTGAGGCCCGTGGCCTTCGACACCACGATCGCCCGCTGGAGGTCGAGCATGCCGGTCAGCTGCGTCCGCTCATCACCTGTCGATGGCAGCTCGTCGCGCTTCACTGACCGAGGAGCTCCTCGCAGCTCCCAGCGGAACCTTCTGGCTGGGCGAATCCGCAGGTATCGGCGAATGACTCGTACTGACTCCCGATCGGGCTCGAGAACCACAGGTCGTCGCAGGCCAGCCCATCGCCGCTCTCACACGCCAGGTACAGATCGTCCAGGAACGGGTCGTCCCCAAAGCCGTCGATGTCGTCGAAGCCGGATGCCGGTGCGTCGTCGAATCCGCTGGTGCCGATCTCCGCGAGGTTGCCGAGTTCGCCAAGGTCCAGGTCGGGCGGGTTCGCCTCATCGCCGAGCGGCACATCGGTGTACTCCGACTGGAACAGCATCCGGAAGGAGCCTCGGGACAGCCCGTCCTGCACCTCAGCGGTCACGATGACGCTGTCGAAGGCACCGAAGACATTGAGGGCCTGCAGCTCCTCCTGCTGGATGGTGCCTTCGGCGCCCGCGAACAGGCCGATCTGCTCCGCAACCCCGCGCATGTCGATGTAGAACAGCGGCTCACCCTGCGCGTCGGCGATGGCGGTCTGGTACCGCTCGTCGTCGGCCAGGGTTCCCTCCCCGAAGGTGCCGGCCCGGATGGCCAGCTGGCCGCCCTCGACGGACACGCTGGCCTGCCCGGCTGCGATGGAGCCAGGTGCAACGGTGATGCCGGAGTCCGACGGGATGTCCTCGGCGATCGTGTCGAGCAGTTCGGCAGCGCGAGCCTCGTCGGTCACGGCCACCTGCAACAGCCCGCGGACGTTGTCGGTCGGCTGGGACGCGTCGTAGCCGACCGCGAACGTCAGGTCGCCGATCAGCCCGGTGAGCTCCGCCAGCGAGGTCCCGATCTCCATCAGGCCCTGGTCGATCTCCTCGCTCGGCAGCGGGAAGTCCGAGTCGCCGAACTCCTCGGCGAGAGCCTGCTCCTGCGCGTCGATGCCATCGACGAGCGCCTGGATCGACTGACCGACGGCCGGGGTGCGGCCGTAGAGCAGCCCGCCCGCGGGCAGTGACCCCAGCGGCGCCATCGCCGAGGCGTCCACCTGCTGGCCAGCCTGGCCGTTCTGGACGGAGGTGAACTCGACCGCCCCGTCGGTGAAGGACAGGGAGAAGGCGGTCTGGCCGACGTCCGACAGCTGCTCGGCGAACGGCTCGGCCTCACTGCCCAGTGCGCCCACGAACGCTTCGGCATTGACCCAACCAGTCAGGACGCGGTCCGGAAGCTGGTCGATGCTGGCCGAGTAGGCCTCGTTGTCGGCGAGGGTGCCGTCGGCGCCGAGTGCCGCGCGAACCGCCGCCTCCGTGCCACCGAACAGCACGCCATCGTCGATGACCGCGACGGCGTTCGGCTCCCCCTCCTCGAGGATCCAGCCCTGGCGTCCGTCTCCGGCATCCCATGCCTCGAAGGTCCCTTGCGACTCGACGAACGCGCTCGCTGCCTCGGCGTCGGTGACGTCGACAAGCAGCGCGAGGTCGGGCGTCTCGAAGCTTTGCGGCAATGGGAAGGAGGAGACGAAGGCGGCCGCCTGCGTGCCGAGCCACGGTCGGATGTCCTCCTCGAAGGAGATGTCGGTCTCGGCGCCCATCTGGGACTCGAACATCTCGAAGGAGATCAGGTCCTCATCGGCGGCGTCGTTGATCCGGTCCACGAGGGACAGCAGGCCGAGCTTCTGACTGCCGGCCGGGTCGATGTTGACGTGGAGGTAGGTGACCGCGTTCCCTGGCACTCGCTCCGCCAGGGTGTCGGGAGAGCCGGCGAAGAACTGCGCTGCCGCGAACCCACCGCCCGCCAGGACCACGGCCAGTAGCCCGACCAGGCCGATGACGAGAGGCCGCCGTCGCTTCTTCGGCTGCTCGTTGCCCCAGGTGTGTGGTGGCCCGGCGCCATACGGAGGCGGCGGTGGCGCAGCCCCCTGCTGTGGCTGCCAGCCACCGTGCGGCTGCTGTCCGTACTGCCCCGGCTGCCCAGACGGCCCCGGCTGCCCGTACTGCCCCGGCTGCCCGTACTGCCCCGGCTGCCCGTACTGCCCCGGTTGCCCGTACTGCCCTGGCGGCTGCTGGCCGTGCGGGCCCGGTCCGGGACCCTGGGGGTAGGGATGCTGTCCGTACTGCGTCGGCGGCTGCTGCCCGCCCTGACTCGGCCACCCACCCGGCTGCCCGCCCTGACTCGGCCACCCACCCGGCTGCCCTCCACCCGGCTGACCCGGCCCTGGCTGACCCGGCCCTGGCTGACCCGGCCCTGGCTGAGCTGGCGGTGGCTCTGCCGCCGACCTCCCATCGGGTGGCTCGGGCGGGTCGGCCGGTCCACCAAGTGGTGGTGGCGGAGCGTCATCCCAGGAGCTGGGCGCATTCCACTCGCCAGGTTCGTCGTCGCGTGAGTTCCAGTCTGAGGACATCGAGGTCAGCGTAGGTGGCTCGACGAGCCAGCGGTACTACGGGTTCGTGACAACGTCCGGTTCGGGCGGCCCGGGCACCTTTCCCAGACGTCGTGCACGGTCGAGGTCCAACTCGACCAGCTTCGCCTCCACCGCCTGCATCTGTTCCTCCGTCACCGCAGGGAAGTCGTAGGCCGCCTGGACGAACCGGGCCATGTCTGCGCGGTAGTCGTGCCCGTACGACGTGAACCGGCCGGGCACCTGCACCAGCGAGTTCAAGGCATCGCCGGCGGTCTGCAGGAACGTGACGATCGGCGTCCAGTGCATCGTCGGCGGAACGCCACGACCCCGCTCACCGCTGCGCAGCCACGCCGGCTGTTGAACGAGCAGGTCCGGTCCGAGGACGGCGATCGGGTCGTTGTCGTGGGAGAGGATCAGCGCCCGCAGTCGGTCCTGAGCGGCCCCACTCAGCGCCTCGACCTGCTCGATCCGGTCGAAGACCTCAACGGTGCCGGGTGGCACCAGATCCGAGCTGCCGCGCGTCATGCCCGATCGCGACCACTTCGCCAGCCAGGGCAATCCGACCCACAGCGCCGCATCGACGCCGTAGTGGTCGAACCCGGCGATGCCCTGGTGCATCACGACGTCCGAGGAGGTCCAGGCGCCCATGCTCTCCCCGAACACCCAGACGCGGGGACGCTGCTCGGGAGGCATCGCTCGCAGCCGTTCGCGAACGCCGAGCAGCAGGATGCGGAACTGGCTTCGACCCAACGGCACCTTCTGCATCGCCAGGAACGACGGGAATGCGCCGTACTGGATCGCACACGTTGCGATGTCACCCCGTGCCAGCAACTCGGCCGACTCGATCAGGGTCTGGTCGACCCACCCCGTACCCGTGGGGGACACCAGGAGGAGGTGGGATCGCTCGTATGCGCCGGCCCGCTCCAACTCCTCGAGCGCCAGCTCTGCCCGGCCGGTCGGGTACAGCGGGCGGGAGTCCACACCCACGTAGATCCGAACCGGTTGGCCGCGCGTTGGCTCGCCCATCGTCTGGGTGATGGTGTCTTCGGTCAGAACATCGACCACGAACCGACGCCCCTGCCGGCCGAGCAGGGTGAACAGTGACCGGCTGGACCGGCTGCCCGACACCCGTGGGGTGTCCGGGGGCGTGTCGTACCCGGGTTCGATCGCGCTGTTGGCCACAGCGATCCGGCTGACACCCGTCTGGTACGCCAGCGCCGCGGACCCACCCCAGGCGGACAGGTTGATGGCATCGGCCAGCGCAGCCTTCACCGGCCCGGCGCCCAGCCAGGCCCGCAAGGCTCGTCGGGAGACTCCGACGGCCTCGCCGATGACGCGGCCGCCCAAGACCACGGCACCGGAGACCAACGCGCTCTGTGGCAACCGGTTGCGCTGCTCGATCGGCCACGGCTCGACCGCGGCGGTGCGGTTCTCCAGGCGGCGGTTGGCCCACAGCGCCACACCCGAGATCACTCCGGCAGCCGTGGCGGTGACGGCGACCGCGTTCGGCGAGCGCTGCCGTCTCCAGGCCTCCCCGGCAAGGTCGTGGATCGCGCCGCCGACGGCGACGCTGCGCAGCATGCTCCCGCCCTCGCGCAGGCCCGACCACCACAGTCGTTCGTCGTCGGCCTGGGGCAGCAAGGTCAAGGCGTGACCGGCAACCGCAACGGCCGCACGCACGCCAAGACGACGGGACAGGTCCGTTCGGTGCCCGAGCAGGGGTTCGAGGGCCCGCTCGGTATTGGACGACACCGATCGGGACATCAGGACGGCCAGCCCCCCGACGACTCCCTGCAGGACGGAGGTCCGTGGCATCAGCGACGGTTGGAAGGAATCCAGCCACGCGACGGTGGACAACGACACCGACGGGGAACCGAAGTCCGGTTGCAGCCATCGACCAACCGCAGACCCTGCGGCCCCGACCCCGGCGAGGACTCGCTCGACCCCGGTCTGTCCTGCTCGGCCCGCCATCGGCTCCACAGGCTAGCGAGGGCCTGGGCCGGTACGGGGAGGCCGGACCGGTAGGAGCGGCGGCGCCGATCAGAGCCGGACTGATCCCAGCGGGTCCAGCGTGCTCAAGTCGAAGCGCTGCAGCTCGTCGAAGCCGAGCGTCCACAGAACATCGCCGATGACGATGGTGCGGAGGACGCCCTGCCCCCACCCGTCGGGGCCAGCGGAGGAGGCAACCCGGCCCGCTTCGGTCAAGGTCCCCTCCCCCACGTCGAGGACCACCGCGCCTTGGAAGAGCGGCCGGTACTCGAAGGGCTCGCCGGACGCCTCCGCCTCCTCCTCGGCCGCGATGATGGTCTCCTCGTCCGGGTACAGCTCGACGGGCAGGATGGCCTGTTCCGTCTCGGGCCAGTAGGTGAAGGCGCGGTGGTCGTACTCGGCCGGCGAGAATCCCTCCCCCTCGAACGTGACCTGGGCGACACGCTGCGGAGAGGCCAGGTCTCGGATGTCGAAGAGGCTCACCTGAAGGCCGAGTGTTCGCCCCGTTTCCTCGTCAGCATCCTGTCCCACGCCGATCAGGTAGCCGTCGCCGACGGGGTGGAGGTAGGTGGAGAAGCCGGGGATCTTCAGCTCGCCGAGGACGGCCGGGGCGGTCGGGTCGCTGGTGTCGATCAGGTAGAGCGGGTCGGTCTGCCGGAAGGTGACGATCGCCGCGAGGTCAGGACCGAGGTAGCGGACGGATTGGATCTGCTCCGTCAGACCGAGGTCGCCGACCCGGCCGATCTCGACCAGGTCGCCCTCGTCCTCGGCGAGGACGATGAGTGAGGAGGATGACACCTCGTCGGAGGCACCGAACCACTGTGGGTTCTCGGTGGTGGCGACCCGGATGACTCCGCCCGTCTCCGAGAGTGCGAACTGACCGATGATCGACCCGTCAACCTCGCCCGAAGCCACGTAGGCCGTGGCCCGCGGATCGGAGATGTCGAAGCTGTGCACAGCGGTCGTGATGCCCTCGTCGGGGGTCGAGGGGTCTTCGATGAACGGGACGGCCCACCGACCCCAGGGTGAAGTTGCCAGGAGCAGCCGGTCGGTGGAGGCGTAGACGGTGTCCCCGGCCGCAACGACGCCGGCCGAGGAGGTCGGCGTCACGGCGCCGTCGGCGCTGGCGTCGAACGTCACGACCGACACCGTGGAGAGGCCCGCGAACGCCGACGGGGCCTGGATGGCGGTGCAGTCGCCCAATCGCGAGACCTCACCGAGTTCGCCGTCGGGCCCGATCTGCTGCAGGTGCGGCACCCAGTCGTCGATGTCGGATGCCGCGACGATCGCCTCGTTGGCGACCCGAGCCTCGTCCTCGGCGGACAGGCCGCCGTCATCTGGCTGGGTGAAGGTGAGCCCCGTGGGATCACTGACCATGACCATCCGCACGGTGTCGTCGATCAGCCGAGCTGCGCGATAGCTGCCCTCGAACCGGACGCCGCCCAGCGGCTCGGGGCTCGATGGGTCCGAGAGGTCATACCGAAGAACGCTGGTCCGCGCGGCTGGGAAGGCCGGCAGGCGGCCGTCCGCGGCCGGCCCGATCATGCCCTCGGCCCCGTCGGAGGTCAGGACCACCAGGACGTCGCCCGACAGCAGCAGTTCGATGTTCCAGATGTTGGCGGGCAGCGAGATCTCGCTGATCGGCGTGTCCGTGCCCGAGTCGGTCGCGCCCGCCGCATCGACGATCTGAACGCGCCCGCTCAGCGCGGTGACGATGACCTCGCCGTCGGTCTTGACGACGTCAGCCTCGTCCACGCCGGCTTCCTGGTTGTTGGTGCCGGAGAAGTCCGGCGCCCCGGTCGAGGCGCCTTGGGCGACGCCGTCGGCCGCCGCGGACTCGGCGGAGTCCGCTGCCATCCCCTCCTCCAGGACCTCGAACCCACCGCCGTGCCCGAAGCCGTAGGGACCCACCAGGTCGACGGCGTTGTCGACGTAGTAGTCCAACAGGGATGCGCAGGAGTCGAACGGCCGCAGCAGCCGGCGGGCCTCACGGTCGTCCGCCGGATCATCAGCCGGCACCTGCTCTTCACCCGGCGGGCCTGACTGGATTGCGTCCGACTGGCTGGCACCCAGCTCGTCGTCGTCCGGCTCGGCGGATGTGCACGCTGAGAGCACCAATGCGAGGGCCAAGAGCAGCGCTGCGGCGTATCGAGTGGTCATGTCTGGTTCGACGCCGGGGCTCCCGCCGGGGTTCCGCCCGAACCAGGGGCGCGGGTCAGCCGGTGCAGCCCTTGTCGATCAGCGTGCGCGCCAGGGAGATCATGTCGTCCTCCCGGTAGGTGGGGGCCGGCAGCGCGGGGTTGTAGCCCTGGCCCTCGCGACGGACGAAGGCGGCCTTCCAGCCGGCGGCCATGGCACCGGCGCAGTCCCAGTCGTGGGCCGCGACGAGCGTGACGTCGGACGGCTCCGCCCCCAACTCTGCGGCGCAGTGGTTGTACACCGCGATGTCGGGCTTGAACTTGCGGACGGCCTCCACACTGATGATCTGCTCGAAGTAGCTGTCGATCCCGGCCGACTTGATCTGGGCCTCGGCGGTGGACTGACCGGAGTTGGTGAGCGCAACCAGCGTGGAGCCCGTGTCCTTCAGGATTCGCAGCCCGCCGACCACGTCGTCGTGGGCCGGCAACTCGCGCATGGTGCCGACGATGTCCTCAGCTTGCGCGGGAGAGAAGTCGTCGAAGTACATCCGGTCGGCCAGGTCGACCAGCACCTGCTTGCCGATGACGCCGAAGTCGTCCCACAGGCCCAGTTGGGTCATGACGCTCGAGGTGTGCAGGAGCCGGGCGAACCACAGACGCCGCATCTCATCGCCCTGCTCGTCGAAGGCGGCGTCGAACTTGGACTCGAGCCCTGACAGGTCCAGGAGGGTCTCATTGACGTCGAACACGATCACGCTCATAGGCCCCGATGATACTGCTGGCGTGACGCGTTCGGTAACCCGCCGACCGGTCGTGGCCGGGGCCGTTTCAGCTCAACGACGAGTGGCGGCGGCCCGTCCGGCCTCGACCACCGCGGCGACGGCCAAGCCGCCTGCGAAGGTCCACCAGCTGCGAAGCCAGGAGACGTCGAAGGCCAGGTAGAACAGGGCGCCCCCACTGGCGATCGCCAGAGCCCCGCCGCGCACGACGGCGGCCTGCCTGTTGGCCGGCTCGAGCACAGCCGCGAGTAGGAGCCCGAGGCCCACGGCGATCATGAAGACGGGGGCCTCGCGAGATGGCAGCGGCCCCTCCCGGACCAGCAGCACGGCGATCCCCCATGCCGTGATGACGATCCCGGACGTCCAGGGTCGCGGCTTGGGACCGACTGCGACGGCGACGAGCGCCGTGACGCCGACGTACAGCGGGGTGATGTTGAAGGTGACGCCGTCGAGTCGGAGGTAGGCCAGACCGGCGGCAGCGATCAGGAGGACAAGCGGAACGGCGTACTTCGTCATGAGTGGTGGAGGGGCACGGCCTACGTGGAGGAGAGGTCCCGCAGCACGTAGTGCAGGATGCCGCCGTGCCGGTAGTAGGCCTGTTCGTTGGGGGTGTCCAGCCGCACGTCGACCATGAACTCCTTGTCCCCGGCCGTGACGGTGACCTCCCTCGGCACCTTGCCGTCCTCGCCGCCGGCAATTCCGGTGATGGAGAACTCCTCCTCGCCGGTCAGACCCAACGAGTCCTGGGTGTCGCCGTCCTTGAACTGCAAGGGCAGGACACCCATGCCGATCAGATTCGAGCGGTGGATGCGCTCGTAGGACTTGGCGATGACCGCCTTGACGCCGAGCAGGATCGTGCCCTTTGCGGCCCAGTCACGACTGGAGCCGTTCCCGTACGCCGTGCCCGCCAGCACCACCAGCGGCGTGCCCTCCTCCACGTACTCCATCGCCGCCTCGTAGATCGAGGTGACCTCTCCGTCCTTGGTGGTGAAGCCGCCCTCGGTGCCCGGGGCGAGCTGGTTGCGAAGACGGATGTTGCCGAACGTCCCGCGCATCATGACCTCGTGGTTCCCGCGACGCGAGCCGAAGGAGTTGAAGTCACGAGGCTCAACACCCTTGTCCTGCAGGTAGTGACCGGCCGGCGAGTCGGCCTTGATCGCTCCCGCGGGCGAGATGTGGTCGGTGGTGACGGCATCACCCAGCTTGACCAGCACCTTGGCGCCGGTGATGTCGCTCAGCTGCCCCGGCTCGGCACCCATCCCGTCGAAGAACGTGGGCTTCTGGATGTAGGTCGACTCGTCGGACCACTCGAACCGCGAGCCGCCACTGACGGGGACGTTCTGCCAGCGCTCGTCGCCGGTGAAGACGTCGGCGTAGCGGTCGACGAACTGTTCACGCCTGACGGAGTCGTCGACCACGTCGGCGATCTGGGCGTTGGTCGGCCAGATGTCGGCCATCATCACGTCATTGCCGTCGGCGTCGGTCCCGAGGGGCTCGTTGTACAGGTCGATGTCCATGGTCCCGGCGATCGCGTAGGCGACCACCAGCGGCGGCGACATGAGGTAGTTCAGCTTGACGTCCGGACCGATGCGGCCTTCGAAGTTCCGGTTGCCGGACAGGACGCTGACGGCTGCCAGGCCCTCGTCGTTGATGGCCTTGCTGATGGCCGGAGGCAGCGGACCGGAGTTGCCGATGCAGGTCGTGCAGCCGTACCCCACGAGTGAGAAGCCCAGCTTCTCGAGGTAGGGCATGAGTCCCGCACGTTCGTAGTAGTCGGTGACGACCTTGGAGCCGGGGGCCAGGGAGGTCTTCACCCATGGCTTGCGAGTCAGGCCCTTGTCGACGGCGTTCTTGGCCAGCAGGCCGGCGCCGATCATCACCGATGGGTTGGAGGTGTTGGTGCAGGACGTGATGGCCGCGATCACCACGTCGCCGTGGTCGAGGATGAACGACTCGCCGTTGTCCATGTCGACCGGCGTGGGCTTGCTCAACCGGTCGGGCATGCCGTCGGAGGTCGAGACGTGCTCCGGCGGGCGGCGGTTCTGCTGACCACCGGGAGTTGGGGGGTCGGAGGCGGGGAAGCTCTCGAGGCCCGCCTCGTTGGCGCGGCTCTTGACGTCACCGGTCCAACGAGTGATGACCTCGCGCATGCCGCGCTTGGCGTCAGTCAGCGCGACTCGGTCTTCGGGGCGAATCGGACCCGCGAGCGACGGGACGACGGTCGCCAGGTCAAGGGTGAGCGTGTCGGTGTAGTTCGGGCGGTTGGAGGGGTCGTGCCACAGACCCTGCTCCTTGGCGTAGGCCTCCGTCAGCGCGATCTGCTCATCGCTGCGACCGGTGAAGGCCATGTAGTCCAAGGTCCGCTGGTCGACGGGGAAGATCGAGATGGTGGAGCCGAACTCCGGGCTCATGTTCCCGAGCGTCGCCCGATCCGGGATCGGCAGGCTGCCGACGCCCTCGCCGAAGAACTCGACGAACTTGCCGACGACCCCCTTCTCGCGGAGCATCTCGGTGACCGTCAGGACCATATCCGTGGCGGTCGCACCCTCGACGAGCTCGCCGGTCAACTCGAAGCCGACGACCTGGGGGATCAGCATGGAGATGGGCTGACCGAGCATGGCCGCCTCGGCCTCGATCCCGCCAACGCCCCAGCCCACGACGCCGAGTCCGTTGATCATCGGCGTGTGGCTGTCGGTGCCGACCAGGGAGTCGGGGTAGGCCTCGCCGGTCTCGGAGTTGGCGAACACGACCTGCCCGAGGTACTCCAGGTTGACCTGGTGCACGATGCCGGTGTTCGGGGGGACGACCCGGAAGTTGTCGAACGCCGTCTGTCCCCAGCGGAGGAACTGGTAGCGCTCGTAGTTGCGCTCGAACTCGATCTCGGCGTTGCGCTGGAAGGCGTCGGGGACGGCGAAGGTGTCCACCTGGATGGAGTGATCGATGACGAGGTCGACGGGCACCCGTGGGTTGATGACGTCGGGGTTGCCGCCGAGGTCGGCGACCGCATCACGCATGACGGCGAGGTCCACGATGGCCGGCACACCCGTGAAGTCCTGCAGCAGCACACGAGCCGGCGTGAACAGGATCTCCTCGTCGGGCTCCTTGCTGGGGTCGTAGGCCGCGACGGCGCGGATGTCGTCGGCGGTGATGTTCTCGCCGTCCTCGTTGCGCAGCAGGTTCTCCAGCAGGACGCGGATGGAGTACGGCAGCGAGGGGAGGTCGGCTCCGGTGGCATCCAGTCCGTAGATCTCGTACGCACGGTCGCCGACGGTCAGGGTGCGTCGGGCGTCGAATGAATTGCTGCTCACGGGGGCTCCTCGTCTTGCGGGTGGCGGGGGTGGCCGGTTCGGGTGACGGGCCCGGATACTAGCCCTACCCACATCCTTATCGTATATGCCATACGATACATGAGGTGACTGCTGATGACGCCCTGTTCTCCCGCTTGGTGGAGGCGCTCGAGCGAACTCGGTCCGGCGCCGCGACCAAGCCCGTGTCGGTGACCCTTCCGGCGCCGCTGGCCGAGGCGTTCCGCCTGCTGGCCGATGAGGGCATGATCGACTCGGTGTCGGTTGCGGCTTCCCGAGCCCTCGAGGACGTGCTGCAGGCGGTGGTGATCGGGATGCGTGTGAACCAGATCAGCGACCGCGATCCCCAGGCGACCCCGACCCAGGCTGAGGTTGCTGCGCTCGAGCGCCAGATCGAGTCGGCAACGGTCGGGCGCGAGCTCGAGTCGGGCTCGTGACCATCACCACGGTCCTGGACGGGGCCGGCCTGTTGGCGTGGGCACGACCCATCCCGCCACGACCGGTGGTGACGTTGATGGAGTTGATCAGGCGGCGCGGGGCCGGCCGCGTGATCGTGCCGTCGGTCGTGGTGGTGGAGGCGCTGCGGAGCGGCCGGCACTCCGGCGACGTGGAGGCCACCCTGCGCCGCGTGAGGGTGGAGACGTCGCTGTCCCTGGACGATGCTCGGCGAGCTGCCGGCCTTCGAGGTGACCTGACGGTCTCAGCGGCGGACGCGGTTGTCGCCGAGACGGTGGTGCGTCACCATGCGGACGTGGTTGTGACGTCGGACCCGGACGACCTCGGTGCCCTCTTCGGGCGAGCCGGCATCTCACCCCACATCATCGTCGTCGGAACCGGTGCGTGGTGAAGCGGACCAGGGCTGCCGGGTCGGATGCGTTCCACCGGGTCGTCGAGGGGGCACTGGCGGAGGAACGAGCCAACGCCCTAGGGCGGGCCGGCCGACGTCTGGACGAGGCGATCGACACCCATCGGCTGCTGGTGGAGGTGGGGGTGGCGACGGAATCGCAGATCGCCGTGGCCTTGGATGCCGTGGCCCACGAGGCTTGGAAGCTGGTGGTGCAGCGGGAGTGCGCGGGCTTCCGGAGCAATGCCGTCGACTGGGTGCGGACCAACTACGACATCCCGGCCGCCGCCCTCCGTCGCCTCTAGCCGATCAGCCTCGAGGCGGCCCGGGTGAGCCGATGTGGGCACGCATGCGTGACTTTGCCCGTTCAGGCGGGGTCAAGTCACGCATGCGTCGGCGCAACCGCACCGACGCGGGCCTCTGGCCCGGATGTGGACCCGGCTGGCTCCGGTGATCTGGGGCACGGGGGTGGACCTCGGTCAGCTGAGGTTATCCACAGCCCCCGTTCGACAGCTCGCCAGCGCGGCCCGACGCTTCCCACATGCAACACATCGAAGGTATGACGACGCGGCTGATGCTCCGCGACAGCGGGCTGACCGACCACCAGATCGATCAACGTCTGGCCTGGGGCGATCTTCGTGTAGCGCATCGGGGGGTCTACCGCCTTCGGGGTGTCGCCGATGACCGGCGACATGCGGTTCTGGCCGCCCTGCTCTTCGTGGGCGCGCCCGTGGCCGTGACCGATCGCGACGCCCTCTGGCTTTCTGGGCGGACCACGGAACCGAGCGGCCCGGTGGACCTCCTGGTCCCCCACCCACGCAACCCGGTGAAACCGAAGGGCGTTCGCCTACGGTCATCGACCCGGTTCGAGCATTGCGGCCTGAGACGGGAAGGAATCATGCCTCTGGTGTCCGCGAGTTGGGCGATCAGCGACGCAGCCAAGACGTCGTCCGGAAAGTCGTTCGCTCAACTGACAGCCAGGGGCATCGGCGAACGATGGATCACTTTGGACGGCTTACGACGCGTGGTCGAGATCAGGTCGGTGTTCCCGGCATCAGGCAAGCTCCGGCGGCTTCTCGACGAGTTGGACGAGGATCTTGCCTACTCCGGCACCGAACGCCGCGTCGCCATCGCGTGCAGAGCTGCCGGAATCCCCGTGCGCCTCAACCAGCCCATCGTGGGGCCAGCCGGCAAGCCCGTGGCGCAGGTGGACCTCTGCGTCGACGACAGCCGATTGATCGTCGAGATCGACGGACCACACCACTGGCTTCCGGAGGTCGCGGCGGCCGATCGGGTCCGGGACCGACGGTTGCGCTCTCTGGGCTGGACGGTCATCCGGTTCTCCGTCTACGAAGTGGACGAGAACCTGCGAGCCGTCGTCGATGAGATCGCCCGTGTCCATCGGCAGCAACAGGCGGCGTGAGCCCGTCGCCTGTGTGCACCTCGCGATGCGAGCACGCATGCGTGACGTTGCCCGCTCAGACGGGGTCAACTCACGCATGCGTCGACGCAGCCACTGTCCGAACCAGATCCGAACAACGCCCGACCGGACGCCTGCCGCCGGCCGACCCGCACCGCTGGTGGACCGCCAGAACAGCCCGATTTCACCAATCCAGCCCCACCTGCGAAGCTGACCCACGTGTTCGGACTGCCCACCCTGTCCCCTCGCGACCTCGGCGCCGGCGTGACGGCGTTGGTCCGCGCTGGCGTCATCCGGCCCCTCCTCCCGACGCCGTCCCTGATCGGTCTCGCCCTCGAGTTTCCCCTCGTCCGACCGAACCTGGGCTTCGCCATCGCCTTCCAGGCCGTCACCCAGCCCGCCGAGGTCGCCGTCGTCGACGATGACGGATTGCTGACCTGGCGCGAGCTCGACCTGCGGGTCACCCGGCTCTCCAACGTCCTGCTGGATCACGGCGCTGCCGGTGGCTGCGCCGCCTTCATGCTGCGCAACGGCCGCGCCGCGATCGAGGCCTACGCCGCGGGAGGTCGCTCCGGTCTGGCTCCCGTCCCGCTCAACACCTGGGCCACCGCATCCGAGATCGCCCGCATCCTGCACATGCAGCGTCCTGCCGTCCTGATCGTCGACCTCGAGTTCGCCGAGCTCGCCCGCACGGCCGTGGCGGACCTGGACGAGCCGCCCGCGATCATCACCGTCGGGGAGCGCGGCACGTACGAGACGGTCCTCGCGGCCGCCTCCTCCAACGCGCCCTTCAGCCGCGGCACGGGCAAGGTCGTCATCCACACCTCCGGGACCACCGGCGCGCCGAAGGGAGCGGAGCGGACCGTCGGCTCGTCACAGCTCGGTGCGCTGCTCGGGTTCGTGTCCAAGATCCCCCTCCGTCGAGCGGACAAGCTGCTGGTGGCACCGCCGCTGTTCCACGCCTTCGCCAGCGGGGCCGTCGGCGCGGCCTGCCTGATCGGCACGACGATCGTGCTCAGCCGGAGCTTCGATCCGGCGTCATTCGAGGCCGACGTCCGTCGCCACGAGATCACCGCAGCGGCACTCGTCCCCGTCATGGTCAGGCGCGTCCTGCAGCACGATCCGCCCGCCCCATCGAGTGGCCTGCGACTGCTGCTGACCAGCGGGTCGGCTTTCTCCGAGGGGCTCCGGGATGCGGCGCAGGCCCGCTGGGGCGAGATCACCTACGACCTGTACGGGTCCACCGAGGCGGGCTGGGTGTCGATCTCCACGCCGGAGGACTTCGCCACCCGTCGCGGAACGGTCGGCAAGCCGGGCTTCGGCATCAGGGTCCGCGTGGCTGACAGCAACGGCACGCCGCTGCCGCCCGGGGAGATCGGCGCGCTGGAGGTGCAGACCGGCATGGAGTTCAGCGGCTACACCGGGTCCGATGGCCATCGGGGCGCGTGGCAGATCGGCGACCTCGGCTACCTGGACGACGACGGGTACCTCTACGTGACCGGCCGTCGGGACGAGATGGTCATCTCTGGTGGGGAGAACATCTACCCCAGTGAGGTGGAGGGGATGCTCGACACCCATCCCGACGTCATCGAGAGCGCGGTCATCGGCGTTGACGACGAGGAGTACGGCCAGGTGCTCTGGGCCTACGTCGCCGGCGACCTCGACACCGACACCTTGGCCCCGTGGCTGCGAGATCGCTTGTCCCGGTACAAGGTCCCGAAGCGCTTCATCCACCTCGACGAGCTGCCGCGCAACGCCACGGGCAAGCTCCTCAAGCGCAAGCTGCGACAGGCTGAACACCCGTCCTGCCAGACCTGACCTCCGGTCATTTCACCGGCAGTCATGACACCGGTGATCATGACAACAGCCCGCGTGCGGGTGGGGCACGCGGGCTGCTGGCTTGGTCTGGCTCCGGTCCTGCCGGGCCGTTGGATCATCGGCGGGGACGAGGCCCCTAACCGCGGATGAAGTGGGTCCGCTCGACGTCGTCTTCCTGGGGCCGCTGGGTCTCGAAGTCGGGCTCGGGCTCCGGCTCGGGAGTCGGCTCGGGGGTGGGCTCCTCGACGGGCTCCTCCTCGACCGGCTCCTCCGGGGTCTCCGACGGGGTCGGGCCATCGAGGAAGTTCAGGGTCACCCACAGCGCACCGTCGTCATCGAAGGCGACGCCGACGGCCATCTGGTTGTACTCGCCGGTGATGTTTGCGAAGTGACCGGGGGAGTCCACGAAGGCCTGGTGCAGCCGCTCGACGGCACCCAACAGGTCCTGGGCGGAGCTGGTGTAGCCGACGTTCTCCCCCATCCGACGCCACTCACCCTCGTACTGCTGGCTGTAGCTGGGGTTGTGGGCGAGTTGACCGGAGGCCACCAGCTCCTCCGTCCAGCCACGAGCAACCTCGCGGAGCAGCAGGTTGTTGGCCAGCGGGGCCAGGCCCTGCTCAGCGCGGGTCTCGTTCGTCGCGTCGATGAAGGCTTGCTCGGCCTCCTCCTCGAACTCGGTCTGGGCCGAGACGCCCGTTGCCGGGAGGATCATGAGGACGGAGAGGACCAGTGCGAGTACCAAGCGGGTGTTCATACTCTGTGTTAACGGCCTAACACAGTGTGATCTTTACCCTCCGCTACCCGATCCGGCAAAAGACTACAGGCCGTTATCCGGTCTGAAGGCAGCTCAGAGGTGCCTACCGATGGCCCTCCGCCACTGCCTAGCTGACTCGGCCGACGAAGTACCGCTTCTTGCCGACGCGAAGGACCAACGTGTGCTCTGTGGCGAAGTCTTCCTCGGAGAGCGCTCGGAGCGCGTCGGTGACCCGGACGTTGTTCATCCGGACCCCGCCCTGCTCGACCAGCCGACGCGCCTCACTTCCCGACGCGGCCGCACCGGAGGTGGTCAGGACCTCGAGCACCGAGACGGCCCCACTGGTCCGGGCATCCGCGGGTAGTTCGAAGGAGTCCGCACCCTCGAACGCCTCGCGCAGCACGCCATCGCTGAGGCCCGTGAAGGGTTCGTTGCCGAAGAGCACGTCAGTCGCCCGAATGGCCTCCTCCACCCCGTCGTCGCCGTGCACGATCCGTGTGGCCTCGGACGCCAGGAGTCGTTGAGCGGCGCGCTGGTGGGGCGCCTCGGCGTGGGCGGCGAGCACGTCGTCGATCTCGGAGGGTGAGAGGAAGGTGAAGAGCAACAGGTACCGCTCGACGTCCTCGTCCGCGGCGTTGATCCAGTACTGGTAGTAGGCGTACGGCGAGGTCAGCGCCGCGTCGAGCCACACCGCGTTGCCAGCCGACTTCCCGAACTTCGCCCCGCTCGCCGTGGTCAGCAGGGGCCAGGTGAGTCCGAACGCCTGGGCACCGTGCAATCGCCGCACCATCTCCGTCCCGGCCACGATGTTGCCCCACTGGTCCGACCCGCCCAACTGCAGCGTGCACCCCTCGGCCTCGTGCAGGTGGGCGAAGTCGTAGGCCTGGAGCAACTGGTAGGTGAACTCGGTGAAGGAGATGCCCTGGTCGCGCTCCTCCAGCCGCCGCTTGACCGACTCGCGGGCAACCATCTGGTTGACGCTGGCGTGTTTGCCGACGTCGCGGAGGAAGTCCATCAAGGAGAGCTGGCCCAACCAGTCGTGGTTGTCGACCAGCAGACCTCCCTGCTCGAGGTCGATGAACTGGGATGCCTGCCGCCTGATTCCGGCCAGGTTGTGCTCCAGAGCCTCCTCGTCGAGCAGCTGCCGCTCGTCGTCACGCCCCGACGGGTCGCCGATGCGTCCGGTCCCCCCGCCCGCCAGCGCGATCGGACGGTGCCCCATCCGCTGCAGCCAGGCCATGGCCATCAGCCCGATGAGATTGCCGAGGTGCAACGACGGAGCAGTCGGGTCCATCCCGTAGTAGAAGGTGACCGACCCGGCGTCGAAGGCGGCCCGCAGGCCTTCCTCGTCGGTCACGTCCTGCACGAAGCCTCGGCGTCGCAGGACGTCCACGGGATTGTTCGCTGCCATGACGCGCGACGGTACCCCGACCGTCCGCCGCGGTCAGTCCGCCGGCCGCCGGATCAGTCCCGCCGACTAGTCGGGCGCATGGGGGTGCGCTGCCGCCGACGTATGTGGGAAGGTCCGACCTGCACCAGTCGGAGGACGGTGACGAGCACGAGACCCCCGACCATGTTGCCGAACGCGGCCAGGGATGACAGCTGCAGCCAGTCCGCGTAGCCGTACTCCGTGCCCCCGATGAGCAACGCAGCGAAGATCTTGATCGAGATGACCACGACGTGGTTGAGCTGCGCCGCGCCGAGCAGGAAGCCGAATGCGACCACCGCGAGGAGCCGCCCGAACTCGCTGACGGCATTGCGCTCCATCCAGGTCATCAGCGTGATCGCACCCCCGGCCAGCACGGCCAGCACGAAGGACTCCATCGACAGCCCACGACCGATGATCTCCTCCGACGTCTCGAGCGCGGTCGAGCTGAGATCCGGATAGGCGGCCACCAGCAGGAGCGCCACCAGCCAGCCCCCGGCGAGGTTGGTGACGTAGGTCGTGCCCCAGAGACGGCCAAGCTGCCCGACGGTCGCGTTCTTGGTGATCACCGTCGTGACCGGGACCAGGAAGTTCTCGGTGAACAACTCCGAGCGACCGAGGGCCAGCGCCAGGAACCCGATGGTGAAGGCGAGTCCACCCAGGACCTCTGAGCCGGTCTCGTGCTTGACGAAGAGCAGGGCCAAGACGCCGAAGCCGACGTCGATGCCAGCCATGAAGCCGGTGGCGGTCAGGTTCGACCACGACCGGTTGAGGCGCTGGGCGCCGGCTTCGACGCTGCGGTCGAAGCTCTCCGCGATCTCCTCCTCTCCCTCGGCTTGGAGGTGCTCTCCAACCTCGGGCGTGTCGTCCGATGTGTCGGACTGCTGCTCACGGCTGGTGGGGCTTGGCATGCTCCACGACATACCCCACGCAGTTCCCTTCTACGCTGCACCCATGACCCGAGTGTCGCCCCCCGTGCCCGCTGGCTCCGCGGCAGCCGTCGATGACCTGACCGCGGTCCTGCCGCGCGGTCGTGTCCTGACCGACCCCGACATCCTCGAGTCCTATCGGATGGATCGAGCGCCAGACCTTCCAGCCGGAACGCCAGCCGCGGTGATCCGTGCCCGGTCGACCAGCGAGGTCCAGACCGTGATGCGGACCGCGTCCCGACGGTCGGTGCCGGTGGTGCCCCGTGGTGCCGGAGCCGGACTGCACGGCGGCGCGAACGCCATCGACGGTGGCCTGATCCTGTCGCTGGAGCACATGCGGTCGGTGGTCGACCTCGACCCGGTCGACCGCCTGTGCGTGGTGGAGCCGGGGATCATGAACCTGGCGCTCAAGCACCAACTGGCCGAGGACGGCTTCTGGTATCCGCCGGACCCGGCCTCGATGGCCTTCTGCTCCATCGGCGGCAACATCGCCACCAACGCCGGAGGTCTGTGCTGCGTGAAGTACGGCGTCACCCGTGACTGGGTCGCGAGCCTCGAGGTCGTGATGGCGGACGGGACCCTCATCTCCACCGGCGCCCGGACCATCAAGAGCGTCGCGGGCTACGACCTCACCTCCCTGCTCGTCGGCAGCGAAGGGACGCTCGGCGTCGTGACGCAGGCCACCCTCCGGATCTGCCCCAGACCACCGGCCGCGTCGACCCTCGTCGCGTTCTTCGACGACATCGCGGACGCCGGACGGGCGGTTGGAGCAGTCTGCCAGGGAGCCGTTCCCTCCCTGCTCGAGATCATGGACAAGGCCACCATCGGAGCGGTGGAGGCCTGGCAACGCATGGACCTCGACACCGATGCGGCGGCGCTGCTGCTGATCCAGACCGACCTGGACTTCCCGGCCCGGGCCGACCACATCGCCGCGATCGAGAAGGCGTGCGAGACCCACGGGGCAAGTTACGTCGCCCGAACGGACGAGCCCGACGAAGGTGAGGCACTGCTCCAGGCGCGACGCATGGCCCTGCCGGCGATCGAGCAGCGCGGGGTGGCACTGCTGGAGGACGTGGGAGTCACCCGTTCGCGGGTGCCGGAGCTCATCAGTCGCACGGAGGCCGTCGCCCGGCGGCGAGGCGTCGACATCTACAGCTACGGCCACGCCGGCGACGGCAACATGCACCCGACCTTGTGCTGGAGCGCGAACGATGCCGACGAGAAGGGACGGGCGATGGCCGCCTTCGACGACATCCTGGACGCGGCACTCGATCTGGGCGGCACCATCACCGGTGAGCATGGCGTCGGGGTTCTGAAGGACTCCTGGCTCGAGCGCGAGGTCGGCGGCGCATCGATTCAGATCCAGCAGCGCATCAAGGACGCACTGGACCCCGACGGCATCCTGAACCCAGGGAAGATGGCGTTGCGGTAGGCCGTCCGGAACCCAGGGAATTCTTGATTAAGCCTTGACACGCCGAGGCTGAACGGTCTACAACCAACGTCAACGTTGACGTCAACGTTGACGTAACAGAACCGCCTCTCCGGTGATCGAGACGCGAAGGAGCCGCCAGATGCCACGGAACACCACGCTGCATGACGTGGCGGCAGCTGTCGGCGTCTCTGCGCGCACCGTGTCCCGCGCCGTCAACGGCGAACCGGGCCTGTCGGACGCAACCCGCAAGCGGGTGCTCGAGACCGTCGAGAGGATGAACTACCAGACCAACATGCTGGCCCGGGGCCTGCGAGCGAACCGGAGCAACACGATCGGTCTGATCGTCACCGACTTGACAGATCCCTTCTTCCCCGCCCTCGCGCAGAGCGTGCAACAGACCGCCAGCAAGTCCGGGCACACGCTGATCCTGGCGTCGACGCAGAAGGCAGCTGAGACCGAGAGCCAGATCCTGGCCTCGTTCCGGGCCCGAGGCGTGGACGGGACGATCATGTTCGCGGCTGACGGACAGCGGCGTGACGTCCTGCAGCATGCCAGAGAGGGCTTGCCGATGGTGCTGATCGACGATCAGGACGGCCCCGCGGAGAATCTCACGTCCATCCGCAACGACCTCGAGGGTGGGGCTCGAGCGGCCGTGCGCCACCTCCTCGAGGAGGGACATCGCGCCATCGCGATGATCTCCAACGTCCAGTCGCCTGAGCGCAGCCGCGGCCGCGACCGGGGCTACGCCGAAGAGATGCGGTTGGCCGGCCTGGGCGACCGCACCCGCATCGTCTACGAGGAAGCGACCGTGGACGGCGGCGCGGCCGGCATGGCGGCACTGCTATCCAGTCCGCCACGGCCGACCGGCGTCTTCGCCTACAACGACCTCATGGCCATCGGCGCGATGCGGGCCGCCCAGGCCGCGGGTCTGGTGGTCCCCGACGACCTGGCGATCGTCGGGTTCGATGACATCCGCATGGCAAGCCTGGTCAGCCCCATGCTCAGCACGGTGCGAATCGACCGGGAGCGCCTGGGTCAGACCGCCGTGGCTCGGCTTCTCGAACTCATCGAGCGGCGGGCCGGGAGCGGCGCCGAGGAGCCACCAAGCGCCACGGTTCCGGTCCTCGGCTGTGACCTCATCGTCCGCGAGTCGTCTCGCCGAGCCCACAGCGTCCCAACCGCCAGCCATGACGAGACCCGCCAGGAGCCAGACGTGGAGGCCACCCATGAGTAGCACTGCCCCACCCGCCAGCGAGGAGGCCGCCATCGCGGCCAATCCCCAGAAACCCAAGCAGAGCCTGTTCAGGGCGACGCAGGGCGATGCCGGGTGGCGGGTGGCGTTCTGGTTCCTGCTTCCCAGCCTGATCGGGTTCCTGACGTTCTTCCTGATCCCCGGGCTGCGTGGGCTCTACATCGCGTTCACGGACTGGAACCTGATCGCGAACTCGGGCTCCTTCATCGGCCTGGACAACTTCGAGCGGCTGTTGAACGACGACCCGCAGTTCTGGAACTCGATGCGGGTCACCGCCTGGTACGTGTTCCTCAACATCGTGAGCCAGACCATCCTGTCGGTCACGATCGCGGTGATGATGGACCGGCTGACGAACTCCATCTTCGTCCGCGGCGTCATGCTCCTCCCCTACCTGATGCCCAACGTCATCGTCGCCCTGCTGTGGCTGTGGATGCTCGACGGGAACCTCGGGGTCGTCAACGACTTCCTCGGCTTCTTCGGCATCGGCCCGGTGAACTTCTTCACCGACACCACCAACGTCATCCCGACGATCGCCGGGATCAACACCTGGCGACACATGGGCTACACCGCACTGCTCATCTTCGCCGGTCTCCAGACGATCCCGAAGGGCTTGTACGAGGCCGGCGCCCTGGACGGGTCGACGGAAGCCCAGATGTTCCGCAGCATCACGATCCCGCTGCTCCGACCGGTGCTGGCCCTCGTGCTGGTCCTCACCATCGTCGGGTCCTTCCAGGTCTTCGACACGGTCCAGGTCGCGACCGGTGGCCTGAGCGGTCAACCCGGTGGCCCGGCCAACGCGTCGCGGGTCATCTACCTCTACATCTTCCAGAACGCCTTCAACTTCAACGACATGGGATACGCCGCCGCCATCTCGGTGGTGCTGGTGATCCTGCTGCTGGTCGTGACCGTGATCCAGATGCGCCTGCTGCGCGCAGGGGAGAGTGACCTCGCATGAGCACCGACACCACGCCGAAGGCGGCTGGCAAGTTGGAGGGCGCGGCCGGTGACGACTCCCCGGCGCCAGCTGCCCGAGTCGGCCGAGTGGCCGCCTGGACGTTCCTGATCTTCATCATCGTGATCAGCATCTTCCCGTTCTACTGGGCCCTGCGGACGGGCCTGTCCAACAACGGTGTGCTGCTGTCCGGCGACGGGAGCTTCCTGCCACCCGATGCGTCGCTGATCAACTTCCAGCGCGTCCTGGGGTTGCTGTCCGCCGAGGAAGCCGCGGAGTTCCGTGGCACCGGGTCGTTCGACTTCGGTCGCGCCCTGCGCAACTCGATCATCATCGCGACCTGCGTCACCTTCTTCCAGGTTGCCTTCAGCGCCATGGCCGCCTACGCGTTCGCACGGCTGAAGTTCACGGGTCGGGACAAGCTGTTCAACCTCTACCTGGCGGGGTTGATGGTCCCACCGATCTTCGTCCTGATCCCCAACGTCATTCTGATCCGCGACCTGAACCTGCTCAACACGCTGCCGGGTGTGATGGCGCCGTTCCTGCTGATGACACCGTTTGCGGTGTTCTTCCTCCGTCAGTTCTTCCTCGGGATCAATCGCTCGATCGAGGAGGCCGCGCTGCTCGACGGTGCCGGTCATGGCCGGACGTTCTTCGAGATCATCCTGCCGATGGCCGCGCCGCAGATCACGACGCTCGCCGTCCTCACCTACGTGCAGTCGTGGAACGAGTACCTGTGGCCCCTGGTGGTCGCCGGTGATCCCGAGGTCCAGCCCCTCACCGTGGCGCTCGGGGTCTTCACCACGCAACAGCCGGGGACCTCTCCCGACTGGTCCGCGCTGATGGCCGCGACCCTGCTGGCCGCCCTGCCCGTCCTCATCCTGTTCGCCTTCACCGCTCGTCGGTTGGTGGACTCCATCCAGTTCTCCGGCATCAAGTGATCCCGGCAGTCAGCCGGCCGTCGCGGTCGTGACGGCAGACCACACCACACATGCACCGCAAGACCCGATAGACCGTCCCCTCACCTGGGGCCGACCCCGACAAAGGAACGATCCAGATGAATCGCATGAAGTACCTTCGCCTGCTGGCCGTGTTGGCCGTGCTGGCGATGCTCGCGACCGCCTGCAACAGCAGAACGGGCGATGACGCAGACGAGGCAGACGGCGAGGACACCGCGGCGGCGGACAGCGGGGACGACGCCGAAGACGACGGCGGCGACGCTCCGGCCGGAGACGGAGCCACGATCGAGTACTGGCTCTGGGACGCCAACCAGCAGCCCTTCTACGAGGAGTGCGCCACGGCCTTCACCGACGAGACCGGCATCAACATCGAGATCTCCCAGTTCGGCTGGGGTGACTACTGGACCAACCTGACCACGTCGTTCGCCTCCGACACCGCTCCCGATGTCTTCACCAATCACCTGGCCCGCTATCCCGAGCAGGTCGAGTCGGGCGTGCTCCTGCCGCTGAACGACTTCATCGACGGCTCCGACGTCGACACCGAGCAGTACTTCGCGGGTCTTGCCGAGCTGTGGGTCGTCCCCGAGGGAGACCGCTTCGGCCTTCCGAAGGACTTCGACACCGTCGCGCTGGTGCTGAACACGGACGCTCTCGAGGAGGCTGGCCTGTCGACTGAGGACGCCGCCAACCTGGATTGGAACCCCGACGACGGCGGCTCGTTCGGAGAGTTCATCGCCCAACTGTCCGTCGACGGCAACGGCAACACCGGCACCTCGCCCGACTTCGACCCGTCGAACGTCACCCAGTACGGCTTCGGCATCGAGGGTCCGTTCGGTGCCTTCGGTCAGACCACCTTCTCCGGCTTCGCCGTCTCCAACGGCTACCAGGCCCTGAACGAGAACCCGTTCGGTGACCAGGCCAATTTCGACTCCCCCGAGTTGCACGCGACCATCCAGTGGTTCGCAGACAACATCGAGGCCGGCTTCATCACGCCGATCGAGGACGTCGAGTCCCTGGGCGGTACCACCCTGTTCCAGAACGGCACTGCCGCGACGATGACCAACGGCTCCTGGATGATCAACACCCTGACGGGCGATGAGACCGAGGTGCCCGTCGAGTTCGCTCCCCTGCCCGAGGGACCGACCGGTGAGAGTCGTTCGATGTTCAACGGTCTGGCCGACTCCATCACCCAGTCCGCCGAGGATCCCGAGGCGGCGTGGCAGTGGGTCGAGTATCTGGCCTCGACGGCCTGCCAGGACGTGATCGGTGAAGCCGCCGTCGTCTTCCCGGCCATCCCGTCCTCGGCCGAGATCGCCCAGAACGCTCATGAGAGCAACGGCGTCGACGTCAGCGCGTTCACCTCCTATGTGGAGAACGACACCACGTTCCTGTTCCCGATCACCGATTCTGCGTCGCAGATCGAGGACATCGTCGGCCCGGTCATGCAGCAGATCCTGCGTGGCGAGGTCAGCGCTGCCGACGGTCTGGGCGGCGTCGCCGACCAGGTGAACAGCATCCTCGGCAGCTGACCGTCGCGGCAGACGACGTCCACCCCGACGCGCAACCCAGCAGTCGCCGAGCCACACCAGCCATCACACCAGGGCCACTGATGACACCAGGAAGGAGCGATGAAGATGACCGGCTTGCAGCTGATCTCCCTCCTTGCCCTCATGGTGGTCGCCAGTGCCTGTGGCTCGGCGCATGCGGGTGCAACGCGGGTGGCCGCCCAGGTGGCCACGAACTCACTGGCGCAGTCAGACTGCTCGGGTGAGTTCGTGGCCGCGGATCTCGACCACGTCACCCGTGGCACCGGCGACTCGACCGGGACCTTCGACGGGACCGGCGCCGGCGTGGCCGTGGGCGACCTGGACGGAGATGGCCGTGATGACATCGTCCTGGCCAACCTCTCCGGTCACACCACCATCCAGCACAACAGGGGTGACCTGGAGTTCACCAGCATCCCGCTGCTCGACGCCCGGACGCGACAGCCGGCCATCCTCGATGTCGATGGTGACGGTGACAACGACATCGTCCTGACCACGGGTCTGGGTCGCCCTGTGTTCTTCCGCAACCAGACGGCGACCGTGTCACTCGAGGCCGACGCCTTCTCCCGCGAAGAGCTGCCCGGCGTCGCGGCGGCAACCTACAGCATGGCCTGGGCCGACCTGGGTGGAGATGGGGACCTCGATCTGGTCACCGGCTCCTACAACGCAGAACTCACCTTCAATCAGCGCCATCAGCAACTGCTCGGCTCTGCGGTGGGGGCCGTCCGCCATGAGCGTGGCGGCGAGGAATTCACGGCTGCACCGTTGACGAATCTGGCGCAGGCGCTGGCGGTCCACACCGCCGACATCAACGGCGACGGGCTGACCGACATCCTGGTCGGCAACGACCTCGCCACACCTGATGAGCTGTACGTCGCCACGGAGGACGGCGACTACAGGTTGGAACAGCCCTTCTCCGAGACGTCCTACTCCACCATGAGCCTCGACACGGCCGACGTCGACAACGACGGCGACCTCGAGGTGTTCAGCACCGACATGCATCCCATGGACGACGCTCCGGCAACCCGTGAGGCGTACGCACCGATCGTCGAGGAGATGGCCGCCATGCCGCTGCCGGACGACATCCAACACCCGGTCAACGTCCTGCAGATGGCGGGGGAAGACGGGTTCGATGAGGTGGCTCGGGACGTGGGCATCCATGCGACCGGGTGGTCCTGGTCAGGGGTGTTCGGCGACCTCGACAACGACGGTCTCCAGGACCTCTACGTCGTGAACGGCATGGTGTCCGACGCGCTGTTCGGCGATCGGGACGGCGCCGCTCTCGTCGAACGGAATCAGGCCTTCCGCAGTCACGGCGGCGGGTTCGTGCCGGCGCCCGAGTGGTCACTGGACGACCCAGCACAGGGGCGGGGCCTGGTCATGGCCGACCTCGATCGTGACGGCGACCTCGACATCGTCGTCAACAACCTCCTCGAGCCATCCCGGATCTACGAGAACCAGATCTGCCAGGGGGCCGGCCTGCTGATCGATCTGGAGTGGGTGGACAGCCGCAACACCACCGCCCTGGGCGCAACCATCACCGTCCACGGCGAAGGCGGTGCGTTCACCCGAACCGTGGAGTCATCGCGTGGCTACCTCTCGGGTCCGTCGACCACCGTGCACGTTGGGCTGGGCGATTCCAGCCAACCCGTCGAGATCGAGGTCCGCTGGCCGGACGGCGCCGTGTCGGAGGTCGAGGACGTTCCGGTCGATCACCTGGTGACGGTGACCCGCACATGACACCTGACTCGACCAAGCGCACGCGCCAGGCGAACATCACGGTCGGCGACCAGTACGGCCGCCGCATCGCCGACGTTGGTACCTGGGGACATGTCGTCCAGCACCTGCTGGGCTTCGTCCCCCTGCTGGTGGTCCTGGCCATCACCGGCCGAGCGCTGCTGGTCCCGATTGCGCTGACGATCCCGCTCGGGCCCATGCTGCTCGGCCGACTCTTCGGGACCGACGGTGTGACGACCAGGCACCGCAAGCGGGCAGCGGCTGCGGCAGCCACGATGAGCGTGGCCTACCTCGTCATCTTCGCCGGCCTGTCGTTGGCCGGGACCACACCGTTTCTGCTCATGCTCTTCCCCGTCTTCGGTCTGGCCGTCGCGGTCCTGACCATCGCGTGGGTGAGCCTTGCCCTCTCCGCCGCGTCGCGCGCCAAGCGTGGCTTCCTCATGACCTACCCCTACGTCATTCCGTTCCTACGTCCACTGGAGGGCGAGTAAACCCATGGCAACCGTGACCCTTGACAACATCACCAAGCAGTACCCGAACGGCGCCATCGCCGTCCGCGGGCTGAACCTCGACATCGACGATGGCGAGTTCGTCGTCCTCGTCGGCCCCAGTGGGTGCGGCAAGTCGACGGCGCTGCGCATGGTCGCAGGCCTCGAGGACATCTCCGACGGAACCCTGACCATCGGCGGCAGCGTCGTCAACGACGTCGCTCCTCGGAACCGGGACATCGCCATGGTGTTCCAGAACTACGCCCTGTACCCGCACATGAGCGTGGGCAAGAACATGGCGTATCCGCTGAAGATCGCGGGCATGGGGTCCTCCGAGATCGAGCAGCGGGTCACGAAGGCAGCCGAGACGCTCCAGCTGGGCGAGTTCCTCGACCGCAAGCCCGGTCAGCTCTCCGGTGGTCAGCGCCAGCGCGTGGCGATGGGACGGGCCATCGTCCGCGAGCCGTCGGTGTTCCTCATGGACGAGCCGCTGTCGAACCTGGACGCAAAGCTCAGGGTGTACATGCGCTCCGAGATCGGGCGCATCCACTCCTCCCTCAAGACCACCACGATCTACGTCACCCACGACCAGGTCGAGGCCATGACGATGGGTGACCGGGTCGTCGTGCTGAAGGACGGCCTGCTGCAGCAGTTCGACACGCCCCGGAACCTCTACAACAACCCGGCGAACCTGTTCGTCGCCGGGTTCATCGGCTCACCGGCGATGAACGTCTTCGAGACCACGGTGACGGTCGAGGACGAGCAGGTTCGCTTGAACGTCGGGTCCCAGACCATCACCTCCGATCAGGACCTGTTGAACAAGCGGCCGGAGTTCGCGGCGCACGACGGCCGCCGTCTCATCGCGGGCATTCGGCCGGAGAACCTGCACGACGCCACCCTGCGCAGCGGTGACGAGCCGACGATCACGGGCACGGCCGAACTGGTCGAAGCCCTCGGGTCGGAGGTCATCTGCCACATGGACGTCGGCATCACCGCCGTGGACACCGGCGATCCGGACCGTGAGGACGTCCACGCCGGCCAACCGACGCTGATGATCGGTAGCCTGCACGGCCTATCAACCGTGCAGGCGGGCGACCAGGTCGAGATCGCCGTCGAGATGGACCGGCTGCACTTCTTCGACCCCCAGACAGGCGAGGTCGTGTGACCCCTCCAACACCACAACATCCATGAAGCGCACCCAAGCCGTCATGGCCGATGGCAGGGAGTTGTTCTACTTCGACCGTGACGAGTCCCAGACCCGGACCGCCGTGGACGAGCGAGATCTCCCTGACGTGGCCAGCAGCATCGAACGTCGTCTGGACATCAGCACCGGCGACTGGGTGGCCATCACCGCCCATCGCCAGTCGCGGACGTTCAAGCCGTCGCGAGCCAGTTGCCCGCTGTGCGCCAGCGCGCCCGGGTCGCCCACCGAGATCCCGGAGCCGTACGACGTGGTCGTGTTCGAGAACCGCTTCCCGTCATTCGTGGAGGGGGCCGAGGCGGCGGAGACCGCACCAGACGGTCCCTACGCCGTGCTGCCCGGCAACGGCCGCTGCGAGGTGGTGTGCTTCACCGACGACCACGACACCTCCTTCGGCGAACTGTCCCCGGCCAGCGCGCGACTGGTCATCGACGCCTGGGCCGACCGCACCGCAGACCTCAGTCAGATAGAGACCGTCGAGCACGTGTTCCCGTTCGAGAACCGCGGCGAGGAGATCGGCGTCACCCTCTCCCACCCCCACGGCCAGATCTACGCCTACCCGTTCATCCCGCCGAGGATGGCGGCTCACATGCGGCAAGCACGCGAGCATCACCACCGGACCGGCCGGAACCTCTTCGCCGACATCCTGGCGGGGGAGCTGGCCGATGGACGCCGGATCATCGCGACCAGCGAGTGCTTCACCGCCTTCGTCCCGCATGCCGCCCGGTGGCCGGTGGAGGTGCACCTCTACCCCAACCGCCGGGTGGCCGACTTCACCGGCCTGACCGACGTCGAGCGTGATGACCTGGCCGTCATCTACCTCGATATCCTGGGCCGACTGGACCGCATGTACGACGCGCCGCTGCCCTACATCGCCGGGTGGGTGCAGGCTCCGGTCCGTCGGGATCGCGACCTGGGGTACCTTCACCTCGAGCTCGTCTCGATTCGACGATCCGCGGACAAGCTCAAGTACCTGGCGGGGTCGGAGTCCGCCATGGGGGCCTTCATCAACGACGTCGCACCTGAGGCGGCTGCGGAGCGACTGCGGGAACTGGCGACGTGAGCGGGCTGGGGACGTGAACGGGTCGGCGCGATGAACCCGGAGACCGAGCAGCGTGCCCGCGACCTGCTGGGACGACCCGCCCATCGCGTGGCCAGCGCACCGGGGCGGGTCAACCTCATCGGCGAGCACACCGACTACAACGACGGCTTCGCCATGCCCTTCGCCATCCAGCAGCGGTGTGTCGCGGCCGTCGCGGAGCGAGACGATGGAGTCGTCACCGTCACCTCGGCCCAATACGAGGGATCGGTGACGTTCGACGTCACCACGCAGCCCGGTGACGTGGACGGCTGGGCAGCACTGGCGGCTGGGGTCGTCTGGTCGCTGCGCGAGGCCGGGGTCGACGTGCCGGGCGCCGACCTCGCCGTCAGCTCGGAGGTCTGGGGCGGTGCCGGTCTCTCCTCCTCCGCCGCCGTCGAGAGCGCCATCGCGCTGGCGCTCGGGGCGGGTGAGGCCTTGGCACAGCAGTACGGGGAGGATGCGCTGGCCCAGCTGACGCTGCTGCTGCAGCGCGCGGAGAACGAGTACGTGGGCGCCCCGACCGGCATCCTGGACCAGAGCGCATCGCTTCGCGCCACGGCCGAGCACCTGGTGCTGCTGGACTGCCGAACCCGCGAGATCGAGCTGATCCCGATGGATCTTGGGGCCGCCGGACTATCGCTGCTGGTCATCGACTCCATGGCCAGCCACTCCCACGCCGACGGCGAGTACGCCGCACGCCGAGCGAGCTGTGAGGCGGCCGCGACGGCACTGGGCGTGTCTGCCCTGCGCGATGCCGACATGACGATGCTCGACGCCGCCGCGCTCCCCGACGAGCTGCACCGCCGCGCGCGCCACATCATCACCGAGAACGATCGTGTGCTCGCTGTTGCCGCCCTCCTGCAGGAGGGCAGCGATCCACGTCTGACCGGTCCCCTCCTGACGGCCTCCCACACCTCGATGCGTGATGACTTCGAGATCACCGTGCCCGAGGTCGATGTCGCCGTCGAAACCGCCCTCGCGGCCGGGGTCTTCGGAGCCCGCATGACCGGCGGCGGGTTCGGCGGGTGTGTGATCGCATTGATCGACACCGACCGCGCCGAGGCCGTGGTGAGCGCCGTCGAGGCCGCGTTCGACCGGCATGGCTTCACCGCACCACGACACGTCCTGGCGGCGCCCATGCCGGGTGCCGCGATCCACGATCCGGCCTAGACCGAACTGCTCGAAGAGGTTGCCTCCGCATGCACCACTCCTTCCACGATGTTGTCGACGTCGACGTCGACCCGACGCAGGCGCTCGTCGCCGAGCAGGGCTGGCAATCGTGGTCGCCCTCCGACAGCTACCGGGTTGATCAGCGGCCGCCTCGGGCCACGACCGAGAACCTCCACCGGCTGTGCTACCGCGGTGATCGGGAGATGGACCCGGGTGTGTTCCGCAGTCACGGTGTCATGGCCGTCCAGCACCACGTGTTCGGGCCGGTGACGGTGATCGCAGGTCGCGACCCCCGCAACGTCGTTCCCGAGATCCGGGCAGAGCTCCGGGAGGACCGGGTGGTGGTCAGCGCCGACGCTCCGGTGGACGTGACCGTCGACCACGGGCCCGACGGCGTCGACGGCGCGTTGGCCCGCTGGGCAGACAGGGTGGCGAACGAGGCCAGGGTCGGCGACGTGCCCGCCGCCCCGACGGTGTGGTGTAGCTGGTACCACTACTTCACGCAGGTGGCCGAGTCCGACATCGACGAGAACGTCAAGGCGGTGAAGGACCTCGACCTGCCGATCGACGTCATCCAGATCGACGACGGGTACCAAGCCGAGATCGGTGACTGGTTGACGCCGTCGGACCGGTTCGCCTCCGTCCCCGGAGCCTTCGCTCGGATCCACGACGAGGGCTTCCGGTCCGGTGTCTGGACCGCGCCGTTCTTCGTGGGTGCGCGATCAGTGGCCTTCCGCGAGCATCCGGAGCGTCTGGTGAAGGACGCCGCTGGTCGGCCGCTGGTCGTCGGACATCACTGGGACCAGCAGATCCACGCCCTCGACACGACCCACCCGTCGTCGCAGGAGTGGTTGACGGAGGTGTTCGAGTGGTTCAACCAGATCGGCTTGAGCTATCACAAGATCGACTTCGTCTACGCGGCGGCGGTGGAGGGGGTTCGTCACGAGGACGTCGACGGCATCGCCGCCTACCGCCAGGGCGTCCAGCTCATCCGGGACGTGATCGGGGCTGACCGATATCTGCTGGGATGTGGCGCGCCGCAGCTGCCCTCGATCGGGCTGGTCGACGCCATGCGCGTCTCACCGGACACCGAGCCACACCACCTGCCGAACGGCGATGACATGTCTCAGCCGTCGATTCACGCGGCGATGGTGACCGGGCGGGCCAGGGCGTACATGCACGCGCGCTTCTGGAGCAACGACCCGGACTGCATCATCGCGCGTCCCGCCATCGAGCGGCGGCACGACTGGGCAGCCCACATCGGGGCTTTCGGCGGCCTACGGGCGTCCAGCGACCGACTGGCAGACCTGGACGAGTGGGGTCTGGCGACAACCCGTCGGCTGCTGTCGGAGGTGCCGACGGCCCCGTTCATCCCCACCTAGGTCCTACACATGTGGAGGTTGACCCGGATCATCCGGTACGACCTGCGCCGGTGTACCGCCTACGACCCGCCGAAGAGCTCCTGCGCCCTGGCCCAGGCCAGTTGACCCACCTCGGCGCCGACGATGCGTCCCTGGTAGTCGTCGGCGGGGACGTGGATCCCGCCGGCAATGCGTGATCGGCCAGCCTCATCGGCTGCATCGGCGTAGGTGGCCCACTGCAGGGTGAAGGGCCTGGCAGGGCCGTCCTCGAAGATCAGCGACTCCTCCGCCACCGCCAACTCGAGGACCCCGCCGGGGAAGAAGGCATCACCGGTGAAGGCCTCGAGGACCTCGGCCGCGGCCCGGCTGAACGTCGAGTGACCGCTCACGTAACCGGCGAAGGCCGGAGTGACGAACGTCGCCATCTGGTACGGCAGCCACTCGACGCCGCGGATCCACCGCACGGTGGTCAGGCCGTCGGCGAAGAAGTTGGGAAGCCGCTGCCAGGCGAAGATGGCAATCTCACGGGCGTGGTCAGCCAAGAGCTCGTGCCGTTCGCCTGGGGCGCTCGACTCGGCCGTGATGACCTCGATCAACCCCTCCTCCAGCGGCAGGCCATCCGGGTGGTAGGCGGCCCCGCTGGGATCGCTCGACTGGCCGAGACCCGCCATGTGCCGGATCGCCGAGACGGGGCGGACGTAGTCGGTGTCCGCCTTGATGCCCCACGCCGCGACGGCAGCGTCGTGGAGGGCGCCGTTGAGTGCGAGGGCCAGCTTCACGTCCCACTCGAGTTGGCTGACGGCCTCGCCGCGACCCTCGACGTGGCGGTCCTCCTCCACGGCTGCCGTGGTCTGGAAGGCGATCGAGTTCCAGTGACCGGGCGGTGTCTCACTGGTCGGTCCGTCGGCCCAGATCTCAGCGATCACCCGCAGGTAGTCGGCCCGTGGCACCTCCTGCCGCTCGTACGGCTGCCCGGTCACCGGGTTCTCGGCGTGACCGTGGCCGTCATCGGTGCCGAGGGTGGCGTTGCCGAGCGCGCCCGGACTCACGTCGATCAGCTCCCCGTCGGCTGGGTCCAGACGGCTGCTGGCCCGGATGACGTCGAGGATCCCATCGGTGAACGCGTCAGTCCCGAACGGTGGAGGCGGCGGTGCCTCGATGGGGACACCGTCCGGACTGTCGGGTAGCGCGAAGGCGGTGACCGAGCCCCAGTGCGGACCCACGAACTCCTGCACGGTGGTTTCGAGGGGGATGCCGTTCTGGGTGACCATCTGCTCGAACTCGAGCGGCTGCCAGTGGTTCGGCTCCGGCAGGGTCGTGCCCGGCTCGCTGACCAGCAGGGGCGGGTTGCGTGGCGTGAAGTCTCCCCGGTAGCCGTCCTCGGCGTTGGACCCGTCGTCGGCGAAGGCAGTCAGGACGGCATCTGCCACCTCGATCCCGAGGGCTCCCGGCGAGCCCGGTGCCGGGTCGGCATCGACACAGGTGGCGGCCGCCAACTCGTCAAAGCGCTCGATTGCGTCGGCACCCCCGACGCTGCCCTCGTACCGGTCCCGGGCGATCTTGTCGGCAGCGTGGGAGATGGCGAGCGCCTGATCCTCCTCCTCGCCCTCGACGTCGATGCTCGCGATCACACCCGTCGCATCTTGATCGAAGGCGGCCCACGCATCCCACATGGCTGCGGAGAGGTGGTACAGGTTCCGCGCGTGCACCGTCGGCGCGGGGAAGTCGTCTCGGACCGCCTGCAGGGTGACCTCGATCCACTGCTGGACCACGGAGTGCCCGTCATCGTCCGTCACGCAGGCCGACGCCCCGGGTGCCGTGCATCCGGCCGACATCAGCACCAGGAGCATGGTGGCCGCGACCGTCCTGACTCGACAGCGAAGTGATCCACGGGGCATCGACGGCCAACTGTAGGTCCCGCCGGTCCGGACGGTACGCTGCGACCTCACATGGCCTACAAGCTTCCGAACCCCGAACGCGAACGCACCGAGCGCCGGAGGGAACTCAAGCGCCTGCGGACCAAGACCGATCCCGGTCCGGAGCGGGCGGAGCGGTCGGCCGAGCTCGCGGTGATCTTCCACGAGCACCGGGAGATCAACCACGTCATGGAGTTGGCGCAACTCGTCGTCGAGGACGTCGACGACGGGGTCGGTGTCCTGCTGTCGGCCTATCTGGACGGGGTCGAGGGTGTGGAGGACCAGATGGAGCGGCTGGCCATGCTGGCCAACGTGGGGCGCTGGACGGAGCTCACCGACCTGGAGGCTGCCGCTCGCGACAAGGGCTTGGATGCGGCGGTCCGGTGGACCAGGTCTGTGGACGACGAGATCGAGCAGGCTGAGCGACTGTCGGTCGTGGAGCGCCGGTTCGACGAGGACCTGCGGAAGCAGGTGCAGCAGTCGCTGTAGGCCAGCCGGCGGCCGCCTCGGCCGCCGCCCGCCGTGCGGCGCTCGATGGGGTCACATCGATGGCTCCGATCATCCTGGGCATGATCCCGTTCGGCCTGATCGCGGGTATCGCCTCGGTCGAGGTCGGCATGCCGGCGTGGGGGGCCGGGGCCTTCTCGGCGATCATCTTCGCCGGCGCCGCCCAACTCGCGGCGCTCGATCTTCTTGCTGGCGACGCCGGCCCGCTGGTCGTGATCGGCACGATCGCGATCATCAACACCCGCTTCGTGATGTACTCGGCCAGTCTCGCGGTGCGATTCGACGGTGAGCCGCTGTGGCGGCGGGTCCTGATGAGCTACTTCCTGACCGACCAGGCCTACGTCGTGACGATCACGAAACTGGACGCCCAGCCTTCCTATCGACCTCGACTGGCTTTCTACCTGGGCGGCGCGCTGTCCCTGTGGAGTGCCTGGCAGGTCTCCACCCTCGTCGGCGCCGTGGCTGGTGCGATCATCCCGGACTCGGTGCCGCTGGCGTTCGCCTTCCCCCTGGTGTTCATCGCCCTGATGGTTCCGGCCATCGTCGACCGGGCGACCCTGTCGGCGGCACTCAGCAGCGGCGTGGTGGCGGTGGCGGCAGCGGATCTGCCGGCGAACCTCGGACTGCTGGCGGCCGCCGGCACCGGCATCACGGTGGGGTACCTGGCGTCGCGGCGCGCCGGGGGTGAAACCGGGTGACGACCTCGATCTGGATCATCACCATCGCAGGTGGGGTGATCACGTTTCTGCTGCGGTTCTCCTTCCTCGGCCTGGCCGACCGGGCCGACCAGGTCTCCCCGCAAGTCCGTGAGGCACTCCGAATGATCCCCGCGGCGGCACTGGCGGCCCTGGTGGCTCCCGCGGTCCTGCGAGCCGGGCCGGACGGCGCGTTGGACCTGCTGAACCCGAGGGTCGTGGCCGCCGGTGTGGCGCTGCTGGTGATGTGGAAGACCCGGCACGTCGTCCTGACCCTCACCGTAGGCCTGGGTCTTCTGGTCGGGTTACAGCAGGTGGGGTGGACGTGATGCGGCGGGAGCCGGGCATCGGTCCGAGCCGGTGCGAATGCGTCGACGCATGCGTGAGTTGACCCCCGCAGAGTGGGCAAAGTCGCGCATGCGTGCCCGCAAACGACGGGTGGGCTGCGGGCACCGTTGCCTTCGCCCGACCCATCCGTAAGGATCACGGCCATGAACGCCGTGAACCGCACCGAACTGACCCCCCTGGCATTCCTCGAGCGCGCCGCGATGGTGCATCCCGACAAGATCGGGGTGGTCGACGGCGACCAGCGGCTGACCTACGGCGAACTCGGCTCCTACACCCAGACGTTCGCGCGGGCGATCATGGCCGCCGGCGTCCAGCCGGGCGAACGTGTCGCGATCCTGGCGCCGAACAGCCTGCCGGTGCTCTCGGCCCACTTCGCGGTCCCGCTGGCCGGTGCGGTCCTCGTGGCCATCAACACCAGGTTGGCGCCACCGGAGATCGCCTACATCTGCGACCACGCCAAGGTCAAGGTGCTGCTGGTCGACGCCTCGCTGTCAGCCGGAGTGGCGAAGGTGGCGGGCGAGTTCGACACGGTCGAGACCATCGTGGCCATCCCGGACCCCGCAGACGGGTCGCTGGGCACGCCGATAGAGGGCGCGGCGACCTGGGAGGAGTTCCTCTCCGGTGGGTCGGATGGAGCGGACCTGCCGTGGACGGTCGAGGACGAGACGGCGCCGATCTCGATCAACTACACCTCCGGGACCACAGGGTCGCCCAAGGGTGTGCAGTACACCCACCGCTCGGCCTACCTGAACGCGCTGGGTGAGATCATCACCTCTGGCCACTCCCCCGAGTCGGTCTACCTGTGGACCTTGCCGATGTTCCACTGCAATGGCTGGTGCACCACGTGGGGGGTGACGGCGATCAGCGGCCGACACGTCTGTCTGCGGGCGGTGACCGGTGAGGCCATCTGGAACCTCATCCAGGCGGAGGGCGTCACCCACCTGAACGCGGCACCGACGGTCCTGACCACGATGGTCAACGACCCGGCGGCCGGACCCATCGAGGGTGGCCTGATCGCGACCACGGCCGGGGCGCCGCCCAGCCCCACGATCATCAGCCAGATGGAGGCCATCGGCGCGAAGGTGGTCCACGTCTACGGGTTGACCGAGACCTACGGGCCGCACACCGTCTGCGAACCGATGCGGTCGTGGGAAGGCCTGGACCACGACGACCTGGCCGACCGGAAGTCACGTCAGGGCGTGGCAATGATCATGGCCGACCCGATCCGGGTGGTGGACGAGGACATGAACGACGTCGCGAAGGACGGGGCGACCGTCGGTGAGGTGGTCATGCGCGGCAACAACGTCATGGCTGGATATCTGGACGATCCCGAGGCCACCGAGAACGCCTTTCGGGGCGGCTGGTTTCACTCCGGCGACCTCGGCGTATGGCACCCCGACGGCACGATCGACCTGCGCGACCGGGCCAAGGACATCATCGTCAGCGGGGGCGAGAACATCTCGACCATCGAGGTCGAGCGCGCGATCCTCAAGCACGACGGCGTGCTCGAGGCGGCCGTCATCGGCATCCCCGATGAGAAGTGGGGTGAGCGGCCGAAGGCGTTCGTGGTGACCAAGGCCGGGCAGACGGTGGACACCGAGGAGATCAAGGGCCACGTCCGCGAACTGCTGGCGGGGTACAAGGTGCCGGACGCCGTCGAGGTGATCACGCAGCTGCCGAAGACCTCGACCGGGAAGGTCCAGAAGTTCGAATTGCGCGAGCAGGAGTGGGGCGACGCCGAGCGGCGCATCCAGGGTTAGAGCAGGCCGCGCAGCGCCCCCACCGTCGCCTCGACGGCCGCCTGCGCCGCCGGTGAGGTCCCGCCCATCCCGAAGAAGCCGTGGATCAACCCGTCGAAGTGCACGTTCGTCGTCGTCACGCCTGCGGCTCGGAGGGCGTTGCCGTAGTTGATCCCGTCGTCTGCCAGCGGGTCGTAGCCGGCCGTGGCGATGACCGCTGGGGCCAACCCGGACAGGTCGTCGGACTCCGTCGGGCTGAACCCCTCCCCCGGCTGGTACTGGTCGTAGAACCACCGCATCAGCTCGGCTGTCAGCTGATAGCCGGAGCCGTTCGCCGCGTGCGAGGGCGTGTCCATCGCGACGTTCATCGCCGGATAGATGAGGCACTGGGCGGCCAGGTCGGGGCCGTCAGTCCGATCCCGACAGCGCTCGGCCATCGATGCGGCCAGCAGCCCACCCGCAGAGTCCCCGGCCACCACCAGGCGGTTGGTGTTGCTCCACTCGCCCATCCCGCTGGCCGCCCACAGCAACCAGTCCCAGCAGTCCTCGTGCGCCGCGGGGTACGGGCTCTCCGGCGCCAACCGGTACTCGACGCTGACCACCACCGCGGGCAGCGCAGTGAGGGCCCGGGCGTGCGCATCGTGGGTGTCCAGATCGCCGATCACCCAGCCGCCGCCGTGGAAGAAGACCACCAGGGGCATGGGTCCCGCATGCACCGAGCGGCCCAGTGGACGGTAGATCCGGCACCACAAGCCGTCGCGGCTGACCATCTCGGTCGAGCACTCCGGCCCGGGGGCCGGGCCGCCGCCACGCCGTTCCAAGGCCACGGTTCTGAACTGCTGCCGGGCGTCGGCCGCGGTGGGCAGGTCCTGGTAGGGGGTCCGGCCGACAGCCTCGGCATCTCGGATGAACTGTGCGGTGGCTGGGTCAAGGGTCATCTGTCGTGGGGCTTTGTTCGAAGTTCGGGCATCATCGGCCCATGCCAATCGACGCCGACATCATACGAGCCGCTCCGAAGGTCCTTCTGCACGACCACCTCGACGGCGGGTTGCGCCCGACGACGGTCATCGAGTTGGCCGACGACCTCGGCTACGCCGAGCTGCCGAGCACCGATCCGGATGAGCTGACGTCGTTCTTCACCTCGGGCGCAGACCGCAAGTCGCTGCCGCTGTACCTGGAGGCGTTCAGCCACACCTCGGGCGTGATGCAGACCCATGAGGCTCTGGAGCGGGTGGCGTACGAGGCGGCGGAGGACCTGGCGGCTGACGGCGTGGTGTACGCCGAGGTGCGCTTCGCACCGGAACTCCACCTCGACCACGGCCTCGACCTGGACCAGGTCGTCGAGGCGGTCCTCGCAGGCTTCGACCGCGGCATGGGCGACTTCCCCATCGTCATCGGCACGCTGGTGACGGCGATGCGCCACGCCGCGCACTCACTCGAGATCGCCGAGCTCGCCATGCGCCACCGCGACCAGGGCGTCGTCGGCTTCGACATCGCGGGTGCCGAGGCCGGGTTCCCGCCGACGCGCCACCTGGACGCCTTCCAACTGATCCAGCGGGAGAACTCCCATATCACCATTCACGCCGGCGAGGCCTTCGGGCTGAAGTCCATCTGGGAAGCGTTGTCCTTCTGCAATGCCGAACGCCTGGGCCACGGCGTCCGGATCGTCGATGACATCATCGTCACGTCCGACGGGCGGGCGGAACTCGGTCGGCTGGCCGCCTTCGTCCGAGACCGACGGATCCCCCTCGAGATGTGCCCCACCTCCAACGTCCACACGGGCGCGGCCCCGTCGATGGCCGAGCATCCGATCGACCTGCTGAAGCGTCTCAAGTTCCGCGTGACCGTCAACACCGACAACCGCCTGATGTCAGGGGTGAGCATGAGCTCGGAGTTCCAGGCGATGGCCGACACGTTCGATTGGACACTCGAGGACCTGCGGTGGGTGACGATCAACGCGATGAAGAGCGCGTTCTGGCCCTTCGACGAACGGCTGGCCATCATCAACGACGTGATCAAGCCGGGCTACACGAAGCTGGGCGCAACCCGATAGTCGACGGCGATCCAAAGCCGGGTGGACGGCCCATTGGTCTGGCACGCCTGGCTACCGTCCGAGGCCATGGAGCTCTCATGGATGTAGCGGAGGCTCAGTCCCTCTTCAGACCTGACGGCTACTACCTGAACAGCGCAACGGTCGGCATCCCGCCGACGGCGTCGCTGGACGCCATGAAGCGGGACATGGCGGACTGGGCCGCTGGACGACTGGATCCCGTCGGCTACGACGAGGTGGTGCATCAGGCCCGTCGTGCGTTCGCGCGCCTGGCCCAGACGTCTGCTGAGCGGGTTGGGATCATCTCCCAGGCGTCGGTTGCCGCCGGAGTCGCCGCGACGGCCCTCCGGCCGGGCGACACCGTGCTGCTGGCGGAGGAGGACTTCACCTCCGTGCTGTTCCCGTTCCTCCAGCTGGAGTCGCATGGCGTCCACGTGGTGACGGTCCCGCTGGAGTCGATCGTCGACCGGATCGACGACACCACCACGATGGTGGCGGTAAGTGCCGCGCAGTCCGCCGACGGACGCGTGACCGACCTCGACGCCCTGGCCGGAGCGGCTGACGCCCACGAGGTGCTGACCTTCGTCGATGCAACCCAGGCGGCGTCCTGGCTGCCGCTTGGGGCCGACCGGTTCTCCATCACCGTCGCCGGCGCGTACAAGTGGTTGTGCTGTCCACGCGGCAGCGGGTTCATGACCGTGGACCCGGCCATCGCCGACCGGGTCACGCCGGTTGCGGCTGGCTGGTACGCCGGCGAGGACGTGTGGGACTCGATCTACGGTCCGCCACTGCGACTGGCGGAGGATGGGCGGCGCTTCGACCTCTCGCCGGCGTGGCTCTGCTGGGTCGGTGCCGTTCCGGCGCTGGACCTGCTGGCAGACGTCGGTGTCGCGACGATCAACGCCCACAACCTGGGGCTCGCCAACCAGACCCTCGAGGCGCTGGGCAGCGAGCCCTCCAACTCAGCCATCATCTCGCTCGACCGACCCGGTGCGGTGGACGCCCTCCAGTCGGCGGGCGTCGCCTGCGCCGGCCGGGGCGGCCGGACCCGCCTCTCCTTCCACCTCTACAACACCGAGGACGACGTGGACCGAGTGGTCGACCTGCTCTCCAACCTGCCCGGACCACGACAGACCTCTGGCTCCGGTCGCTAGTCGCGAGTACCGGTAGCCCGAGGCAGCTTCCTGGCAATCGCCCGATACAGGGGCGTGGCGGTGTGTCGCAGCACCACGAACGGCCGGTAGAACCGCGGAACCGTGCGTTCGGTCGTTCCCGTGACGATGGCCTCTTCGATGGCCGCCGCGACGTCAGTAGGTTTGCCGACCAGACCGCGTATCGGTGTCCGCTTGACCTGCTCCTGCGGGAACCCCTCGGTGGCGATGAAGCCGGGGTTCAACTGGCAGACGGTGATCCCCCGCTCCGCCCATGAGAAGGACAGGGCCTCGCTGAAGCCGACGACAGCGAACTTGCTGGCCGCGTAGGCCGCCGGCCCCAGTCCCAGCTTCCCGGCGACCGACCCGACGTTGATGACGCGGGACGGCGCGCCGGCCTCGAGCAGGTCGGCGAAGGCTGCGGTGCAGCGCATGACACCGAAGACGTTGACGTCGATGGTGCCCATGGCGTCATCGAGGTCGGCACGGCTCCGGAACGGTCCTCCGCCGATCCCGGCATTGTTGACCAGGACGTGACATGCGCCGAACTGCTCGCGCACGTCAGCTGCCAGTGCATCGACCGACTCCGTATCGGTCACGTCCACCTGGCGGGCGTGGATGCGGGCCTGCTCGGAAGCCAACCGGTCCAGCCGGTCGACGCGGCGCGCGGCCGCGACGACGGTCATGCCTCGCTCGGCCAGGCGGCGAGCCGTCGCAGCGCCGATGCCGCTGGACGCCCCGGTGACCACCGCCACCTTGTCGGCGAGTTGATAGCTCTGGGACATGGCCGAGGATGCTAGCCGAGGCAGAGGCAGCGCCACAGCAGACAGGCACACTCTGCTGCATGGCTTCCGACCCAACCCACGCCGCCACTTCCCATGGGGCCGCCACCCGGGACGACCTGCGCAACATCGCGATCGTCGCCCACGTCGACCACGGCAAGACCACGCTGGTCGACGCGATGCTGCACCAGTCGGGGACGTTCCGCGCCAACCAGGACGTGGACAAGCGCGTGATGGACTCGATGGACCTCGAGCGCGAGAAGGGCATCACGATCCTGGCCAAGCACACCGCGGTCCGGCTGCCGGCCGCAGACGGCCACGACGAGGTGAAGATCACCATCGTCGACACGCCCGGTCACGCCGACTTCGGCGGCGAGGTCGAGCGGGCCCTCACGATGGTCGACGGAATCCTGCTGCTGGTGGACGCCGCCGAGGGACCGCTCCCCCAGACCCGCTTCGTCCTGCGCAAGGCGATGTCGATGCGTCCCGCGGGATCGACGGCACGCGGCCTCCCGATGATCCTCGTGATCAACAAGATCGACCGGCCCGACGCACGGCCGGCCGAGGTGGTCGACGAGGTCTACGAACTCCTCTTCGATCTGGATGTGGACGAGGACGGCATCGACTTCCCGATCGTGTACACCAACGCCAAGGCGGGGACGTCCTCGCTGTCGCCCGACGAGCAGGGACCCGACCTCGGCGAGCTGTTCGGTGTGGTCAGAGAGACCATCCCGGCTCCGACCTTCGATCCGGAGATGCCGCTCCAAGCCCTCGTGACCAACCTCGACGCCTCGCCGTACCTGGGGCGGCTCGCCCTGTGCCGAGTCCACAACGGAACCGTCACCAAGGGGCAGCAGGTGGCGTGGATCAAGGAGGGCGGCGACACCGAGAGCGTCAGGGTGGCCGAACTCTTCACCACCGAGGGCCTGGAACGCATCTCGGTCGATGACGTCGGTCCTGGCGGCATCTGTGCCATCGCGGGGATCGACCAGGTCATGATCGGAGACACGCTGGCTGATCTGGAGGACCCACGTCCGCTCCCCGGCATCCGGATCGACGAGCCGACGCTTGCCATGACCATCGGCATCAACACCTCGCCGTTGTCGGGTCGCTCCGGCGACAAGGTGACCGCGCGGCAGCTCAAGGACCGGTTGGATCGCGAGCTGATCGGCAACGTCTCCCTCCGCGTGTCGGACACCGACCGACCGGACGCGTGGGAGGTCAAGGGTCGCGGTGAACTGCAGCTGGCCATCCTGGTCGAGCAGATGCGCCGCGAGGGCTTCGAGCTGACGGTCGGCAAGCCGCAGGTCATCCCCAAGGAGATCGATGGGACCCGCCACGAGCCGGTGGAGACCGTGACGGTCGACGTTCCCGAGGAGCACAGCGGGACGGTCACCCAACTGCTGGCGGAGCGGCGCGGGATCATGACCGCCATGACCAATCACGGCACCGGGTGGGTGCGGGCGGAGTACCGCGCTCCAACGCGGGGCCTGATCGGCTTCCGGACCGAGTTCCTGACCGCCACCCGCGGGACCGGCGTGCTGAACCGGACCTTCGAGGAGTACGTCCCGTGGATGGGAGACGTGCGGACCCGGGCGACGGGCTCGTTGGTGGCAGATCGGAAGGGTCCGACGACCTCGTTTGCGCTGCAGAACCTCGCTGACCGCGGGGTGATGTTCGTCGGTCCGGGTGAGGAGGTGTACGAGGGCATGATCGTCGGTGAGAACTCACGGGCCGAGGACATGGACCTGAACGTCACCAAGGAGAAGAAGCTCAACAACATCCGCTCGGCGACGGGTGAGGAACTGGTCCGACTGACCCCGCCGAAGAAGATGGCACTCGAGCAGTCACTGGAGTGGATGCGCGGCGACGAGTGCGTCGAGGTGACTCCGGACGCCGTGCGGCTGCGGAAGGTGGACCTGGACCAGGTGACCCGGGCGCGAGCGGCACGGCAGGCCAAGAGCGACCGTCTGGACGCGGCCACGTCATAGTGTCACCCTTATGACATGGCCAGGGTGGAGCTTCCCGAGGGATTGCGTGACCAGTCACGTTCGCTGCCGCTGAAGCTCGGCGGCGGCGGGATGGTGCTGGTCGCCGCCCTCTACCTGCAGCGGGCCTGGATGTGGGGCACCGGGCCGGTGGAGGACATCCTGGTGCAGTTCTCGAGCCTCTCCGAGGCCGAAGCGCGCGGCCGGCAGGTCGCGGTCTTCTTGGCGGCGCTGACGGTCCCCTATCTGTGGGCGGGCGTGAGGCTGCTGCTGCTCCGGGACGGTGCCGCCTCCGTCGCCGCCTTCATGACGGGGCTGTACGGCGTCGTGGCCTTGCTGCTTGCTGGCGAGGCTGCCCTGGCCGGCAACTGGACGGCGGGAGTGGGTCGGACCCTCCTCGTCGGGCTGGTCAACGGGGTGCTGACGTACCTGATCCTCCACCCGGCGACGGCCCAGGATGTGTCGCTGGCCGAGACGCGCCGGGACTACATCCGGCAACGTCGCTGAGACCAGCCAGGATCCTCGGGGTCAGGAGGCCACGGGTGCCGGCAGTGGGGCGGGCGTGACGGTGCCGGTCGGCTGCGGTCCCGGCGGGATGACCTCGGTGGGTGTGCCCTGGGGAATGGCGGACGGCGTGACCGTGCCGATCGGCTGCGGGCCAGTCGGTGGTGCTGGTGTGATCTCAGGCTCCGCCGGGGGTGACGCCGGGTCGGTGTAGCCATCCAGCAGTTCTCGGTCTCCCAACGGCTCGGGGAGTTCGACCAGCACCGGAGCGGGCGGCACACCGGGGCAGTCCTGCCCACCGATCGGCGGGATGACGGCGATCGTCACGATGACCGCGTCGTCTGTGACCTGGACCTCCGGTGGCACGATCCGCTCCGGTGGGGTCGGTTCAGATCCGTGACAGCCCTGCTCCGCCAACAGAGCGACGAACGAGGTGGTGGTAGGCGTGATGTCGGCGTCGGGCTCGAGCGACCACGGCTGGGCGTCAGCGGTCTCGGCGGACGGGATCGGCGTGATCTCCACACAGATGCGGTCCCCGAAGTCGGCCGCCCACTGGCGTCTGAGGTCGGTGTCGTCACCGAGCAGCCCCACGAACACCCGGTTGTACTGATCGCGTCTGCTCACCGACAGAATCGTGCTGGGCTCCGGTGGGTTGGCAGGCGGTGTGACCTGGCCGCGGAACTGCCGTTCGACCTCGGCCAGGTCGGCCGCCCGGTGTGGGACCTGCACGGCGGACACGGGGCCGTCGAAGCGCTCGACCAGATCCTGCTGGATCGCCTCGACATCCTCAGCGAACGCCACAACCAGCGGACCGGTGGCCGAGTCGTCCAACCACATGCCGGCGTAGGTGTCCGGGGCGCGCTCGCGAGCCCAGGCGAGGACCTCCTCGCGACCGCCCTCGAAGGTCAAGTCCCACAACTCGGGTCCGGGTGTCGGAACCCCATCCTCAGGACCCACTGGCTCGGCCGTCCGCATCGCGGCGGGTTCCGGCCGGTACTGCTGCAGTTCGTCGCAGACCGGCGCGAGGTCATCTCCGGTAGCCGGCCGCGTGACGGGCGGTGCCTCACGCGCATCCTCGGCGTCTTGAACGCCGACGTCTGTGGTCCTCTGGTCGGCGCACCCGCTCAGGAGGGCAAGGACACCGGTCACGACGATCACCGATCGCAGCACACCCGACCAGAAGGCCGTTGGCCTCAACTTCGGCTCCTCATCAGTCCGCATGCTCCTTCAGTCCGCATGACCGTGGGACGCCGAGGACGGCGGTCGGGTTCCCGAAGGGTCAGGCTCCGCAGTCACCAGAGGTCGTCGAGCAGGGCATCCACCTTCGCGGTCGCACCCCCTGCCAGGACGGGCACGTTCCGCTCGCGCGCAACCGGGCCGATCCGCTCCATGGTGTCCCGTACTGGCCCCTGCAGGAATCGGGAGACCTGGCCGTAGCTGTGGCGGTCGCCTCCGCCGAAGCGCTGATGGTAGTAGCGGAGGGGTACGTAGACGTCCAGCTCGCTCTTCGCACGGGTGAGGGCGACGTACAGCAGACGCCGTTCCTCCTCGATCTCTTCGGGGCTCCCCGTCGACATGTCAGAGGGGATCATGCCGTCAGCAGCGTGGAGGAGGTGGACGGTCTCCCACTCCAGGCCCTTGGCGGAGTGGATCGTCGAGAGGATGAGGTAGTCCTCGTCCAGGTGTGGTGGTCCTGCCAGGTCGCCGGTGGATGCGGGCGGGTCCAGGATGAGGTCGTCGAGGAAGGCCGTTCGTGATGGCGCCTCCGCGGCCAGCGCCTCGAGCTGGACCAGGTCAGCCGACCGGGCCTGATGGTCGTCGAAGGCCCGGCTGAGCACGGGCTCGTACCACTGCCGCAGGCGCTCGATCTGCGCCCCGACGTTGGCGATCGCGGTCGCCTCGAGCAGAGCCCGCCCCAGCTCGGCCACAGCAGCACGGGCGGGTGCAGGAAGCGCGTCGAGCGCGGCCGGCTCTCCCACCGAGCCAGGGTCTCCTGCCAGCACCGCCACGGCGTGCTCGGGACCAGCAGAGGCCATCGCGCCCATGATCGTCCGCGCCCGTCCCGGGCCGACGCCATCCAGTCGTTGCAGGACCCGGAACCAGGCCAGCTCGTCCATTGCGTTGTCCAGCAGACGCAGGAGGGCGACGAGGTCCTTCACGTGAGCCGACTCCAGGAACTTGAGGCCACCGAACTTCACGAACGGGATGTTGCGCCGCGCGAGCTCGAGCTCCAGGTGCGCGGAGTGATGGCCGGTCCTGAACAGCACGGCCTGGTGCATCAGGGCCACGCCCTCCTCCCGCTTGGCCAGCACCGCCTCACAGACCCGGGCTGACTGGTCCTCCTCGTCATGGCAGGTGTGCAGCCCGGGCCGGGTTCCCTCCAGCCTGTCGGTGAACAGCACCTTGCCGAATGTCGGTCGGTCCCGGACCTGGGGCATCTCAGCCACCAGGGCATTGGTCGTATCGAGGATCGGTTGGGTCGAGCGGTAGCTGCGCTCCAACCGGACGACGGTTGTTCCGGGGAAGTCGTCGGGGAACCCCAGGATGTTGTCCACGTCGGCTGAGCGGAAGCCGTAGATCGCCTGGGCGTCATCACCGACGACCGTGACGTTGGGGTTGTCAGCCCGAAGGGCCCGGACGATCTCGGCTTGGAGCGCGTTGGTGTCCTGGTACTCGTCGACCAGGACATGGTCGAAGGCCGCCCCGAGCTCCGCACCCAGGCCCGGACCGCCGTCGTCCGCCGTCGCCTCGGCCATCACCTTCCAGTACAGCAGCAGGTCGTCGTAGTCGAGCACGTTCTGCCGGCGCTTGCGGCTGCGGTACTCCGTGAAGACCCGACCGATGCCCTCGAGGTGCTCCCGGCACCACCCGAAGTGCTGGTCGAGGGTCGCCTCCAGCGGCACACGCGCGTTGATGACCCGCCCGTAGATCGCCGCCAGCGTGCCCTTGCGCGGGAACCGGCTGGTCCCCGTGGCCACCTGCATGTCGTCGCGGACCAGGTCCAGCAGATCCTCGGCGTCGGTCGCGTCGAGCAGACCGAAGTCCGGCGACAGGCCGATGCGATCGGCGTAGCGTCGCAGCAGATGGTTCGCGACCGCGTGGAAGGTCCCGCCGACGACCCGGGTGGCGGAGCCCGGCGCAGCCGCACCGCCGCTGCCCTCGGCCGCCCCGGCCTCGGCGACCATCCGTGCCGCCCGGGACCGCATCTCGCCCGCTGCCCGCCGTGTGAACGTGAGCAGCAGGATCCGCTCAGGGTCGACGCCCCTGGACACCAGCCAGGCCACGCGAGCAGCCAGGGTGGTGGTCTTGCCGGTCCCCGCGCCAGCCAGCACCAGCAACGGGCCACCCGCGTGGGTGGCCGCCTCCAACTGGGCACTGTTGAGATGGGCGAACGGACCCTCCGGATGATCGAACATGTGTCCGATCCTAGACCAAACACACGTTCGATGGCGTCAGCCGATGTCGTCCACCACGAGTGGCTCCCGGAAGACGCCGTCATCGTCGGGGTGAACCGGGACCACGGTGACGACCACGTCCTTGCGGAGCGGCCCGTACACGTGCGGAAACACGTCGTCGACGTCCACGGCTCGCTCCCACCGGAGGAACTCCTCGACGGCTGACGACGGCACCGCCAGAAGCGTCAGACCAGCCCGTCCGGCGTAGAACCGGTTGAGGGTTGCAGCGATCTGCCGACGGGTCGAGAAGTGGATGAAGCCTTCCGTGGCCAGGGACTCCGGCGTGTACTGATCAGTGGCTCGGGCCCACTCCGCTTCGACCACGACGTGGAAGAGCAAGACATCACCAGGCTCGGCACGGTCGCTGGCGGCCTCGGGCGGTGTCACGTCACCAGACCCTACGCTGGCGGGCATGTTCATCGAACCCGATCCCGATGCGGTCAGGACGTGGCTCGCGACCAACCCCGAGGGGCCGATCGTCATGCTGAACCTGCTGCGGTTTCGCGAGGTGGCGGACTACAGCCGGTCACCGGGGTTGGCGCCAAAACATCCGATCAGTGGCGCCGAGGCGTACGCACGGTACGCGGCGCACACCCAGCCGTTCCTGGTCGAGGCAGGCGCGTCGGTGACGTACATGGGCTATGGACGGGCGCCCATCATCGGGCCGCCGGAGGAGCGCTGGGACGAGGTCCTCCTGGTGCAGCACCGAAGCGCCCAGGCCTTCCTGGACTTCGCCACGAACAAGCCGTACCTGGCCGGTGTCGGGCATCGGACGGCAGCTCTGTCGGACTCACGACTCATTCCGCTGCGCACTGCGGACCTGCCGAGGGAGTGAGATCCCCGAACCGGCGGGCCCTTCAGCTGGCAGCGGTCATGCTGCTGTGCGGCGTCATCACGGCCGGCTGCTCATCCGTCACCGGTGAGGGATCGGCAGATGTCGACCCGCTTGCGACGGCCATCCCGGCCTCGTCGCCTGCGCCAGTTGGCACGGGGGCTGCCGGAGGTCCAGGGACGGCACCGGCTGGGACCGAAGAGCCGTCGCCGGTCGAGACGGAGGACGCCGCTTCGACCGATGGACCAGCCGGCGACCCGGTGATCGACCGGGAGACCCGGTTCGACGGGTCGATCGCGCCAGAGGCCAGCGGCATCGTCGTCAGCCGACGGGATCCGAGCATCTACTGGTTGGTCGACGACGGGCCCGAGACGACGTCAGTGGTGGCCATCTCCTCCGGCGGCGAGACCCTCGGCCGTGTCACCATGGCCGGCGTCGTCGGACGGGACACCGAGGACATCGCCGCCGGACCGTGCGGGCCCGAGGACCCCTCCCCCTGTCTGTTCGTCGGTGACATCGGCGACAACCTTGGCGGGACGTGGCCGAGCATCCGGATCCACCGCTTCCCGGAGCCGGATCCGACTACGACCTCGCAGGTGGAGGTGGCGACCGCGACGTACACCTACGCGGACGGGGCGCGGGATGCCGAGGCGCTGGTGGTCGACGACCTCGGCCGGCCGGTCGTGCTGTCGAAGGAGGAGGGAGTCGTGGGCGTCTACCAGTCGGACTCCTTCGCTGACGGTGTGCTGGCGCGCGTGGCGGAGATGGAGTTGCCCCGCCCGACCCTGGGCCTGCTCACCTCACAGGTCGGGCTGCACGCCACGGCGGCCGATCGCAGCCCGGACGGGACGCGCCTGCTGCTGAGAACGTACGACAGTGTCGTGGAGTTGATCGCCCCATCTCAGGAGGCTGCAGCAGATCTGTCGACCATCGCACAGTGGCGCGTTGAGGAGCCGCCGGCGCCGTTCGAGCCGCAGGGCGAGGCGATCGCCTACCTGGCCGACGGGATCAGCTACATGACGGTCTCCGAGCGCAGCAACCGGCTGACCGTCGTGCGCCGCTGATGGCTGTGGATATCCAGCTGGGACGTCGCAGACGTGGCGTACAGTTGCCTCCCATGAGCGACAAGACGGATGACGAGGACTTCAAGCGGATGATGCTGGAGTTCCGGTCGAGCGCGATGGGCGAGTTCGACAGATTTGACAAGCGCTTCGGCGGTCTCGAGGGTCGCATGGAGTCCCTCGAAGGGAACATGCGCGACTTACAGCACGAGTTCCGCCAACGAACATTGACCATGGAGACGGCGATCCTGAACTCCATCCGCGACCTCTCTCGGTCTATGGATCGCCGCTTCGAGCAGGTCGACCGCCGACTGGACCGTCTGGAGAACCCGGACCCGCCGGTGTGACTGAGCTTGCTAGACCAGCGAGCGGTCCCGTGCCACAGCAGCCAGGACGCCGTTGACGAAGCGGGGTGAGGAGTCCGTCGACAGCGACTTGGCCAACTCGACGGCCTCGTCGATGGCGACCTTGGCGGGGACCTCCTCGATGTGGAGCATCTCGGCCATGCCCAGCCGCAGTACGTTTCGGTCCACCACCGGCATGCGGTCCAGGGTCCAGCCGTCGGCCCACTCCTCGATCAGCGCGTCGATCTGGGCCCGGTAGTGGACGACGACCTCCACGAGGTACCGGGTGAAGTCGTCCACGAAGCTGCCGTCGTCACCCAGCAGCGCCTCTGCCGAACGGTCACGGACGTCGGCAGCGAACAGCACCTCGAGGGCCGCCGCGCGGGCGTCGCGGCGGGGCAGGGCTCGGTCGTTCGTCTCCACCCAGACGGGTGGAGAGGTCCCCGACATGTCTGGCTCTTCCTCGACGACCGGTTGATCTTCGACCTCACCCGAGGATGTGGCAAGGTCCTCCGCTGGATCGGGGTCGATCACGCGCGGGAGATGTACTCGCCGCTTCGGGTGTCGACCTTGATGGTCTCCCCGATGTTGAGGAACAGGGGGACCTGCACCTCTGCCCCGGTCTCCAGGGTCGCTGGCTTGGTCGCGCCGCTGACGGTGTTGCCGGCCATCCCCGGCTCGGTCTGGGTGATCTCGAGCTCGACGTTCGCGGGCAGCTGGAAGTCGATGACCTCCCCCTCGTGGAAGGTGAGCTCGATGATGTCGGACTCCTTGGTCCACAGCATCGCCTCACCGACCACGTCCGGAGGGACGAAGGTCTGCTCGTAGGTGTCGGTGTCCATGAAGACGTACTGCTCCCCGTCCTGGTACAGGTACTGCAGCTCGGTCCGGGTGACGACGGCCTGTTCCAGCTCCTCGCCAGCGCGGAAGGTCCGCTCGACGGTCTTGCCGTCGGGGACGCTCTTGATCTTGGTGCGGACGAACGCGCCGCCCTTGCCGGGCTTGACGTGCTGGAAGTAGTCGATCTTCCACAGCTTGCCGTCGATCTTGACGGTCATGCCGTTCTTCAGGTTGTTGGTTGAAACCATGGTGGACTCTTCGTGTTGATGGCAGCGATCAGCCCGTCAGAGGGTGATCAGCTCTCGGTTGGCAGTGGTGAGACGTTCGGGGCCGCTGTCCGTGACGAGGACGACGTCTTCGATCCGGACCCCGCCGGCTCCCGGCAGGTACACGCCGGGCTCGACCGTGATGGTCATTCCCCGCCGGAGTGTACCGGTCGTCTCCCGGCCCAAGAAGGGATCCTCATGTATCTGGAGGCCGACGCCGTGGCCGGTGCCGTGTGCGAAGTGGTCACCGTGACCGGCGTCGTCGATGATGGTGCGGCACACCCCGTCGACGTCCGAGGTCTCGACGCCGTCGAGGGCGGCATCGGCAGCTTGGGCTTGCGCGTCACGCACCAGCTGGTGGATGCCGGCGAGTTCTGACCTGGGCGGCCCCAGGGCCACGGTGCGCGTCATGTCCGCGTGGTACCCGTCGACCTTGGCGCCGAAGTCCATCGTGATGAGCTCGCCGGCGCGCACGGCGCGGTCGGAGGGGTCGTGATGTGGACGGGAGCCGTTGGGCCCCGCCGCGACGATCGGGGCGAACGCGGAGCCCTCGGCCCCAAGTTCGATCAGCGTGTCGATCAGGCGCCGGGCGATCTGTCGTTCGGTCAGACCCGGTTCGAGCCAGCTGAGCGCGTCCTCGAACGCGCGTGCGGTCAGTTCGCAGGCTTGTTGGATGAGACTGATCTCGGCCTCGTCCTTGACCTGTCGAAGCGTGGAGATCAGCTTGGTGGTTGCCTGTGGTTCAGGTCCGTCCTCGAGGTCGCCGAGGCGGGTGACGTCGGCCCAGGTCATGTGGTCGGCCTCGACGCCAAGGGGTGTGGTTGGGTCGTGCCGCTCCAACAGCCAGCCGGCGGTGCGGTCGGTCACGAGCTCAGCCGCGGGCGCCTCGTCCTGCGCTCGTTCGGTGTAGCGGTCGTCGACGACGAGGAGTGCTGGACCAGTCGCGGTGACGTACGCCCGGCCGGCGGTACCGGTGAACCCGGTCAGCCAGCGCACGTTGATCAGGTTGGTGACGAGGAGGGCCGGTACCTCCTCCTCCACCATGGCGGCCTGGAGGCGTCGGGTCCGGTCGGCGTGGTCGGTCCTCATGCGAGCCCCCGGATGATGTCGTCGACCAGGCTGCGGCGGGGCTCGTCGATCACGATGGCCTTGCCCGGCCGCTCGGAGATGATGAACCGGACGCCGTCCCGGGCCTTCTTGTCCCGGGCCATGACCTGCCACACGTCCCGCGGGTCCAGCCGTAGACCGCGGGTGGGCAGGCCCAAGCCGTCGAGGACCGAGATGGTGCGGTCGGCCAGGCCGGGCTCGCTTATCCCGAGCCGCTCACCCAACTGGGCGGCCGCAACCATGCCCAGTCCGACCGCCTCGCCGTGGCGATAGGTGTCGTAGGCGGTGAGTGACTCGATGGCGTGGCCGATGGTGTGGCCATAGTTGAGCAGCGCCCGTCGGCCCGACTCGAACTCGTCTTCGCTGACCACCTCGGCCTTGACCGTCGAGCCACGCCGGACGATCTCGGCGAGTACGGCGGGGTCGCCCGCGGTGGCCGATCCCGGCCGGTCCTCCAGCAGATCGAGCACGACCGGATCCGCGATGAAGCCGTACTTGGCGACCTCGCCCAGGCCCGCGCGACGCTCTCGACTGGGCAGGGTGGCGAGCACCTCGACGTCGGAGATCACAGCGAGCGGCTGGTGGAAGGCCCCGACCAGGTTCTTGCCCTGCGCCAGGTTGATCCCGGTCTTGCCGCCGATGGCGGAGTCGACCTGCGCCAGCAGTGTCGTGGGAACCTGCACCAGCGCAACCCCGCGGTTCCACGTGGCGGCGGCGAACCCGGCCAGGTCCCCGACCACGCCGCCACCAAGAGCGATCACGACATCGTCACGCAGAAGCGGGACGCCGGCCATGCGCTGCCAGATCTGCGCCAACGTGTCGGTTGACTTGGCCTGCTCGCCGTCGGGGACGCGGATGCTGCGGACGACGAGGCCAGCTCGTTCGATGGCCGCGGCAACCCGGCCCCCGTAGTGGTCGGCCACCACGCCATTGGTGATCACGACCGCGGTTCGTGCGTGCGTCGGCCAGGGCACCAACTCGTCCAACTGGTCCAGGATGCCGGCACCGACGTGGATGTCGTAGCTCCGCGCTCCGAGGTGGACGGGGATGGCCGTCGTCATGGTCGCTCCTCCCGGGCCAGCAGGCCCGGTTGCCCCGCGGCCCACCGGATGATCTCGTCGGCCAGGACCTCGGGGGCCCGGTCGTCGGTTGCCAGCGCAGCGGTGGCGGCACGGTGGTAGGCCTCCAGGCGCTCCTCGCGCATCGCGGCAAGACGAGCGTGCATTCGATCGGGGCCGGTTGTCGCGAGAAGCGGCCGGGCCTCCACCTCCCCCTTGCTCGTGAGGTTCGCCATGAGCACGTGGACCGGCGCATCCAGCCAGACCAGGTCGCCGGTGCTGCTGAGGTGGGTGACGTTGACGGGATCGAGGACGGCTCCTCCTCCGACGGCGACGACCTGTCCGTGGATGGCCGCGACCCGCCGGACGGCCTCGGTCTCGGCAGCTCGGAACACCCGTTCGCCCTGGTCGTCGAAGATCTGCGAGATGGGCTTGCCCAACTCCCCCTCGACCACATCGTCGGTGTCGACGAACGGGCGTCCTAGAGCCTTGGCCACATGCCGGCCGACGGTCGTCTTCCCGGACCCCATCATCCCGATCAGCACGATGTTGCGGCCCGGGCTGTTCACCGACACGTGTTGCTGTCACCTTCGGGGGTCAGGTAGGTGCTGCCCTCGACGGGGTCACCTTGGAAGCTCGCAGACCTCGGCCCGCGAGATCGATCGACCGAGGTCGTGTAGGCATCCAGATTTCGTCTGACCTCGTCGAGTGAGTCGCCACCGGTCTTCTCCAGCAGGGCGTCCGCAACCGTCAGGGCGACGACGGCTTCGCACACCACACCGGCACGCGGAACGGCGCAGACGTCGGAGCGCTGGGTGATCGCCGTCGCGGACTCGCCGGTGGCGGTGTCGATCGTCGCCAACGGTTGCATGAGCGAGGAGAGGGGTTTCATGGCCGCAGTGACCCGCAGCAGCTCGCCGGTGGTCATGCCACCCTCCAAGCCGCCGGAGCGATGGGTCTTGCGCCGGTAGGTGTGCTCTCCGTCGGCTGGCATGATCTCGTCGTGGGCGCGGGACCCGGGGACGGTTGCGGTGCCGAACCCGTCGCCGATCCCGACGCCCTTGAAGGCCTGGATCGACATGAGAGCGGCAGCGATCCGGGTGTCCAGCTTGCGATCCCAGTGGACGTGCGAGCCGAGACCCGGTGGCAGGCCGTGGACCACGACCTCGATGACTCCGCCGAGGGTGTCCCGTTCCTCCTTGGCTCGGTCGATCCGGGCTTGCATGGCCTGGCTGAGTTCCGGGTCCAGGCAGCGGACCGGATCGGCATCGATCGCGGGTTGGTTGCCGGGCTCAGGTGTTGGGTGGTCGGACGAGGCGGCGACATTCCCGATGGCCACGACGTGGGACAGGACGTGGATGTCCAGCTGAGCCAGCAGTTGCCTGGCGAACCACCCCAGAGCTACCCGGGTGGCGGTCTCCCGGGCGGAGGCGCGTTCCAGGACGTTGCGCGCGTCGTCGAAGTCGTACTTCTGCATGCCGACGAGGTCGGCGTGGCCGGGCCGGGGGCGGGTCAGGCTGGCGCCGCGGCCGGTGTCCTGCAGGGCCTCGGCGTCCTCTGGGCGCTCCACGCTCATGGCCTCGGTCCACTTCGGCCACTCGGTGTTGTGGATCACCAGGCCGACAGGTGAGCCGAGCGTCAGGCCGTGGCGGACCCCGGCCATGATCTCGGTCCGATCGACCTCGAAGTTCATGCGCGGCGAGCGACCGTAGCCCAGTCGTCGACGGGCCAACTCGTCGGTGAGGCCGGTCGGGTCGATCGGGATTCCCGCGGGGAGGCCTTCGATGATCCCGACCAAGGCGGGACCGTGGGACTCACCGGCGGTCAGGTATCGCAGGGGCATGGAGGTGGCCGATGATATCGGCCGGGCTCTCGTGGTCTCGGCGTGCCCGGGCCCGGCGCCAGGTGATGCTCGCGCCTACTTGACGATCGACTCGCCCTCGCAGAGCGTGAACCGCGAGTCACCGAAGAGCATGGTGGCGCAGACGCCGTCGATGTCGAGGACCTCGAAGCGCTCGGCGAAGACGTCACCCTCCCCCGCCGTGAAGACGGTCCCGTTGACCGACACCATCAGGGCGGGCTCGCCGTCGTCGTCGGTGAAGACGTCGTCGATGCGGATGGTGGTGGAGCCGACGTTGGCGGCCGACGGGGCGTCCTGACCCGAGGAGTCGCCCTGGGTCATGTCATCGCCGGTTGTTCCCCCTGTCGTGCCGTCGCCCGTGGTCCCGCCACCGGTTGTTCCACCAGTGGTTCCTCCGGTCGTCCCACCTGTGGTGCCGCCGGTCGTGCCGCCAGTGGTGCCGCCGGTCGTTCCACCCGTGGTGCCGCCGGTCGTCCCTGTGCCGTCAGACTCGTCAGGCGACGTGTCCGCGTCGCTGCCGGCGGTCGCGGTACCACCCGTGGTGCCGGTTGGGACGGTGGCACCGTCCGTGGTTGTTGTCGTCGCGCCTGTCCCGGCGTCGGCCTCGACGACCAACTGCTGGAAGGGATCACGTGCGGTGAAGATCTCAAAGGTCTCCGGCACCACGTCCTGCTCGAGGAGCGGCCCCTCGCCGTCCGCCGGCGCACCGTCGGCATCCGTCCCATCGGTGGTCGGGGCACCAGCAGTGTCGGTCGGAGAGTCTGAGGTGCCGGGATCGGCCGTCCCTGGGGTGTCAGCAGGGTCTGTCTGGGTCACGTCCGGGTCTGCGCCGTCATCCTCGAGAAGGGGCGCGATGACAAAGGTGTACAAGGCGTAGAGGGCGGCCAGGCCGACAACAACACCGAGGACGACTAGAAGGCCACGGCTGACCTGCTGCGGGTTCTCTTCAGTGCTCACTGCGCCTGCACCTCCTCGCCGTCGGTCGTGCCGTCGGCGCCCTCCGCGCCAGCTTCGGCATCGGCACCCTCGGTCGGCTCGCCTTCGGGCGTCTCGCCTTCGGCTGGGGTGGCGTTGGGGTCTGGTACAGACTCGATCACGGCCGTCTCAAGGAGGGCGAAGACGCGTCCGGTGACGCTGGTCGTTAGGGCCGGAAAGCCTTCCTCGGCCTCCGCTACGGCCAAGGAGTCGATCTGAACCGCCCGCGCCACTTCGATCTCGAACCTTCGGAACAGGTCAACTGTCTGGAAGTACCCGCCCTCGACATCGGCATTTACGCCGATCTGAGCCAGGACCAGCCCCTCGTTGTTGGCCACTGCACCCTCGACGGGCTGAGGTTGGCCGAACGTGAGCGAGAGTATGTTGGTCCCGCTGGCGTCCGCTGCCAACTGGGCGGAGCGAACAAAGGACGGTTGGGCTGGATCTCCTGGCGGAATCAAGCTGCGCAGTCGGTTGAGGTCAGCCCTGATCTGCAGCTCATTGTCCTGGATCATCTCCAGTTGGGCCAGTTGGTTGCGGAGTTGCTGTTCCTGCTGTTCCAGCGCGGTGGTTTCCTCTTCCAGTGCTGCCTGTTGGTCGGACAACGGGCTCCACACGAAGAAGAAGAAGAGCACGCCGAGCAACACGATCACCAGCACGGTCACACCGATGTTGCGGGCGTTCACTGCGACACCTCAGGCAGACCGTCGGCGTAGCGTTGGGTGTAGATCGCATCGGTCAGCAGGCCCGTGGCGTCGAACTCGGTTACCCCGACATCGCCGATGTCGCCGTCTTGCGCCGTGTTGAGGTACGTCGTGACCAAGCCGTTGACTTGGTCGAACTGCAACAGCACACCCTCGACGCCAGGTGCGTACCGTTCGATGGAGTACCCCAATACCTGCATGTTGGCCACGCTGGATCCCAGCGTGATCGCTCCCTCTTGTGCAGGCGTTTGCGTCCGTTGCACTGTCATCTCTACGAGCGAGGAGGTGCTGGGCAGCGACAGGGCAACATCGTTCATCAGCCTGGCCACGGCAATCTCACCGTCCATCGCGGTCATCAATGAGGCGTTACCTGCAGCCAACTCGTCAGCCAGGCCTTGGAACGCGCCCAAGGCGTCGACCTGCGCTTGGACGTCGTTGACCTCCATCTGCGCGGCGTCACGAACATCGGCGGCGTCCTGCACGGCAGATCGCTTGGCGAAGTAGGCCAGCACGAGCAACGCAATGAACGCGAGCACCAGGAGCGCCAGCAGTGCGTTCGCCCGACGGGCGCGTTCTCGCTGCTTGATGCTGCGGGGCAGCAGATTGACACGCACGCTCATTCGAGGGCTCCCATTGCAAGTCCCACGGCCACGGCGAGGAAGGGTTCCGCCTCGGCCAGCTGCTCCGGATTGAGCGGCAGCTTGCCGACCTTCAAGGTTGACATGGGGTGTCCTCGATCAACAGGCATGCGGACGGCCTGTGCGAGCCGAGCCGCCAGACCGGGAAGCAGCGCGCCCCCACCGGTGAGGACGACGCGCTGGACCTGCACGGCATCTGTCTGTGCTCGGTAGTAGTCCAGGGAGCCGCGGATCTCGGAGATGAAGCGCTCACTGCGCTCGGTGACGATCTGGCTCTCCTGACCGGGCGGCATGTTCGGGTTGGCCTTCATGGCCTCGGCGTCCTGCCACGAGGCGCCGGTCGCGTTCATCAACGACTCGGTGATGTTGTTGCCACCCATGAGGAGGATGCGGACGAACCGAGGGACGCCGCCGCTGTGGACGACGATGTTGGTGACGGTGGAGCCGACGTTGACGACCATCTCGCCGACACCTGGGTCCGCGGTGAGGCCGGACTGCTCGTTGACGGCGCGCAGCAGGGCGAAGGCGTCGAGATCGAGGACCGTCGGTGACAGCTTGGCCTGCTTCAGCACATCGAGGATGCTCTGCACCATCTCGGTGGCGGCGGCCACGAGCAGGATCCGCAGCATCGGCTGGCCGTCGCTGTTCTGGAATTCGTCTAACACTTCGAAGTCGAGTTCGGCCTGCTCGACCGGGATCGGGATGTAGTCCTGGACCTGGAACGGCAGCGACTCACGCAGCTCGTCTTCATCCATGGCCGGCAACTCCACCTGCCGGACCACCACCTGCTGGTTCGCGACGCCGATTGCGACGCGCTTGCCCTTGAATTTGTACTGCTTCCACAGGATCTGGAGAGCCTCGACGACGGGTCCGGCCTCCACGATCTCGCCGTCACGAACGGCGCCGGGCGGCAGCAGGACCTGCCCAAGCCGGTCGACGGTTGACTGGCCGCGCCCACCGGACAACTGCACAGCGCGGACGGCGCTGGAGCCGATGTCGAGACCTATTGCGGAAGCCATGATGTGATTCGTTTCGCTCTGCTATTGACCCTGTGCGCGGGCTTCGTCGGCGACCTGCTGGAAGGAGGCGTCTATGTAGTCGGCCAGTTCCTTGCCGCGGATCCGGTAGTTCTTGCCCACGCGAATAGCAGGGATGTCGCCGGCCTTGATCAGCCGGTAGACGGTCATGTTACTCACTCGCATGTGGTCAGCTACCTCTGCGACCGTCCAGAGACGGTCGATGTCGATGGGTGCCATGGGTACTCCTCCGAGACCACACGTAGTGATCTCCCCGGTGATGTAGTTGTCAGACTGGGACCGGCCTGCCAGCCGCTTGCCCATACTGGTCGTGTATCGGCCCTACGGGCTCAACACTGGACCCATAGTGCCACACAACTAACAGTGCGTGTCAAGAGCCACGACAATTTACTTTAGCCACACCAGCAACACCGACAACAGCGCCGGGGCCCTACCTCCATCGGCCGGTACCCGCGAGCCTTTAGGCACGAGCCCTGGTGTGGGGGGCGGAGCTTCTCGGCTGACGTGGCGAGCCGGCTCAACCTCGGGGCGAGCGAGGGGACGCCTGGTTAGCAGCCAACGCCGCGATCCTGGAGGCCCCCGTTGTCAGAGTCGTAGGACCGGCTCCCCCAACCAGCAATGGACGCCGTGAGGCAGAAGGAGGACTGATCGGCAGCGATTTCGCTGACCGTGATCACACCTCGCGTCGGACGGAAGCCGACAAGCGAGTCAGCACTGTAGAGGCCTCCGTCCATGTGGTAACCCTGCTCCATCCGGATGGCCGCATTGCGGAGGTCGGATGTCATTTGCGCCGTGTAGGCGCTGTCGCGCTGGTTCAGGTAGGCCGGGATCGCGATCGCGGTCAAGATGCCCATGACGACGACCGTAACGAGCAACTCCACGAGTGTGAAGCCGTCGTCTACCTTGTTGCGTCGCATGCTCTAGGCATCGACGTGTGCCAGACCAGCCTTTAGAGGGAACTTGGGCGCCCCAGTCGCGACGGTGAAGGGCGGGCCTGCGTCTTCCTGCGGGTGCTGCCATGCTCTGTCAGAGGAACCCTGCCGGAAAATACGAGTCGGCCCGCCCCAAGCATGGGGCGGGCCGACGAGGCTCTTTAGCTAGTTGCAGCTGGTGGTGGCACCAGCGGCGGTCAGGTTCTGAACGCCGCCGTTGTCGGAGTCGTAGACAGCGTGGTCGTCAGTGGCAGCACCAAGCTGGGAGTGACCAGCCTCGATGCAGAACGCCTGGGCGCCAGCGGTGTTGTCAGCGACGTAACGCAGGGTCACGTTCTCAGACGACTCAACGGCCAGGGCGTCGAAGGCCGCCTGGTCGGCCGGGAAGTTCCCGTTGTTGGCAACGGCAGCGGACTCGACCTCGAGGGCCGCGTTGCGGACGTCGGACTCAGCAGCAGCGGTCCAGCCGTTCTGACGCTGGTTCAGGAAGGTCGGGATGGCGATGGCTGCCAGGATGCCGATGATGATGACAACGACGAGCAGCTCGATCAGGGTGAAGCCGTCTTCTGCGCCGTCGAGGCGCTCGCGGATCTTCTTGGTCATTTCGTCTCTCCTATGAGTGCGATATATGGGAGTGGTGCGAGTGGGTTGCCCCGACACTGACGACGACTGCCGCTCGTATGCGAGGTAGCTCGGCTGACCTGCCGATGATGTATGTGGCTTGCGGTCCCGTGGCTTTGCGTCCCGACCTCTCAGCCGGTTTGCCTTGTTCTGCACACCTGTCCACTTTGTGCGGACACCATGGGAATCGGCGGTGCGAGGGGCGACCTTTAGAACTTTGTCGGGAAAATCCAGGGACGGATTGGTGCAAGCGTATGCTCAGGCATATGCGCACGACCATCAAGCTGCCCCAGTCGTTGGCGGATGCCGCCAGACGGCACGCTGCGTCCCAAGGACGAACGTTCACCAGCGTGGTCGAGGAGGCTCTGCGAGAGTTGCTCGACAAGGCCGCACAGCAGCCCGCCACCCGAGAGCGACTGCCGACACACGGGGACCCCGACACACGGCCGTTGATCAACCTGTCGGACCGAGAGGCCTTGTGGGAGGCCCTCGACGGCGACGACACGTGATCCTGCCCGACGTCAACGTGCTCGTCTACGCCTTCAAGGCTGAGTCGCCGAACCACGAGCAGTACGCCGACTGGCTCAACGCTGTCGTCTTGGGCTCCGAGCAACTGGCCTTGGTCGACACGGTCCTGGCCGGTCTTGTGCGCGTCGTCACGAATGGGAGGGTCTTCGACTCCCCCGCCCCGACCGACCAAGCCCTCCAGTTCGTTCACCAGCTGATCACGGCGCCCCGCGCCACATGGTTACCCGCCGGCCCGATCGTGTGGCAGACCATGCAGCGGCTGGCTGAGGCTGATCCCCTCATCGCAGCCAACAAAGTCCCGGACGCCTTCTTGGCGGCACTCGCCCTGTCACACGGGGCGCGGATAGCAACTGAGGACCGCGGGTTTGCTCGCTACCCGAAGCTCCGGTTCTTCGCACCGGTCTGACAGTCCCCCGAACGCAGAAGCGGCACCAGCCACAAGGCCGGTGCCGCTTCGGAATGGGTCGGTGCTACTGGTTGACCAGATCGAAGATCTTGAACATCGGCATGTACAGGGCGATGACCATACCGCCGACGATCCCACCGAGGACGGCGATCATCACGGGCTCGAGCAGCGCGGTCAGCTGCTCCGTGGTGGCCTCGACCTCCTGGTCGTAGAAGTCAGAGATCTTCTCGAGCATCTCATCGATCGCACCGGTCTCCTCCCCGACCGAGATCATCTGGACGGTCATGGGCGGGAACACCTCATGCTTGGACAGGGGGGTCGCCATCGACTCACCCTCCTTGACCGCCAAGATCACGTCGTCGATCGCGTTTGACATCACGCCGTTGTTGACGGTGTCGGAGGAGATCTCGAGCGCCTGCAGGATCGGCACACCGGCCTTCAGCAGCGAGCCCAGGTTCCGCGTGAAGCGGGAGAGGGCGACCTTGTGGAACAGCGATCCGAAGACGGGGACCTTCAACTTCCACTGGTCCAGGAAGAAGCGGACCTTGGGCTGCTTCCGGGCGTACTCGAAGCTCTTCCACGCCACGATGGGGAGGAGCAGGAGGATGTACCAGAAGCCGCGCATCAGCTCCGAGAGCGTCACCAGGACCTGGGTCGGCAACGGCAGTTCCCCACCCAGTGAGGTGAACAGACCCTCGAAGGTCGGAACGATGAAGATGATCATCGCCGAGGACAGCCCGACGGCCATGATCAGCACGATCACGGGGTAGGTCATCGCCGACTTGATCTTCCGGCGCAGTGCCAGGTCGGCCTCGAGCGTGTTGGCGACGCGGATCAGGACCGAGTCCAGCAGACCCGCGGTCTCGCCCGCCTTCACCATGGCGATGAACAGCTTGGGGAAGGCCTCGTGGTCGGCCATCGCACTGGACAGCGGTCGGCCCTGCTCGACCTCGGACCGCACTTCGCTGATGATGTCGGCGAGCGTCGGGTTCTCGGTCTGCTGCGCCAGGATGTTCAGGGCCCGAATCAACGAGAGCCCCGAGTTGATCATGGTGGCGAACTGGCGGGCGAAGATGGCCAGGTCCTTGAGGCCGACCTTCTTGCCACCGAACCCGGGGATCGACAGCTCCTTCTGGCCGAGCGACTCCTTCTGCTCGGTGACGGAGAGCGGGGCGTATCCGGACTCGCGCAGACGATCGGAGACCGCCTTGGCGGTGGCACCGGTCATGGTGCCGGTCTTGGTCTGGCCCGTCTTGTCGCGGACCGTGTACTCAAATGTCAGTGAATCAGCCATGGCGGTTCCTTGCAGTTGGCGAGAGCCTAGGAGTTGGCGAGGACCTCGGAGTAGCGCGAGATGCGCCACACCGCGTCCACGGGGTCGATGAAGCTCGGCGGGTTGATGAAGCGGAGGCGTTGGTCGTAGTTGTAGTCCTTGAGGTACCCGGTGCAGGTCGAGAAGGCCGACCCGGTACCGACGGGCCCACGGAAGCGCTGGGCGATCGCGCCATTGATGGTGAGGTCACCCAGATCGCCGGCACACTGGGTCGTGCCGCGGATGTGTCCGTGGTTGTAGTTCTGGACCATGAAGGAGTTCTGCACGCTCAGGAGAGCGGCGTCGATCCGCGGGTTGCGGAAGAGGCTGCCGGGGTGGCGCGGGCCTGCGTTGAGATTGGCGTAGTAGTCCCGCCGGTTGCTGTTGCCGCAGTTCGTGCAGCCGTAGTAGTCGGTCGGGTGGTAGACCTGCACGAGGTCGTTGGCCACCAGGCCGAGCATGTCGTTGCCACCCGCGTACTCGGTGTGCCAGGTGATGTAGACGTCCTTCTCCGCCGCGATCGTCAGGCGACCGTCCAGGGTGCCTTCCACGAAGGCGTCGCCAGCGCCGCAGGGGTACTCGCTGTCATCGCCACCCCAGGGGTAGCCCAGCGCGTTGCTGTTGCCGGTGGTGCAGTTGCCGCCGTTCGGACCAGACGGTGGCTGGTCCTGGACGTACACGACCCCGTTGGGCGGGATGGGGATGGTCCGGACGTTGTTGCCGGCCGGCCACAGCCCACAGCCTGGACCGGAGTCCTGCGTCAGGGGGCTGCGCACGAGCAGGTTCCCGCCGGAGATGACGATCTCAGTAGGACCGGTGAACAGGCAACCCTCGGCAGATGGGTTGGAGATGTGGTCCGCGTCGAAGCGGATCGCGCTGTTGGTGGAGGGGAAGTTGAGGGGTGAGCGTGGCGTCGGCTCGCCGCCGTCGAACTGGGGTGTCCCGGCGCGGAGATCGTAGTGGGGGTCGACCGGGTCGGACGTCGTCGCCTCTTCCAGCCACCGGGGGTTGCCGTCCACGATGAAGCGGTCGTTGGTGTGGAACGGACCGTTGATGACGTCGCCACTGGTGAAGCGGATGTCGGTGCAGTAACCGGCTGGGCCGGGTGTGGCCCAGCGGTGCCGGCTGCAGTCGGTGCGTGCCTGGGTCTCGGAGATGCCGAACAGGCCCGGGTAGATCACCGGAGGCGAGCTCTCGAAGTCGGTGAAGTACACGTAGTCGAGGAAGCTCTCCAGCGAGAACGAGGACTGCAGGGTTCGGAACTCCTGTGCATCGGTCGGGCCGGTGTTGATGTCGCAGGGCCCGGGAGCACAGCCGGTCGCGGTCAGCCAGATGACACCGGTCGCGGTCAGCTGCGAGGCGTCCACCGTGTAGGTGAACATGCCGATGTCCTCTTGGTTGGTGTCGGTCTCACCACCCGGGATCGGCACGAAGTTGTCGAAGGCCTGGTTGTTGTCCGGCGGCGTTCCGGCTGCCGGGTACTGCCAGTACGCATCGATGGAGTTGAGCCGGAACAGGTAGTCGTCCAACCCCGCCTCTGCGGCAGCGAGGGCGGCGTTGTACTCCTCGGTCTCGTCTGCCACCGCGATCGACTGGCGGGCCACGGAGAAGGCGACCCCGACCAGGAGCGACAACAGGACGCTGACGGCGAGGATGACGATGAGCGCCGAGCCCTCCTCAGAACGGAAGGCGGATCGGAGCGAGGTGCGGGAGGTTGGCCGGTTCATCATGGGAAGACCTGGTCGAAGCCGTTGCGGAAGTTGGGGTCGTCGAGGCAGGCCGCGCTGACGAAGGAGGAGGAGACACCCAGATCGGTGGAGCCTGCGAAGCGGGCGAAGCCCTGGAGGTCGGCATCGATGCTGCCGTCGTAGTTGTTCGGCTCGGCCGAGACCAGCCGGAACGACACGCTGTCGATCGTGGTGCGCTCGACCGCGCTCAGGGTGGTCCCTTCGTTGATCACGCGGCCGCAGCGCTGGCTCGGGTCGGGCGAGAGGACGTCCTCGTAGTGGCTCCAGAAGCGGAACACGTCGACGAACGCCGTGTCGGTGTCGACATCGATCAGGTCACGGAGGATGACCCGCTCACGGGGGTTCGCGGGGAGGACGAAGGGGCCATCGTCCACGTTGTCGTTGATTGGATCCCAGATCTGCTCGACCAGCTCGAACGCCCCGTCTGCGTCGGTTCGGACGAAGAGTCGGACTTGCATCGGGTGGCGGTTGGCGTAGGAGCCGTCGGGCAAGGTGACCGCCGTACGGCCCGTCGTCGACAGGAAGGTGATGTCGTCGGGTGCCGCGGCGATGAGTGCGGAGTTCGACTCCGACACGGTGCCGTCCGGACCGACAGCGCCTCGGATCAGCTGGCCCACTCGGTCCAGTGCGATGTCGGTGGTGGCCAGGTCGCGCATGGTGGCCTGAGCCCCACCCAGGGTGCGCTGGATGGCCACCGTCGACGAGACGATGGCCGCGGAGACGATGGTCAGCAGGGTGATGGAGACCAAGAGCTCGGGCAGCGTGAAGCCGGCCTGAGCATCCTCAGCCAGCCGGAGGCGATCGCGGAGCTTACGGAACAACGCGATCACCTCGCCGCACGTCGATGTGATACGGCATCAGCGGGTCGCCGGTGGTGACGTTCTGCGGGCCGGTACCGTCGGCGCGGATCTCGATGCACGCGCTGTCGAGGTAATCAAGCGATGTGGGGCTGAGCAGGAGATTGGCGACGATGAAGTACAAGTTGTTGCTGCCACCGTTCTCAGCGGCCTGGACCGCGTCACAGTTCAGTGGAGTCGAGCCGGCCCGCATGGCGCCGTTTCCAGCGTTGTCCCAGTGCAGGACCCACTCGCCGTAGGGCAGCATGGCCTGCAAGTACCCGTTGGCGTCCGAGCGCCCGAGGTAGAGGCGGTCGCCCCCTGGGCAGTCGGCATCGTCCTGCATGTCGGCGTAGACGTCGCGGGTCCCGAAGTTGTAGGTCACGGACCCGTCACTCTCATGCCGGATCGTGCGGATCGCGATTGGGACCATCGGGACGTCGACGCTGGCCACGGTCAGGGGATCGGTGATGAGCGTGGAGCGAGCGCCGCCGACCGTGGTCGGGTCGGCCATCACGCAACGCCCCGCGAACGCGTCAGCTCCCGCGCGATAGGGGAACAAGGAGCGCTGAAGGCACGCATCGCTGCCGTCGAAAGCCCCACAGACCTCGTATCCCGGGGATGAAACCGTGTCGGGGACAGCAGTGTTGTCCCGGCGTGGGTAGGTGACAACCCCTTCACTGGGGAACAGCAGACCAGTCGAGTTGACGGTGTAGCCCAGGTTGTGGGGGATCCGCGGCTCGAAGAAGGGGCGGATGACGGGATTCGGCGTTCCGGGCCCAGCTGACGGGTTGCTCCCGTCCTGGCACTGGATCACCTGCGCGTCGGGCGCGCCACCGTTCTCGGGGTCGACGGCGAGTCCGGAAGGATCGTCGATGCCGGCGGTGTTCGAGCCCGACATCAGGTACGGCTGCGGACCGCGCGTGCTGACGACGTAGGTGCAGCCAGCCGGCTCGGGCAGCTGTGGTATCGGACGCAGGTCGAATGAGGCGCCCTCGTCATAGGTGAAGGAGAGCGGTGTCGTGGTCTGCGGCGCGACGTTGACCGTCTCGTCGATGGCCTGAACGCGCGTCTCGAGCTCGACGAACTCTGGACTGTCGATGCGGACCTGGTAGTTCGTGCCACCGGTTCCCGCAGGCAGGTATGGGAAGAAGACGCAGCCGTCGGTGTCCACGGTACCCAGCCGCAACCCACTCGGGCCCTGCACCTCGACCTGGTGGCCGGGCGACGGCCCACCGTCCCGGTCCTCCACCCGGATGATCAGGTTGCCGGTGTTGGGGTCGTAGAAGTCCAGACGCGGCGTGACGATCGTGATGTTCTCGATCGGCGTCAGTTCCGGGTCGTTCGGGAAGCTGACGACCTGGCGGACCCGCACGTAGTCCTCGTCCTCGGTGTTGCCGAGGGCACGCTGGGTGCACGAGTCGGTGTCGGACCCGGCAGAGACCCAACGGGGCTCGGTGTACACCTCGTACTCGATGCCGTTGGGGCCGGTCCGAGCGTCGGTGTACGCCGCGATCGTCGAACCGGTGCCTGAGACGACCCAGTCGACAAACGGGATCGCGCGCAGTCGTTCGAGTTCGAACTGTGCGATGTTGGCCGCGATGACCGACTTGCGACTGTCGTCGGAGACCTGGAGAGCTCGGATCACGCTCGACGCGGTGGCCGCCATCGTCACAGCCAGGATCGTCACGGCGACGAGGACCTCGATGATCGAAATCCCATGATCCTCACTGACAAGACGGCGCCGAACGGCGCGAAGTAGAGCGTTCATCACTCTCGGTATCGGCCTTTCACAGATAGAACTTGAGGGCGATCTCGGTCAGGGGCTAGCCCCGACCGCAGAGGCGGTTGAAGTCGTTCACGTTGGCACAACGCTCCAGGGCGTGGTTGTAGGTGACCTTCCCCTTGTTGACGAGGTCGGCCAGCGACTGGTCCATCGCGATCATGCCGTGTTGCTTCCCGGCCTGGATCGAGGAGTACATCTGGTGGGTCTTCCCCTCCCGGATCAGGTTCTTGATGGCCGAGGTGGCGACCATGATCTCGGTGGCGACCACACGACCGGAGCCATCGGCCTTCTTCAGCAGCTGCTGGGTCACGACACCGTTGAGCGCCGTGGCCAGCATGACCCGGATCTGCTCCTGCTGGTGGGGCGGGAACACGTCGATGATGCGGTCGATCGTCTGGGGCGCGTCCTGGGTGTGTAGGGTCCCGAACACCAGGTGACCGGTCTCCGCCGCGGTGATCGCCAACTGGATGGTCTCGAGGTCACGGAGCTCACCGACGAGGATGACGTCGGGGTCCTGACGCAGGACGTGCTTCAGAGCGTTGTTGAAGCTGTGGGTGTCCTGGCCCAGCTCACGCTGGTTGACCACGGACTTCTTGTGGGTGTGGAGGAACTCGATCGGGTCCTCGACGGTCATAATGTGGCTGGCGCGCTCGCGGTTGATGATGTCGATGACCGACGCGAGCGTGGTCGACTTGCCGGAGCCGGTCGGTCCGGTGACCAGCACCATGCCGCGAGGGGCGAAGGCGAAGTTGGAGACCTGGGCGGGGACCCCGAGGTCCTCCAGCGGGAGGATCTCGAAGGGGATGACACGCATGACGGCGCCGATGGACTCCCGCTGCTGGAAGATGTTCACACGGAACCGGCTGTGGCCGGGCAGCGTGTAGGACATGTCCAGCTCGAGCTCGTTCTCGAAGGCTTCGCGCTGCTTCTGCGTCATCAGGCCGTACAGGGCGTTGCGCAGCCCCTCCCCCTCCAACGGCTGCTGCTTGAGGTGCTCCAGCTCACCGTTGACGCGGATCGCCGGGGGGATGCCGACAGTCAGGTGGAGGTCGGAGCCGCCGCGCTCGATCAGCTCCAGCAGCGCGGCGTCCATGTCGAACTCCGACTCGACCTCGTAGGCCAGCTTCGGGTCGCCACCGTCGGTCACGGGCTGCGGGCGCGAGGGCATCGCTGCCGGGGCGCGCTCCTGCGTCGGCAGGGGCTCCATGCGACCGGCGGGCAGGGCCGGCTCATCGTTGGCGCCCGCCTCGGCCACCAACTCGTCGAGCAGAGCACGGTCTCGGGTCATCAGGCCGGTGTTCGGCTCCTCGTCACTCCCGCCTGCGCCGGGACGGCGCTCGGGCAGCGACGTGACGTTGTCGGGCGTGGCCGAGCCCGCACTCGGGTCGTCCGTGCCGCCGCCGGTGACGGGCAGGCTGACCGTTCCCTCGGCTGACGCGTCGGCCAGGTGCTCGATGGCTTGCATCAGGTTGGCGCGCACGGCCAGGGCCGGAGCGGTCGGCATGCTCGTGATGGCACTGATCTGCTCCAGCGCCCCCGAGTTGCCCGGATCGGCCAGCGCAACGAGCAGTGAGGAGTTGTCGTCGGTGAAGCGCACCGGCAGTGCAACCAGTTCACGGGCGACATCGCGCGGCAGCAGGGACGCCGCGGTCGGGTCGACGGTGCCGGGCCGAACCTCGGCGAAGGGGACGCCGATCTGGACGGCGACGGCGGAGACGATCTGCTCCTCGCTGGCCATCTGCATCTCGACCAGCGTCTTGCCCAGGCTGGTGTTGTTCATCGATTGCACGGCCTGGGCCTGCTGCAGCCGCTCCGGGCTGAGGACACCCTGTTCGATCAGGATGTCGCCCAGGCTGGGGGTCGACGGCGCTGCAGGCGCTGGAGGGGCGGACGGTTGCTGTAACTGGCTCATGGTGCTCCCAGTTGGTGACACGATTGGGGTGACACCCGGTGGTGTCACGAGGAAGCTCGTGCGGGCACGAGCGGCGGTGGGTACATCATCGGCGCACGACCTGGGCGACTTGAGCAACCTCAGCCAAGATGCTGACCGGGTTCGACCCCATGGGTGGACCCTGGCAGGGCGTCCAGGGTGCCAGCCTCGCCGTCAGACGACGACGCGGCCGATCTCCTCGAGCGTCGTGATGCCCTGCACGACCTTGTGCAGGCCGTCCTCGCGGAGGGTGCGCATGCCCTGGGCCTGCGCCGTCTTGGCGATCTCGTCGGTTGAGGCCCCGGTCACGATCAGCCGCTCGATCTCCTCGGAGACCTGCATGACCTCGTGGATGGCCAGGCGGCCGCGGTAGCCGGTGCCGCCGCAGTGGGCGCAGCCGACGGCCCGCATGAGCGGCGGGAAGCGGTCGAGGTCGTCCTCGGTGACGGGCAAGCCGGCGGCCTGCAGCTCGGCGAGTTCGGCGCGGTACTCCGTCTTGCACTTGCTGCACAGGCGCCGGGCCAGACGCTGTGCCAGCACGCAGTCGGCGGCTGAGGAGACGAGGAACGGGTCGATGCCCATCTCGGTCAGACGGGTCACGGCGGAGGGGGCGTCGTTGGTGTGGAGCGTGGAGAGCACGAGGTGACCGGTCAGGGCGGCCTCCAACCCGATCTGGGCCGTTTCGTGGTCACGCATCTCACCGACCAGGATCACGTCGGGGTCCTGACGGAGAATCGATCGAAGGGCCGCCTCGAAGGTCAGACCGGCTTTCTTGTTGACCTGCACCTGTGAGATGCCTGGCAGCCGGTACTCGACCGGGTCCTCCGTGGTGACGATGTTGATCTCGGGCTTGGAGATCTTGTTCAGGGTGGCGTACAGCGACGTGGACTTCCCGGAACCAGTGGGTCCGGTGACCAGGATCAGGCCGTACGGCTTCCTGAACGACGCCGAGAACATCTCGTAGTTGTGGTCGGTGAACCCGAGGTCGGTCAGGTCCAGCATGATCGAGGACTTGTCCAGGATCCTCATCACGACCTTCTCCCCATACACCGTGGGGAGGGTCGAGACACGCAGGTCGATCTTCTTCTTGCCCAGCATCAATGAGATCCGACCGTCCTGCGGGATGCGCCGTTCGGCGATGTCGAGGTCGGCCATGATCTTCAGACGGGAGACCACACCTGCATGGATCTTCCGGGTCTGCGAGGTGATCTCGTGGAGCACACCGTCGATGCGGTAGCGGACGCGCACCTCGGTCTCGGTCGGCTCGATGTGGATATCGGAGGCGCGGTCGCCCACGGCCTGGGAGATCAGCGCGTTGACGAACTTGACGATGGGAGCGTCGTCGATGCCCGCATCGTCCAGGTCCTCCAGGTCGTCGTCCTCCTGGAGCTGGAGGTCGCCGGCGAGTGCGTCCATGGAATCCCCGCCCATGCCGCCGAACTTGTCCAGCTGCGCGGTGATGTCGGCTCGGCTGGCGACGACGGGCTGGATCTCGGCATCACAGATGGTCCGGATGTCGTCCAGGGCAATGACGTTGGAGGGGTCGGCCATCGCAACCTTGAGGTCCCCGTCATCGGTGTAGCCGAAGGGGAACACGCAGTAGCGGCGGGCGATGTGCTCGGGGATCTTGGAGGCGGCGACGTGGTCGATGTCCACGCCCTCGAGCTCGACGAACTCGAGGCCCAGGTGGATGGCCAGCGCCTTGACCAGTCCGGCCTCGGTGAACATGCCGAGGTCGATCAGCACACGACCGAGGGAGCGTCCTCGGCGCTGCGCCTCATGGCGCGCCTTTTCGAGGTCGTCAGCCGAGATGAGCTCCTCTTCGAGAAGCACATCAGACAGATTTCGGGTTCTGGCCACGTGGATCTACTGACTACCTTGTCGGGACGGGGTCGAGTTGTATCGTCTCACGAACAGCCTCGAAGAGTTGGATCAAGGTCGTCCTGGCGAACTCGGCGTCGCTGACATCGCCGGAGAGCACCCGGACGTCGTCGTCCAGACGCAAGGAGTGCCGGACTCGGCGTGCTGCCATCTCGGGGCGGCCCTCGGGCGGCCGGTTGGTGACGATGATGTAGGGAACGTCACCACGGCGGTCGAAGTACTCGACGATGTCGACGGCTTCGTGATGCGATGCAGGCATGGTGTCGTCGACCAGGATGATCGAGCCCAGGACGTCGTCCTCCAGCATCCGGAAGATCTCGTCGTAGGCGATGGCGTTCGAGACACCGAACAGCAATAGCTGGAGGTCGCCGTCGACCTTCAGGTTGCCGAAGTCCACGCACACCACGATCTCGTCTCCGGATCGAGGATCCTCGATTCGGCGCCTGGTGCCCTTCAGCGGCTTCTCGGACAGCTCGGTCAGGAGTCGGGTCTTGCCGACCCCCCAGGGGCCGGTGACGACAACCTTGACGGCTCCCATCGGGTCCTCGGCAGATTCGTCGTCAGCCACGGCTCACACCACCGATCAGGCGGGAGAGGAGGTCGTCGTTGACCTTGACGGCGGTGGTGGTGGAGGCGTCAGTCTCCTCGTCGTGCTCGTCGTCCTCCGCCGCTGCCGGCGAGGGCGTCCGGGGCGGGAGATCAGCCTCCGGTCCGTCCACGGGCAGGTCATCTGCCGGTGGCATGTCCGCCGGACTCCAGTCACCGGGCTCGCCAGCCTGGACGGAGTCATCGGACGATTCGGCGACCAGTTCGGGCGCCACGGGCTGGCCTGGTGCGGTCGTGTCCGTCCACGTCGGCGCGTCGGGGGTCGGCACTGCGGCCTCCGACTCCGTGCTCGGCTCAGCCTCATCCCACGCGGGGGCCTCGGCGCCGGGCGTCGGGACGCCCTGCTGTGGTGTTGGGAGCTCAGGAGCGGGTTCGGCAGCCGGTGCGGCGGCGGCCGGGGGTGCTGCAATCGCAGGGGCGCCGGGGGCTGCTTCTGCAACCGGGGCGGCCGGGGCGGCGGGAGCCAAAGAAGCGGCGGGAGCGCCCAGGATGCTCTGCTCGGCACCGAGCAGTCGCTGGAAGGTGGCGGCGACGGCAGGTCCCTCGTCGCGCTGATCTGCGGTGGAGACCAGACCCGCATCAACCATGCCGGCCAGCAACTTGCAGACCGTGAACACGCCCTGTCCCGTCAGGGAGATGACGTCGGCGACCGTCCGAGCCCCGTCGATGAGGGTCATCACCTCCCACTGGCGCGGGTCGACCAGGACCTGACCCGTGGGGCCAGTCGGTGCTTGGGTGACCAGGCCGGGTACGAGGTCGTGGGCCGGGATGGCCCGACTGATGGTGACCCACTCCTGGAGACGATCTTGGACGGCGTCCATGATCTCGTCGGAGGGGAAGGTCGGACCGGAGTCAGCGGCAGCGTCGTCATCGCCCCGGGCGCTGAAGGAGAAGTTGCCGTCCTCCCACAAGGACATGTCGAACAGCGCGTCGACGACCTGGTCGCGGATGACCTCGCGCACGCGGTCATCGGGAAGCCCGAGGGATGTCAACGCATCGGCGACGGTCGTGGTGGCGTCAGGCGCGTGGGCGCCGACGACGTCGCGGATGGCGTCCTCCTCGATCTCGCCGCTGTGCAGCAGTCGTGCAACCAACGGCGCCTGCGTGACCTCGGCCACCGCGAAGGAGATCTGGCCGCCAATCACCCAGACACGTCCCGTCACATCCGGGCCCCCAGGGTCGGTGTTGCCGTTGTCGGCGAGGTTGACAACACCGGTCTTTCGTGTGGTGGCCAGCAACGAGAACACATCGAGCATGGTGAACTCGTTGAGTGATCCGGCGAGCATCGGGCGGCCTTTCAATGATCGAGGAACTGGAGGTTTCTCTCGACCTCATCGGCAGGCGGGCTGGACAACTTGAGAGCACCACCCCAAGGTCACACTCTGTTGAACTAGTTAGCTCTAAGTGATTCGGCGTGTGGTCAGAGCGTGATCCACGACGCCGGCAGGTGGCCGCACACCCGTCCATCGCTCGAAGGCGGCCTCGGCCTGACCCAGGAGCATCCCCAGCCCGTCGACAGCGCGTCCGCCGGCCCGCTCTGCCTCGACCAGGAAGGGTGATGGCTGACCGTAGTTCAGATCCAGGGCGACACGGCCCGCGCCGAGGCCCATGAACCGCTCGGGCAGGCGCTCACCATCACGGCCCAGCGGTGTTGCGTTGATGACGACGCGCGGATCGGTGTGGGTCGGGTCCTGGCCACCGGCGTCACGGGCCAACGTGGCCACGTCCTCGGCCGCTGCCGCTCGGCGGGCCTGCACGTGGACGGCGGCGCGCAGGCGACCCAGCGCCACGGCACACGCGCGGGCCGCACCGCCGGCGCCGACGATGGTGACGTGATCGCCCTCCTCCACGCCGCAGTCGCGGCGGAGGACATCGATGAGGCCAGCCGTGTCGGTGTTGTCCGCCACGAGCTGATCGTCGTCCCAGAACAGCGTATTGGCCGCCCCGACGAACGCGGCCTCCGCCGTGGCCCGGTCGGCGTAGCTCAGCGCGGCCGCCTTGTGCGGGATCGTCAGGTTGGCGCCGAGGAACCCGATCGCAACCAGGCCGTCGAGGGCGGTGGTGAGCTCGTCGGGGGGCACGTCGAGAGCCAGGTAGACGGCGTTGACGTCGGTGGCGGCGATCGCCGCGGAGTGCAGCGTCGGGGACAACGAGTGCCGGACCGGGTGGCCAAGGACGGCCAGCAGGCGGGTCTCCGCGTCGGTTGACGGAGGTCCGGTCGGATCGCCGGTGGGGCTACGCATGCGTGACTTGTACCGGAACAGGCGGGGCAACTCACGCATGTGTGGATCGAGCCGTGGCTCGGCGGGGCCCTGCGCGACCGCGAGGGAGACGGGCCGAGGGTGGCCTGTCGCTGGCGGCGCCGCCCGCCGGCCAGGTCCCTAGGACCCGCGGATCTCAGCGATGGCGGCCTGGTGCTGCTCCAGGGTCTCGGAGAAGCGGTGCTCGCCCGTCTCGGGGTTCTCCACGACGTAGTAGAAGAAGGGGGTGTCCGCGGGCTGGGCGGCCGCCTGGATCGACGCCTCGCCGGCGCCGGACAGCGGGGTTGGCGGCAGGCCGGCGTTGACGTAGGTGGACCACGGGCTCTGGAACTCGTAGTCCTCATTGACCAGCCGCTCGGGCCGCTCGAGCCCTGCGGCGACGATGCCGTACACGACGGTGGCGTCGATCTGCAGGGCCTGCCCGATCTCCAGGCGGTTGTGGATGACTGAGGAGATGACCGGCCGCTCCTCTGCCACGCGGGCCTCGTCCTCCACCAGCGAGGCCAGCACCAGGGTCTCGTACAGGGTCAGCTCGTTGCGGCTGGCGGCGCCGACTCGGTTGAGGACCGTGTCGGTCTGCTGGACCAGGCGGGTCAGGACCTCCTCTGCCGGCTGCTCGACGGTGAACTCATAGGTCTCGGGGAACAGCAGTCCCTCGAAGGCCTCTCCCCCTTCGGGCAGCTCCCGGTCGGCGGGCACCCACTCGGGCAGCGCCACCAGCGCAAGCCCGGCGCGGAGCTCCTCGACGGTCAGCTGCGACCCCTCGGCCTCGGCGATCCGGGCCAGCGTCTCGCTGACGCTCAGGCCTTCGGGGATCGTGACGGTGAAGGTCTCGGCGCCCGCAGGACCGGTCACGAGGATGTCGAGCAGCTCCTCGTTCGAGGTTCCCGGCTGCAGGGTGTAGAAGCCGGCTTGGATCTGATTGGCGCGGCCGTCGGCGGCGGCGAACGCCGTGAAGGCACCCGCGGAGGTGATGACTCCGTTGTCCTCCAGCAGCTGGGAGACGGCCCGCGCGCCGGTGCCCTCGGGGATGGTGAGGTCGACCGGGCCAGCGGCGAGCTCATTCCCGCTGCTGGCTCCGGCGTTCCACTGGTTGAAGGCGTAGAACCCGCCGCCGACCATGGCGATCAGGACGATCAGGAACACCTTGGAAGAGTTGCTCACGGCGTCTGCCTCCGGCGTCTTGCGGCACCGGTGTCGAGCCAGGCTTGCAACAGCAGGCTGGCCGCGATCTGGTCCTTCACACCCTCGGCACGGTTCTTGCGGGCTCGATTCTTGTTGATGGAACCGCTCTTTCTGTTGGAGGTACCGGAGACGCCTGGCACGCGCAGGGCACGGTCGGCCTGCACGCTGGTGAGTCGCTCGTCGTGGAGGTGGACGGTGATGCCGGCGGCCGAGAGATCCGCGGCCAGCCTACGCGCCATCCGGGTGGAGTCGGTGTCGCCTCCGCGCAGGCTCTTGGGCAGTCCCACGACAACCGCGGTCGCGCCGCAGTACTGCATCAGGTGGACCACGGCTGCCACCGCACCCCTGCCGGCCGGGATGGTGGAGTGGGGGGTTGCCACCAGCCGGTCGGGGTCGGTGATGGCGATCCCAAGGCGGACGGTTCCAGGGTCGATGCCGAGAACCCGGCCGGGCCGGGGCGTCGAGTCGCCGGCCTCGGCTGGCGAGGTACTCGACTCATCCTCGCCGGGCGGGATCTCCCCAGCTGCGGCTCTGTCCGGCACGGCAGCGGTCACGCCAGTCGGGCGGCGGCTTCGTCCGCTGCGACCCTGACGGCCTCGGCGATCTTCCCGCCGTCCTTCCCACCGGCCTGCGCCACGTCACCCTTGCCGCCGGCGCCGCCACCAACCACCGTCGCGCCGGGTCGCAGGACGTCTGCGGCGTTCGTGCCGGCCTCCACCAGGTCCGCGGACAGCGCAGCCAGCATCTGGGCCTTGCCGTCCGCCTTCGCGGTGCCGAGGATCACGGCACCTCGCCCGATGCGGTTGCGCAGGTCCAGGGCCAGCGCGCGAAGGGCGTCGTGGTCGGCACCGTCCACCACACCTGCAACCACCTTGGCGTCGCCGATGACCCGCGCCGACTCGGCCAGGACATCGGCCTGAGCCAGTACCGCGTCCTGGCGAGCTCGCGCGAGTTGCTTCTCGATGTCGCGGACGCGGCCGAGCAGCTCCTCGACCCGGGCAGGGGCCTCGGCCGTCGGGACCTTCAGGATCTGGGCGACCTGCTCGGCGATCAGCCGCTCCTTGGCGAGGTGCCCGAAGGCCTCCGGGCCGGTCACGGCCTCGATGCGGCGGACGTTGTTGGCGATCGACCCCTCTGAGAGCACCGTGAAGAGGCCGACCTCGCCGGTCGAGCCGACGTGGGTTCCGCCGCACAGCTCCATCGAGTAGTCCTCGATGGTGACGACGCGCACGGTGTCGCCGTACTTCTCGCCGAACAGCGCGGTCGCTCCGGCTTCCCGGGCGGCCTGCTGGTCCATCTCCCTGGTCACGACCTCGGGATTGTCGGCGATCCGGTCGTTGACCAGTCCCTCGAGCTCGCCGAGCTGGTCCCGGCTGATCGACTCGAAGTGGGGGAAGTCGAAGCGGAAGTGCCCGGCGTCGATGGCCGAACCGGCCTGGGCAGCGTGGTCCCCGACCATCTCCTTCAGCGTCGCGTGGAGGATGTGCGTGGCGGTGTGGCCGCGTCGGATCGAGGCACGTCGGGCATGGTCCACGACCAGCTCGGCGTCCGTCCCGCTCGCGACCTCGCCGGCGACGACGGTGCCGTGGTGGACGATGAGGCCATCCGCCGGAGCGGTGGTGTCGGTGACCTGGATCCGGCCGGTCGGGGTGGCGATGGTGCCGTGGTCTCCCAACTGGCCACCCCCCTCGGCGTAGAACGGGGTGCGCGGCAGCACGACCTGGACGTTCTGGCCCTCCTGCACCCGCTCGGCGATCGCGCCGTCGTGGATCAGGGCGGCCACCGAGCTCTCGTCGCGCTCGCGGCTGTAGCCCGTGAAGGTCGTGGTGCCGGCCGCCTGGAAAGCCTCTTTGTACACGTCGGTCGAGGCGGCCTGTCGGTCGCTCTTGGTGGCGGCGCGGGCGCGCTGCCGCTGGGCCTCCATGTGCTCGGCGAAGGCATCACGGTCCAGGGTCACGCCCTTCTCGCGGGCGATCTCGACGGTCAGGTCGACCGGGAAGCCGTAGGTGTCGTGGAGCGTGAAGGCCGCCTCGGGGTCGAGCGCCGTCCCGCCGCCGGCCGTGGTGGCCTGGACGGCCTCGTCAAGCATCACCAGCCCCGTCGACAGCGTCCGGCTGAAGGCGTCCTCCTCCGCCTGCGCGACCTTGGTGATCAGGTTGCCCTGGGTCTTCAGGTCGCCCCAGGCGTCGCCCAACGTCTCGATGACCGACTCCATCATCGGGGTCATGATCCGCTGGTCGGTGCCGAGCTTGCGGGCGCTGAGGACGGCCCGTCGGATCAGGCGCCGCAGGATGTAGCCGCGCCCCTCGTTGGAGGGCAGGACCCCGTCGGAGATCAGGAACGCGGTCGAGCGGGCGTGCTCGCCGATCACCCGCAGCCAGGTGTCGGTGGTGTCGTCGGCCGGATCCGGGTCCTCGTCGGCGACGTGGGCCGCGGAGAACGTCCCGGTGTAGGCGACCCCGGAGAGGTCGACGGCGCGGTCGATCATCGGCCGGAAGACATCGGTGTCGAAGACGGTCGGAACATCCTGCAGCAGCATCGCGACGCGCTCGAGGCCCGATCCGGTATCGACGTTCTGGGCGGGGAGCGTGCCGACGATGTCGTCGGACCCCTTGAGCTTGGGGTCGCCGTTGCCGGCGGTCTCGAACTGCATGAAAACCAGGTTCCAGAACTCGAGGAACCGTGATTCGTCGACGATGGGGCCGCCGTCGGGGCCGTGCTCGGGACCGCGGTCGTAGAAGATCTCGCTGCACGGGCCGCAGGGGCCGCTGCCACCGGTGGACCAGTAGTTGTCGTTGGCGTCACGCCGTTGGATGCGGCTGGCGGGGATGTCGGTCTCGTCCAGCCACAGCTGCTCGGCCTCATCGTCATCGGTGTAGACGGTGGCCCACAGCCGGTCGGGGTCGAACCCCCAGCCACCCTCGTCAGCCGGGGTGGTGGAGAGCTGCCAGGCCCAGCGGATGGCCTCGCGCTTGAAGTAGTCGCCGAAGGAGAAGTTCCCCAGCATCTCGAAGAACGTGAGGTGGCGGGTCGTCCGGCCGACGTTGTCGATGTCGACGGTCCGGGCGACCTTCTGGACGGTGGCGATCCGCTTGGCGGGCGGGTCGGCCTCACCGAGGAAGTACGGCTTGAAGGGGACCATCCCGGCGACGGTGAGCAACAGGGTCGGGTCCTGCGGGATCAACGACGCGCTCGGCAGCAGCCGGTGGTCCTGGCTCTGGAAGAACTCGAGGAACGAGGAGCGGATCTGGCTGGTCTGCATAGGGGTCGAGGGTAGGTGGGCCCTTCTCCGGCGGCCAGTCGGCGGGGCCACTCGGGTGCGGCCACTGTGTGACATGGTGCACCTGGCCTCGACGGTGAGGGCCATCTGCACCATGTTGCTCCAGTGGTACCGCCTCCCAGGCACCTCTCGGGCGACCGACCAATACTGGACCTGTGACGTCTCCCCTCCCCCGGCTCGTTGCCCTCCTGGTCGTGCTCGTACTGCCTGCGGCGGCGTGTAGCGCAGGTGGAGAGCAAAGCTCAGACGAGGACCTGGTCTCAGTCGGCACCGAAGCGTGGGTGGACATCGACCCGCAGGCGACGGCCCTACCACCGGACTCGGCTGATCCGACGAACGGCGACCCGACCGACGGCGACCCGACCGACGGCGACCCAACCGACGGCGACCCAACCGACGGCGACCCACTCGACGAGGTCGGTCAGACGGGGCCGGCCACACCACCCGACGCTCCGGCCACGGGCACGGCAGAGCCGGTCGATCCGAGCCAGGACGTCGCCGCGATCGTGCAGGCGATGACGCTGGAGCAGAAGGTCGGGCAGCTGTTCACCGTGCCCGTCATCGGCGACGATGCCACCCAGCCAAGCCAGAGCGCCCAGACCTCCAACCTCGCCCTGTACGGCGTCGCCAGCCCCGCTGAGGTGGTTGCGCGGTATCACCTTGGAGGGGTCGCCTACTTCGACCACGACCAGGGCCCGGGCACCTCCAACGTGGCCGACCTCACCCGGACTGCAGCCCTGTCAGCGGGGCTGCAGTCGGCCGCCGCAGCCGATAGCGGCATCGGCCTGTTGATCGGGACCGACCAGGAGGGCGGCCCGGTGGTCCGGCTGCGGGAGCCGGCCGTCGTCTTCCCCTCCGCCCGGGACATCGCGAGCACCGGCGACACGGACCTGGCACGGCAGGCGGGAGCGGTGACGGGCTCCGAAGCGCTTGCCGTCGGGGTCAACTGGGTCTACGCGCCGGTGGCCGACGTCAACGTCGACCCCGCCAATCCCGTCATCGGTGATCGCGCCTTCGGTGCCACGGCCACGGGGACCCTCCCCTTCGTGCGCGCAACCGCCGAGGGCCTGGCCGCCGCAGGGGTCCTCCCGACGCTCAAGCACTTCCCGGGTCACGGCGACACCCAGGTCGACAGCCACAACTCGCTGCCGACACTCGATCAGGATCGCGCGACGCTGGACAGCGTCGACTTCCCACCCTTTGCCGAGGCGGCGTCGCTGGACCCGGTCAGCGTCATGGTCGGCCATCTGGCCGTCCCAGCCATCGACCCGACCGGGGTACCGGCCACGATCTCCGGGCCGATCATCTCGACACTTCGGGAGGAGCTGGGCTTCGACCGCCTGGTGGTCACCGACGCCATGAACATGGGAGCCCTGCAGGGCTTCGGGGACTCCGGGACCTTGGCCGTCGATGCGATCAACGCCGGGATCGACATGATCCTGCTTCCGGTCGACCTCCCGTTGGCGTGGAACACGGTCCTGGCCGCCGTGCAAGATGGGAGGATCACCCAGGAGCGTCTGGACGAGGCAGTCACGCGGGTCCTGCAGGCCAAGCAGTCGATCGGGGCACTGGACGCCAGCGCGGTGCCCGCAGGGGATCCCACACGCCTCGGTTCGGCTGAGGCTCTGGCTGTCCTGGACGCGATCACCGCCGCCTGCGCCTGCTGAACCCGTCTGTGGTCGGATCGTCAGACTCTCGGTACACCGCGCACCTGCTAGGAGTCACCGACCGCGGGAAGCGCGCCAGCTAGTAGTGGTACGGGTAGTCCGACCAGTCGGGCTCCCGCTTCTCGAGGAAGGAGTCCCTGCCCTCGGCCGCCTCCTCGGTGGCGTACGCCAGCCGGGTCGCCTCCCCCGCGAAGACCTGCTGACCCACGAGGCCGTCGTCGGTCAGGTTGAAGGCGAACTTCAGCATCCGTTGCGCCGTCGGCGACTTGCCACAGATCGTCCGACCCCACTCCAGGGCCACCCGCTCGAGGTCCTCGTGATCCACCACCCGATTGACCGCCCCCATGGCGAACATCTCCTCCGCGGAGTACGCCTGCCCGAGGAAGAAGATCTCCCGCGCGAACTTCTGCCCCACCTGCTTGGCCAGGTAGGCGGAGCCGAAGCCGCCGTCGAAGCTGGCCACGTCGGCGTCGGTCTGCTTGAACCGGGCGTGCTCGCGACTGGCCAACGTCAGGTCGCAGACGACGTGCAAGGAGTGGCCCCCACCCGCCGCCCAGCCGTTGACGACACAGATCACGACCTTCGGCATGGTCCGGATCAGCCGCTGGACCTCGAGGATGTGCAGCCGTCCCGACCGGGCCGGGTCGATGGTGTCCGCCGTCTCACCCTCGGCGTAGCGGTACCCGTCCTTGCCGCGGATCCGCTGGTCCCCGCCGGAGCAGAACGCCCATCCCCCGTCCTTCGCCGACGGCCCGTTGCCCGTCAGCAGCACACAGCCCACGTCGGAGGACATCCGGGCGTGGTCGAGCACCCGATACAACTCGTCCACCGTGTTCGGCCGGAAGGCGTTGCGGACCTCCGGCCGATCGAAGGCGATCCGGACCACGCCGGCCTCGACGGCGCGGTGGTAGGTGATGTCGGTGAGGTCGAACCCGGGGACCTCGGTCCAGGCGTTGGGGTCGAAGATGGGCGATAGCTGGGTCATGGCCCAGACGGTACGTCTACTGCTTGCGGGTCCGCACGAGCAGGAGGATCCCGATTACCAGCGCACCCACGCCGCCAGCGGCGATCAGGGCTGCCGAGATGCCGGTGTCAGCCAGCGCCGTCGGCTGCTCGACGGCAGCCTCAGAGGTCTGGTCCCCGTCGTCGTCACCGGCGGCCGTCACCTCCACCGACCCGGTCAGGGAGCCGTCCTGGCTGGAGAAGCGGATCACGCCCTCCTCGTTGAACGTGATCTGGAACGTCCCGCCAGGCGGCAACTCACCAGAGTCCCATCGCCCCTCATCATCGATCAGACGAATGGCAGCATCGCTGTCGTTGCTGAACATGACCGGCTCCCCCACCACAGCCGCGGCCGGATCGGGCTCCACGGAGTCGCCGGTCAGCGAGATCTGGGTCGCCGCGGAGGCCGCCCCGGCCAAGCACACGACCACCAGGAGGAGGGCGAGCACCAGCGTGCGGAGGGACCTGATCGGCGACATGGGCGCTGAGTGTAGTCACCGCGTCGGGGCGGACAGCACGGCTGGGTGAGCCGCGATGGGCCGAATGGGCACCTCCCCTAGACTGCTCGTGCGAATGCACGCATCTGACCCGACGGGTAGCCGCACGCCGTGACGGCCGACGCCAGCTCGGCAGGCCGACGCTGCCTGGTCGTCGATGACGACGAGGCCATGCGATTCCTGTTGGCCCACCACCTGGAAGCGAGCGGGGCCGTGGTGGTGCAGGTGGGCGATGGCGAGAAGGCGATCGCACGCATCACGTCGGAGACGCCACCCTTCGCCCTCGTCGTGAGCGACAACCGCATGCCAGGCACCGTTTCCGGGGTCGACGTGCTCCGGGCCGCTGCTGCGGTCGACCAGCAGACCGCCCTGCTGATGCTGACCGCCCACATCGATCCCGAGGTTGCGGCGCAGGTGAAACCGCTCGGTGCCGAGGCCGTCGACAAGGAGGACCTCGCATCGGTCCCGGACCGCTGGCAGGCGCAGGCAGCCAGGCGGGTGTCGTGAGCAGCCCGGCGTCCCGGACTGTCCTCACCCGGCTCACCGACGGTCACGTCCACGTGGTCGACGGTTCGTGGGATGGCAACGGACGTGGGCCGAGTGCCGACGCGGGTGAGTCGGTTCGATCCGTCGGAATCGCCGGACCCGCGGACCTCGGAACTGAACTGGACTTCGCCCACCCACGAGGTGTGCTGTTCGAGCGTGGAGACGCCCACGCCCTGCTGCCGGCGGTGGCCCTGGGCCAGTGGTGGGCGCGGACGCGGTTCTGTCCCCGGTGTGGGCGGACGTTGGAGGCGGACCGGGATGGTCGCGTGCTGCGCTGCGAGAACGGCCACCAGGAGTTCCCGCGCATCGAGCCGGCCGTGATCATGCGAGTCACCGACGTCGACGATCGTGTGCTGCTGGCCCGGCAGCCATCGTGGATGGTCGGCCGGTTCTCGATCCTGGCCGGGTTCGTCGATCCCGGCGAGCCGCTGGAAGCCGCTGTCCGTCGTGAGGTGGCTGAGGAGGTCGGCGTCAAGCTCGGCGATGTCTCCTACCTCAAGTCCCAGGCCTGGCCCTTCCCCTCCTCGCTGATGTTGGCGTTCTCAGCGACTGCGATCACAACCGACCTGACGCTCGAGGAGGAAGAGATCGCCGAGGCAGCCTGGTTCAGCCGGGACGACCTGGCCGGCGCGATCGCGTCGGGTGACGTCGCGCTGCCGCCACCGCTGTCGGTGGCGTACCAGTTGATCCGCGACTGGATGGGCCGAGAGATCCCCGACGCGACCGTGGGCTGGGATGGAGCCCGTTGAGCGGGGCCTGATCAGGCGTCGCGCGCCTCCCACGCGTCGGCGATCGCCTGCTTGAGTGAGCGGGTCGGCTCCCAACCGATGAGGGTCTTGGCCTTGCTGGCGTCGGCGACCAGCTCGGCCGGGTCACCTGGTCGGGGCGGCGCCTCTTCGACCGCGATGGTGTGACCGGTGACCTCCTGCACGGCGTCCAGCACCTCACGGACGCTGTAGCCGCCGCCGCTGCCGAGGTTGATGATGTGGTGGACACCGGGCTCGAGCACAGCCAGCGCCGCGAGGTGGGCGTCGGCGAGGTCCACCACGTGGACGTAGTCGCGGATGGCGGTGCCGTCGGGCGTCGGGAAGTCGGTCCCGAAGATGGTGAAGGTCTGACCGGCGGCGCCCTTCAGGAGGTTGGGGACGAGGTGGGTCTCGACCTCGTGTCGTTCCGTCCGGCCGGCGTAGGCACCGACCACGTTGAAGTAGCGGAAGCTCACCGCGGCCAGGTCGTGGGCGACGGCGTAGCTGGAGAGGGCGTGATCGAACGCCAGCTTGGTCATCCCGTAGGCGTTGACCGGCCGGGTGGGGGTGTCCTCGGTGATCGGGAGGGTCTCCGGCTGGCCATACGTGGCGCAGGTGGAGGAGAAGATGATCTTGCCGACGCCGTGAGCTCGCATCGCGTCCAGGAGTGCCAGCCCCTCCCCCAGGTTGTTGGCCCAGTACTTCTCCGGCTGCTCGACGGACTCGCCGACCAGGGCATCGGCGGCCAGGTGGACGACGAGGTCGAAGGTCTCATCGAGGACCTCGCCGGCCCGGCTGATCGGCAGGTCGACGAGCGGCAGGTCGCCGGCAGCGTCGGCGTGGCCGTTGCGCAGATCGTCCAGGACCACGACCTCATGGCCCTCCTCAGCGAAGCGGACGGCGGTCACTGACCCGATGTAGCCGGCTCCACCGGCGACGAGCACCTTCATGGGTGCCACGGTAGCGGAGCAACCGGCCGCCACGCCCCGGGGCAGCGTGGGCGTTCGCTCGGTCGGCCTACTCCTTGCGCAACACGTAGACGCACTGGTTCTCGATGCTCTCGACGAACACCGAGGTCCGGAAGCCGGCATCTTCGACCATGTACTCGAAGTAGCTCTTGTTCAACTCCGTCTTGAGCAGCGGCGGCGCATCCGGCTTCTCGGGGTTGTCGACCCAAGCAGGGACGCCGTTCTTGACGTTGACCGTGACGTAGACGCGTCCGCCCTGCGCAAGCGCCCGTTGGAACTCCCCCAGGCACAGGCGGATGTCCGGCGCGGTCATGTGCGTGAAGATCGAGCGGGAGACGATCAGGTCAACACCGGTGAAGCGGTCGGGGACGATCTCGACGGGCTGACGGGTGCCGTCCCGGTTGTAGCGCCGGTTGTGCATGTCGACGAGCTCGAAGTCGCAGAATCCCGTGGGCTGCAGCGCCGCCCGTCCCCACTCGACCAGCTGCGGTTGGACGTCGAGGCCGAAGTACCGGTGCGGCAGACGGTCCAGAAGCTCGAGCCCACACAGGAGTCGTGCCGTCCCGAATCCGTGGTCGAGGATCTTCATGTCCGTCCACTCGGGGAGCCGACGGACCTTCTTGGAGTACCGCTCCACCGCGAGGACGTCGCCGAGGGCCGATGCGAGAAGACGTGCGGCCCTGCGGTACCGGTCGTCGTCGCGCTGATTCACGGAGTTCATCCGGATCTCCGGCGGAGGTAGCGGGAGAGCCATCACGAGGTCCTTTCAGCAACCAGGTCTCGGGTGACGCTAGCACCGCACACCGCGCAGCAGCCCGTCCATGGCTTGTCCGGTCGGGTGGGAGGTCTCCGCGCGCCCCTCCGCGACCGCGGTAGCGTGCAGTGACCGATCCGACGACCGTATGTAGCAAGGCGTGACACGTGCCCATCGTCTCCACCCTCAACTCAGTGCTTCGTCGGGGCCTGTCAGCCGCGAAGAGACTCTCCGCCGAGCACCTCCCGTCGACGGTGACGATCATGCTGGCGGGCCACACGGTCCACTCGGTGCCGGTCTTCGACGGGAAGGAGTCGCGGCGTCACCGATCGGTGAGCCTCCGGGAGCTGCGATGGACCGCGGCGAAGAACCTGCACCACGTTCCGGCGATGCTGGAGGCCGATACCGTCGTGCTCTTTGCCGGCTACCCCCGGTCGGGCCACTCGCTGGTTGGCGCAATCATCGATGCCCATCCAGCTGGCCGTGTCAGCCATGAGCTCGACCTGCTCGGGCTCGTTCGCCACGGTCTTCGCTGGCCGGAGATCGTCGCGCTCATTCACGACAACGCGCAGGCCTTCCGCGAGAACGGGCAGTGGTGGAACGGGTACCGGTACCGGATCGCCGGTACAGGTTCTGCCAGCCGACTCCGAGTGGTCGGTGACAAGAAGGGTGACTGGTCGGTTCGGCACGTCTTGGAGGATCCGTCGCTGCTGGACCGGCTGCGCCGTCGAGTTGGTGATCGCCGGATCGTGTTCGTCGTGGTCACGCGCGACCCCTTCGACAACGTCGCGACGATGACGTTGCGCAAGTCCCGGCGCTATGACCAACTGCGCATCAAGACAGGGGACAACCGTCACGGTGACCTGCCGTCTCAGGTGTCGGAGGAGATGATCAGCGACTACCGTCGATTGAGCGACGGCGTGACGACGCTCAGCGGGGAGGTCGAGACGCTGGTGGTGTCGCACGAGGAGCTGATCAACCACCCTGCCGACACCGTTCGACGGATCTACGACGAACTCGGCCTCGACGCCTCCGAGGCCCTGGTCGACGAGGTCAGCGAACTGGTCCAACCGCGGGCCAACAGGACGAGCGACCGTGTGGCGTGGACGGCGGCGCAGGTTGGGACTGTCGACGATCTGATCGCCCGGTCGCCTCACCTCGCCGCGTACGCGAGGACCGAGCGTCCACGCCCTCGCGACGTGGACCGAGAGGTCAGCTTGCTCAGCTGCGTCGGGGTCGACAACAGCACCGAACTCCTCGGCCCGTTCATCGACCACTACCAGTCGCTCGGGATCGAACCCGCCAACATGCACGTGATCCTCAACACCTCGGATGCGGAGAGTGAGGGACTGGTCCGTGCCACCGAACTCCTGGCTGAGCGGGGCGTCTCGGCGGAGCACGTGTGGGTGGGCCCGTACCACAGTGCCGAGATGTGGCGTCGCCGACGAGACCTGCAACGAGCGATGGTGGGCCTGGCCGGCTGGATCGTCAATGCCGACGTCGACGAGTTCAACATCTTCCCCGACGGTATCGAACCAGTGGTCGAGTTCCTTCGCGACAACGGGTTCCTGGGCGTTCAGGGCCCGATGATCGATCGGCTGACCGCCGATGGCTCCCTGCCCGAGCTCACGCCTCACATCAGCCCGTTCGAGCAGTTCCCGCGGGAGGGCGACCTGATGACCCGATTGCCGCAGGACGTCGATCTCGCCGAGGGGGCTGGCACGTGCAACCTCATCCTGCACGCGGCGTGTGTCCTGCCGAGCCCCGGTGGTCACGGCGTCAGCCTGGACTTCACCAAGGAGTGGCTGCAGGAGATCGCCGAGCAGGAGGGGTGCACGCCTCGACGTCTGCTGCGACATCAGGCCTTCTCCGAGCAGGTCCGTCGACGGTGGACGCACGTGCTGAACAACCGCCTGGCCACCTTGCACGGAACGCACCTTCGCAACTTCCCCCGCATCCGGGACAGCCACTTCCGGTTCACGTTCCCGATCTACAGCGCTCACTTCAAGTGGCATGCGGGGTTCCGACGTGACCTGGAAGACCGGATCGCCCGGGGAGACCAGTCACGCGGCGCGGCACGGTACTCCCTGGCCCTTCACGAGCAGTTCGAGTCCAACGGGTGGAAGGTGCCGCCCGGCCTCTTCCAGCCCCGGGTCGATCCCGCGCCGACGGACTGGGCCGCACATGCCGAGGACCTACGGGCCTACCGTCGCGCGATCAGACCGGTCCTCAACCACGGTCGTCGGCAACGCAGGGACGGGGCTGCAGCCAGGGAGGGTTGGTCCGTTCGGCAACTCACCGCCGGCACCGGTATCGGCATCGGTCACATGCACTGCTACTACGACATCCCCGTGCTCAACCAGGACGAGTCTCGACTGGTCGCCATGGAGTTGACCCATCACAGCACCGAGATCACGCCCGAGCATCGGGTGCGGGTCGGCGTGGTCGACGTCGACCGTGGCGGCTTCGAGCCACTGGCGGAGACGACCGCGTGGAGTTGGCAGCAGGGGCCGATGGCCCAGTGGATCCCGGGCCGCGATCAGGTCATCTTCAACGTTCGGGAGGGCGACGGGCTGGGGGCGCGGATCATCGACCTCCAGGACGGGACGAGGGGCAAGCGGCTCGCCAGACCCATCTACGCCCTGGCCCGCAACGGTCGCTGGGGCACCTCGGTCGACCTGCAGCGACTTGACGGCCTCCGGCCCGGCTACGGCTACGCGTCGGCGCGACGTCGCGACCTGGTGCGGGCACCCGACGACGACGGCGTCTGGCGTGTGGATCTCTCGACGGGTGAGCAGCATCTGATCCTGTCGATCAGCCAGGCCGTCGAGGCGGTCATCGCCCAACTCCACCGTCGAGACCCCACACTCAGCGAGGAGCTCCGGACCGAGCGCTTCCACTTCTGGTTCAATCACGTGAAGCTCTCGCCCGACGACCGGCGGCTGACCTGCAAGCTGCGGTGGCGACATCCTGATGGCCCCTGGAGCGACCATCAGGGGGTGAGCGTCACCATGGATGTGGAGGGCGAGGACGCCTCCCCACATCTGCTGGCGACCGCCACCTCGCACGTGATGTGGTGGACGGCGGAGGAGCTCTACTACTGGGATGCGGCGGCGAAGGACGTACGAGTGGTGAGAGATCTTGCCGACGAGACGCCACGGTCTCTCGGAGACGGGCACTTCGACCGCAACGTCCACCTGCGTCACCTGAGTGAGGACCCGTCCGTGTTCATCTACGACGAGCCCTACCGGGAAACCGTGACGTTGCATCGACTGGACCTGTCCTCAGGCAAGGCGGTGCAGGTGGCCAGATTCCCCTTCCACAACCCCTCCCGAGGGCTGTACCGGTGCGATCTGCATCCTGTTCCGAACCGGGCCGGAGACCGGGTCATCGTCTCCTCCCTCACCGACGGACGTCGACAGGTCTACTGCGTCGAGCGGACGGACCGATGACGACATCGTCCACGGTCGTTGCTGGACCGGCCCTGCTGGTGGTGGCCGAGGACCTGGCGCCGGCCTGGCAGCCCCTGTCCGAGGCCCTGGCGTCTGTCGGGATCGTTCAACCTGACTCCGAGTGGATGGAGCGCTTCCTGCGGCACGTGCGACTTGCCAAGCGTCAGCAGGAGCAGAGCTCGACTCCCGGCCTCGTCACCGGCGAGCTGATGATGTGGCTGGGCCATCAGCTGCACCTGGGTCACGGCATGCTGCTGGACGCGCGGGCGATCACGGACCTCTCCAGTGACCTGGCGGCAGCTGCAGACAGCGGGATGATCGAGGTTGCCGTCCTGACCAACTCGCCGGAGGACCACGCCAGCGGGTTCCCACTGCTGAGCGTCGATATCCTTGCGCTGGCGGAGACACCGGCGCAGACCGTCCGTCACGGAATCATGGACCAACTGTGATGCGATGCCGGCGGCACGGTCTTGAAGTCACCTCCCACACGTCCGGCCTCCCTGCGACCAATGCCCTTTCCTAACCTCCTGATCGCCGGCGGCCAGAAGTGCGGCACCACGTGGCTGCATCAAGCGCTCTCGCTCTCGCCGCACATCTACGCATCCGAGCCCAAGGAGCTGGAGTTCTTCAACAGACCCGCCTGCCATGACGTCGATGAGCAGGAGAAGTACCGGGAACACTTCCCCGCCACCGATGGTGTCGAGTACTACCTGGAATCCACGCCGCACTACTTCCGCGTTCCCAAGCCGCACATCGATGTCGCGGAGAACGTCCAGGCGATCTTGGGCGACCCGCGAATCCTGATCATCTTGCGTGATCCCGTTGAGCGGTATCTGTCCGCCTACACCCACCACATCATGCGAGGACGTCGGAGCTACACCCCACAGATCGACGAGCTCTCCGACGACTTCGGCATGGTGACGCTCGGTCGATACGGCGCCGCTCTGGACCACTGGCGACAACGCTTCTGCGACATCAAGGTCGTGCTGCACGATGACCTCTCGGACGACCCGGTGGCCCTATTCGAGGATGTCTTGGGCTTCCTCGAGGTTCCCTCCACAGTCCCGCCCGATCAGCTCGACTTCCGGACGAACGACAAGCGTCTGAAGAGCAAGCAGCAGCGGCGAGGGTGGGATCAGATGCCACGCCTGAGCCAGCGACTGGCTCGTGAGTTGCGCGCTCTGTACCAAGACGATGTCGAGCGGCTGGAAGAGCTCATCGAGAGGGATCTGTCAACGTGGCTCGGCCCTCGGTGAGTCCTGCCCTCGGCCGCCAGCCCCGGTGATGGAACAGCCACGCGTCCTGCACGTCACCCTCCAAGGACTTGACGCCGGTCAAGGTTCCCGCACTCACGTCATGGAGGTCCGCAAGGAGTTGCGGGCACTCGGGTTCGAGGTCGTGGCCGTCGCGCCGCCGGCCAGTCGCGGACCGATCTCCCGACTGCTCGGCATTGTCGTGACCCTGGTGAGCGCCTGCTGGCAGCTTCGCACCGTTGACGCGGCCTACGTGCGCCACCACCCCCTGGGAGCGCCGATCTCGTTGGTTGCCGCGGCCTGCGACGTCCATCGGGTCGAGGAGGTCAACGGGGAGGTGACCGACTTCGCGGCCGTCCACCGGTGGCTGCGACCACTCCTCGGTCTCCTCTCGGCTTGCAGCGCATATCAACTGCGGACGGCGGACCACGTGATCGTCGTGAGCCGAGTCATGGCCGAGGCCATCCACCGGCAGGTGGGAGTGAAGCCCACGATCATGCCGAATGGGGCCGATCTCTCCATATTCAGGCCGGCACCGGCCGAAGGGCGTGATGACCGTCCCGAGTACGCCCTCTTCTTCGGCGCCCTGACGACGTGGCAGGGCCTTGATGTCCTCATCCGGGCCGTCCGCTCCCCGGCCTGGCCGGACGATCTCGATCTGCTCGTCGTCGGCGATGGCCCGCTCACCCGGATGATCCGCAGCGACGCCCCACCGTCCGTCCGACTGCTGGGGCCGCTGCCTCAGGTCGAGCTAGCCGAGCTGCTCCGCCGCGCACGGGTGACGCTCAGCCCGAAGCGGACCGAGGCCGAGATGGCCAGCCCGTTGAAGGTCATCGAGTCGATAGCCTCCGGCGTCCCGGTCGTGGTCACAGATCTCGGGCAACAACGCGACTTGGTCCGGGACCACGGTGTCGGGTTGGCGGTTCCGGTCGATGATCCTGAGGCCCTGGCTGCCGCGGTCCGAACGCTGGCCCGAGACGATGAGCGGCATGCGCAGTGCGTCGCCGCCTGCTTGGAACTCCGTCCCGAGCTGGGATGGGACCGCAATCGCTCGACGCTGGCGCAGGTCATGCGCGTGGACTCAGCCTGACACCGGTGTGCGGGCGCTGTTCTGCTGGGCCCGCTTGCGCTGGCGGCGGCGTCTGCGGAGTTCCTCCACGTGGTCCTGGTACGCCTCGACGACGTCTTCCGCCGGACCGTCGGCGATCAGCCGACCCTGGTCCAACCAGATGGCACGACTACAGATGTCGGTGATGTTCTTCGGCGAGTGCGACACCAGGAAGACCGTGCTCGCGTCCGCCATCATCTCGCGGATTCGGTCGTCCGACTTGGCCTTGAACTCGGCATCCCCAACCGAGAGTGCCTCGTCGATGAGCAGTATCTCGGGTGAGACCACGGTGGAGATCGCGAACTGCAAGCGGGCCTTCATTCCAGAAGAGAAGGCACGCAGCGGAATGTCCGCGTGCTCCTCGACCCCAGCGAACTCGATGATGTCGTCCATGTTCTCCTGCAGCACCTTGCGCGGTATCTGCAGAGCCAATCCCCCGAGGATCACGTTCGCCCGGGCTGACAGATCGCCCTCGAGCGCGGCCTTCACCCCGAGCAGCACGGGCAAGGACCGGACCCGAACCGCGCCGCCGGAGACGGGCATCAGCCCGCCGATCGCACGCAGGAGTGTCGACTTGCCGGAGCCGTTGTGACCGAGCACGCCGATGGCCTCGCCCGACTGCACCATGAATGAGACGTCTCGCACCGCGTGGATCTCGCGCTGCTGCCGTTGGCGCGCGTCGCCGGCCAACAGGCGCCGCAGACTTCGACGCTTCTCCGCATAGACCTGGTACCGGACGTCGACGTGCTCGACGGAGACGGCCGGCCGCTGACCGTGGCTGCGATCGGCATCGCCGTTGAGGTCGCGGGGACCGACTGGGTGCGCGTCCACGTCCAATGGACCGGCGGCGGTGGGTTCAGACACGGCCGTACTCGTTCTCAGCGCGCGTGAACCACCAGAAGCCGACGGTCATCAGCACCACCGACCAGACGCCGGCGAGGATCCACGAAACGGGGTCGAAGGCGTAGTCGTCGAGCAGCGTCTGGCGCACGACGTCCACGATCGCCGATGTCGGCAGCACGCGGAGTGCGCCGCGCAGCAGATCGTTGCTGATGATGTCGGGATTGATCGGGATGAGCACACCGGAGATGTAGGTTCCCACGCGCAGCAGGAACGGGAGCAGGTTCTCGAAGTCCCTGAAGTGAAAGGTGAGCCGAGCCGCGAGGAACGAGAGTCCGAAGTTCATCACCAGCTGCAGGATCAGGGCCACCGGGAACAGCAGGAGCATTCGACTTGGGCGGACCCCCATGATGGGCAGCAGGATGACCATCGCACCGATCGACCAGAAGTAGGACAGCAGTTGCGTCACCGTTGCGCTCATCGGCAGGATGACCCGAGGGAAGTAGATCGACTGCATCATCTTGCGACCCTTGATGATGGACTTCGAGCCGCTCTGCGTGCTGCGCCGCAGGAAGTTGTAGGCGAGGATGCCGACCGTGAGGAACGGCAGGTAGTTGCTCACGCCACGCCGTTCCTCGATGCCGAGGATCACCTGGAAGATCAGGTAGTACACCGCGACGAGCAGCAGCGGGTTGATGAGATTCCATGCCGTCCCGAGCCGTGTCTCGGAACTCTCGGCGCGCATCTGTGCCACGGGTCCGATCGCTGCGAACTCCCTGAACGACCAGACCTCGGCGAGGTAGCGCCGCAACGACAGTCGCTCACCGAGTCGGCGCAGCTCTGCGTCATCCGATGCCGTCACCGGATCGGCGGACGGCACCAGGTGCTCAGGCACGGCTGGCTCCAGTCGGGCGGGCGCCGACTCCGTCGAGGCGCTCACGACGACCTCATCCGCTCGGGAGCGGGTCGCCCGATTGCCGCGGTCCACCTCACGTGCCCTCACCCGAGGTGTCTCGACGCTGACGAGCCAGTTCCTCCTCGATGGATCCCAGCCGCTGTTCGACGATCATGAGGCCGAACATGAGGTCGTCCCGGGTGACCGCTCCCGCGCTGGAGCCGCGACGGACCCCGGCGAGCAGCCGACGTGCAGCGTTCATCACTCGACGCCCACGCCGGCGCCCGTGGTAGTACGCAAACCGGCCCGCGATCCGTGAGGTCTCGACGACCCCGGCACTTCGCACGTGGTGCAGTGCCTTGTCGACCAGAGACGCGTTGGCATCATCACGACCGAGCGCGGCCTTGAAGGCCGCGTAGTCGTCTGCCATCAGCGCCGAGGTGAGACGACGTGCGTAGGCGCCCTTGGATCCCTCCACCAACGCGTGCTCGGCCGTGGCATCGTCGTGGGCTGCGAAGACGGCTCGCAGGACGTCGTACAGCCGCTGGTGGAGTTCTTCCGGGGTCCGCCTGGAGATCCACTCCATCTGCGACATCGCCCAGGCCAACAACGTCGTCTGGTACTCCTCGGCCAGACCGCGTTGCTGCAGCCATTCCAAGATGGTGGCGTGGTGGAGGAAGATCTTGAACAGGCGCTCGTCAGCGGTTCCCATCGTCTGACCGACCCGGGCGACCCGGTGCTGGCACAGCACCTCTGGCACCACGGCGATGGAGTTCGCTGAGAGGACACTGAACCAGTGAAAGGGGTTGTCCTCGTAGAAGTAGTCGCCCACGGGGAACCGGATCGAGTTCTCTTCCAGCAGGCTCCGTCGGTAGATCTTGCGCCAGGGAACGGCGATGAAGCGGAGGATCTGCTTGCTCCGGTCGACGTCCAGCGCGTAGGTCCCCCTGGCCAGATCATCCCAACGGCGGGAGTCTGCGGGCTGGGCAATCGACCCGTCGCTGTCATCGAGGAGCACGTACTGGCACATGGCGAGGTCCGCGTCCTCGGCCTCCGCGGCCTGCAGCAGCTGCTCGAACATCCGCACGTCGTAGACGTCGTCGCCGTCGGCGAAGCCAACGTAGGGAGCGGTGGCGATGTCGAGTCCCGCGTTGGCAGCCGTCGCCACACCACCCACGCTGTTCTCCTCGAGCAGCAGCGGTACAACTCGATCGTCGCGATCAGCGAAGCGCCGGATGATTGCGGGCGAGTCATCGCTCGATCCGTCATCGACGACGATGATCTCCAGATCCTCGAGGGTCTGCGCGAGGATGGACTCCAAGCACTGCTCGAGATACGCCTCGATGTTGTAACTGGTGACGATGACGGAGAGACGGGCCACTGATCTCTTTCAGGATAGGGTTCGGCTGAGGATCGCATCAGCCAGCGCGGGGTCCCGCTTCATGCGGATCCGCGTGTAGTCAGACAGGTTGGCGCGCAGCAGATGGGCTTGCAGCCGAAGCTTGAACTCCTCGCGGTGGGCCCCCGAGATCCGAGCGTCGGCCCATCCGGCGATGCGGAGGGCAACGGCCCAGTAGTGATGCGAGTACCGATTTCGCCAGGCGGGATGGCGCTCGAGGAGGTCGTAGGTCTCATCGAGCGCGTCGAACAGCGTCAAGCGCTCGTCGTTGTGCCGGTTGGTCAGGTTCGGCCCGCCGCTGCTCACCACGTGGGTGCAGATGATCCGGTTGACCAGCACGATCTTCTGGGCGAACAGCAGGCTGTACCAGTGGCCGAGGATGTCGTTGTGGACCGGTGTCGAGCCGAAGCGCAAGCCTGCCGTCCGGAACACGTCGGTCCGCAGGATCTTGTTCCACGGGTAGTGGGACAGACCGAGCAGGCGAGGCGCTTCGTCAAGGCTCGTCACTCGCCGGGCTGCGCTTCCGACGTAGCCGGTCCAGAGCTCACGATCGAAGGTGTTCATCTCCCGATCGCTGGACGTGCCGCGCTCATAGCGATACGGCATGACCGCGACATCCGCACCAGTCTCGTCCAGCGCCTCGACGGCTTCGACCAACGCGTCGACGTGGATGACGTCGTCCGCGTCGAAGAACAGCGTGTACCGCCCCGTCGCAGCCCGGAAACCGGTGTTGCGCGCCACGCCCGCCCCGCGATTGTCGGCGTGGTGGAAGGCCACGATCCGATCATCAGAGGACAGGCGACGTACAAGCTCGCCCGTCCCGTCGTCGGAGTGGTCGTCGACGAGGACGATCTGGACGCTGAGAGAGGGCACCGCGAGGAGGGTCTCGACCAGCGGTTGGATCGTGCCGACTGCCTGGTGAGCAGGGATGACCACGGAGAGGTCTGGGCTGTCGAGGTGGTCCCGTCCCGTCTCTGCGGCGCCAGAGGAGCGAGGCGACGGTCGGGCTGCGTGAACCGTCTGGGCACCCGAACTCCGACGGGTGAGCGGCGCAGGACCAGCATCATCGAGCTCGATGACCTCGAGATCACCATCGCTGAGGATTCGGGCTCGGTCACTCTCGTGGGCCAGCAGTAGAGCGTGGCGCTGGTCCTCGTCCCATGGATCGAAGGACGGGTTGCCCCTTCCCTTCGGATGGCGCTTGACCGCCCGGCGAACGTCCTTGCGCTCGACCTGACGCTGACCCGCGATCCGGTGGAGCTCTTCGACCGCCTTCTGGGAGAACCCCGGACGTTCCGTTCCCTCGTGCAGCGTGAAGTCTCCCGACGGAATGCGGAGCACCGACTCGAGCAGTTCCGCTTCACGCCCGCGCAACTCCTCGTAGAAGTACACGCGGACGCGGCGACCCGGATAGGCGTCGACGAACTGCCGCAGCAGGTTGTACCAGTTCAGACGGGAGAACCGCGATGAGTTCCTGAACGACGACTGCAGGTACTCGTCGAAGGTCTTGAACGGTGTCGACTTGAGCGTCTCGCAGTACAGCGAGGGTAGGAAGGTGTCATACCGTCTGACGCCGAAGATGACCTCGTCGACCGAGATCCCGAGATGCTGGGCCACCGTGTCGACTCGATCGATCATCTCTGGGTAGAAGCCCTTGGTCGACAGCGCGTGCTGGACGTACCCGGGGATGTTCTCGTCGAAGATGAGATTGATGGGCTCTGGTCCGTCGAAGACGGTGGCATCAGGCTTCGAGTCCGCATCGAAGTTGAGCAGGGGTCGCGCATAGCGCTGCCGGAACTCCTCCAACTCCACGTACTTGACCCCGTACTCCTGCAGTGCGTCCTGGGAGTGGTCCAGGCTGTGCTGCAAGAAGGTGGTCGCGGTCTTGTGGGCGCCCAGCCAAAAGATCGAAGAACTCATCGATGGCCCCTTTCCGGGGAGTGTGGCTGCGGGGTCATGTCGGATCGACCAGGAACGACGGGATCGGCTCGCCACGGCCGATGGCGGCCGTGATCCCCTCGGCCGCCGTCAGGGCCTGATCGATGGTGCGGTCCATGTCGAGGTAGCGGTACGTGCCGAGTCGTCCCACGAAGGTCACGCCAGGCTCCTGTTGCGCCATTCTGACGTAGGTGTCGAGCAGCCCCTGGTCCTCGGTCAGCCTGATCGGGTAGTACGGGATGTCCTCCGGCTCAGCCGCGCGACTGAACTCGCGGAACACGATCGTGTCATCGTGCTCCTCCCACGGCGAGAAGTGCTTGTGCTCCGTGATCCGGGTGTAGGGCACCTCGTACTCACCGTAGTTCATCACCTGGATGCCCTGATAGTCACCGGCGTGCCGTTCGGCGACGAAGTCGAGCGTCCGGTAGCCCAGTCGGCCCTCGGCGAAGCCGAACCAGGCGTCCAACGGGCCGGACCAGACGACGTGGTCGAACTCAACCAGGTCCGGCCGGGTTACTGGCGAGGACAGATGGACGGTGATGTTGGGATGATCGAGGATCCGCGAGACGACCTCCGTGTACCCACCCCGAGGAATCGCGATGTGGGGGTGGCCGAAGTAGGTGTCGTCGTAGTTGAACCGGAGCGGCAGGCGCTTCAGGATCGACGCGGGAAGCTTCGTCGGCTCCACACCCCACTGCTTCCGGGTGTAGCCGTAGAAGAACATCTCGTAGAGCTCGCGGCCCACGAACTTGAGGGCCTGCTCCTCGAAGTTCTGTGGCTCCTCGATGTCAGCCTCCGCCTGTTCGGCGACGAACGCCTTGGCCTCCGAGGGACTCATTGCCGCTCCGAAGACCTGGTTGATCGTGTGGAGGTTGATGGGGAGGCTGAAGACGCGATCGCCCACCGTCGTCCGGACGCTGTGGCGGTACGGCTGCATGTCCGCGAAGGACGAGATGTAGGTCCACACCCGCTCGATGTCGGTGTGGAAGATGTGTGGGCCGTAGCGGTGCACCATGACACCGGTCTCGTCGTCACGGGAGGTGTGGCAGTTGCCGGCGATGTGGTCGCGCGCGTCGAAGATCTCGACGTCGTGTCCAGCCTGTGCCAGCTCACGCCCGATGACCGCACCGGAGAAGCCGGCGCCAACGATTCCGAAGTACATGTCGCCTCTGGGAGATGTAGCGGGACAGAAGGACGTCGGCCCTCCCGACTCGGCCGACTGACCCATCCAGAGTACAGGTGCTGCTGCCGGTTCCCGGTGGCGTGGTCGTCCAGCCGTACCAGCCGTCAGTCGCCGTAGCCCAGTCGCGTTGCTGTCTCACCCGCGATGTGGTCGATCTGCCAGCTGTCCCAGCGGGAGAGCCGACGAGGCCGCCATACGTCGGGGCCGGGGCGGCGGGTACCCAGGACCGCTCGATCCACCGGTGCACCGAGGAACGCGTCGAGTTCGTCGAGCCGGTCGGGGTCGCTGAGATCCTCGTGCCGCAGAAGCGTCCCGTTCACCTCCTCGGACACCGCCAGGAACGACGCCGCCAAGTCATTCCACAGCGTCGCGTACTGGGCGACGCTCGAGACCATGGCATCGGGCCAGCGGTGATACCAGCGTCGGATGCCCTTGTATGAGGCATAGGCGTCCCACGGGTTTCGCACCACGAAGACGAACGAGGCCGCGGGGTACAGGTGACTCAGCCACACGGCATCCTCCCCGGACAGCCGGACTTCCTTGGCTCCCCACCGCGACCCCGTGAAGGTTGCGGGGGGCCGGAGCAGCGTCGTCAGGTAGGCGCGGTGCGCGTCCGCCAGCCGCTCGAGCGGAGGACTCAGCGTGGCGATCCAGTCGTTCACGAGACGATCAGCCGGAGGCGAGTCGGGATCGATCAACCACTCCCGGGGGGGCCAGTCCCGACGCATCGGCCGGGCCTGCGCGGTCAACGTGGAGATCGGTGATGACCGGTCGAACGGCTCACCCCACAGGAAGACGTCACCGGAGGACATGACCAGGCGCTGGACGAGGGTCGAGCCCGACCGCCACCCTGCGGCGAGGACGAACACCGGCGCGGGGCCGTCAGGCTCGGGACTCCCGGTGCGATCCCGGAGGTCGTCGACCACCCGCGTCATGGGTCGCCGCGCGACAGCCTGCTGCTCCCTGTCCTCGAGACGGGCCCGGCCTCGGAGGATGACCGTTCCGACGACGGGAAGATGGCTGAGACGCCCCAGAGCGGCGCGCACCGCCGGCGTGACACGATCGAGCATCAGCGCGGTCCTCCGGAGCGCAACCGGTCAAGCTGGTGTCGCACCGGGCTGGGCAGGCGCCACCACAGCTGCCGGACCTCGGCTGGCAACTGCCGACGCCGGGCTGATCGGATGGAGGCTCGCGGCGGCCCCTGCGGTGTCTCGGTGATGATCGGCCATCCGTCCGGGATCTGGCCCGCCAGCAGGTCTTCACCGCATCGTGTCGCCCGCCTGAGCATCTGCGTACTCCATGCCGATGCCGCGACCGCACCTCCAGCCGCTCGGAATCGGACACCGACGGGACGTGGATCGTCGGTGTCCAATCGCTGGAGCGCCCGTCCGATGTCGTGCGCGCTCATCAGGTCGGGCTGGTCGATGATGACCTGGGTTGGCGCTGCCGCCGCCGACGGCAGGCCTGGCCACCACGACTGCTCCGGACGGGGGTCTGCTTCGGGTCTCGCCGGGACCGATTCGGGACGGAGGAGAACCCGTGGCTCGGAGGCGTACCCCCGGAGCAGTCGGAGGCTCCTCCCCCCATCGTCCAGCGCGATGATGACGTCCCGGAGCTCGGCGAGCAGTCCGTCCACGAGCATCTCGACAGCACCGTCGTCCGCAGCGGCCGCCGCGATCTCGACGGCGACGCGAGGTACTTCCCACAACCTCGGACCGAACGGTGCTCTGATCTCGGAGTCGGCGATCAACGACGCGAGGAATCGCGCCTGCGCCGCCTGGGACGCGCGCTCCGAGGCTGTCGTGGCGCCCTCGAGGCCCTGGTGCCAGCCATGGGCCTCGGGGTGATGTGTCAGGAGCGCGCCAGCCTGGAGCGCGCGGTAGGCCCACTCGATGTCCTCACCACCCCACCCCCAGAACCGCTCATCGAACCCGCCCACGTCGGTGAAGAAGGACCGGCGCATGGACAGGTTCCCGGTGTTGCACAGTCGCCACCCCCGCGCCCGGTCCGTCGTCAGATGTGCCGTTTCGCGCAGGAACGCTTCGCGCCAGGCCACCGTGCGCGTGGGCAGGTCCGCGAGCAGGTCGTCAGCGCTGTGACCATCGCGCAGGCGTTGGCGCATCGTCTCGGCGTCCACGCGGGCGATGTCGACGTGGGTCCGCTCACCGAATGCAACCGCGTAGTCGACTGACTCGTGCAGCGCCACGTGTTGCGTGAGGAAGGTGGGCGAGGGAATCACGTCGGCATCGAGGAACACCAGCACGTCGCCCTCTGCAGCGTCGGCACCACGGTTGCGCGCCCGACCGGCACCGAAGCCGTCGCGGCGCTGATGGATCAGGTCGACGGACAGGTCGGCATCGGCGAGGTCCGGCGGTCGTGGTGGCACCGGCGAGCCGTCGTCGACGACGATGACCTGCATCCGTCCCAGTGGGTAGTCCTGCTGGGCCAGTCCAGCCACCGTGTTGCGCAACAGCTCGACAGAACGGTAGTGCGGGATCACGACACTGACCGTTGGCGTCCAGCCCGATCCTGCAGCCGGCGTTGGGCGGCGGTTCCACAGGTGAAGCGGCTGGCTCGGCATCCCGGTCATGATGGCACGTCGTCTGCCGCGGCCGTGCGGTAGTCCCGCCTGAGCACCCACACGACGGTGACCACCAGCACGGGCACGAATGGGTGGCTGTAGCGTCGGATGAAGTGGGTCGTCGCAGCGTGGAAGACGTAGGATCCGGCGACCAACGACAGCATCATCATGACCGCGGCGTCCCGGTGCCTCAGGACCCGGGTGATGGTGATGATCGACGCGGGCACCAGCGCGATCAGCGCCACGCCGACGAGCGGTGCGAGCCAGCGGGCCAGGATGTCGGCCATTTCGGTCCCCTGGTTCTGCAACGGCTGTCGACCCGCCTCGCCGAACAGCCCTCGCCAGGCGTACGGGAGCGTCAGGGCTGCGAACTCAACTGGGTTGTCAGCGATCACGGCCGCTGCGGCCGAGCCGAGTCGGTCCACGTCGGCGCCCGCACGCTGCTGCACCTCCCCACCGGGATCGAGGCCGAGGGCCAGCCCGTAGAAGCTGGGTTCCTGCCGACGGTCCCACCGACGCCACGGGGCCTCGGGCGCGGCGCGAACGATGCGTTCGCCGAGTTCGGGTGTGTAGACCACGAAGGCCCAGGGGTACTCGGCCCACGACATCGTTGAGGCCTCGGCCCGGACGGCCAGGACCCGTGATGCCCCGCTGGTCAGGGCGGGACTGCCGGTGAGGGCTGCGTTCCGGGCCATCCAGGGCGATGCAACCATCCAGCTGATCAGCAGAACAGCGATGCACCTGCGACCAGCGCCGCGCGAATCCCAGCGTGATGCGAGCCAAGCCGCCGGCACCAGCACCAGCCCGCTGACCATGAACGAAGCCCGCGTCAGCATCAGCAGCCCCAACATCACCCCAGCGAGGAGGACCGGAGCTCTGCGCCGGCCGTCCGTGACGACCTGGTGCAGCAGTGCGGCAGCTGCCGTCAGCAGCGTTGCTGCCGTGGTGGTGCTGAAGAACTCGTCGACGTCGGACGTGAAGACCGTGGAGAGACCCACCCCGATGCCGAGGCACGTGGCCAGCCATCGTCCTAGGCCGACCTGTCGCGCCAGAACCCGCGTGGAGAGACCCAGCGCCACCAACAGCATCACGTTGATCAGACGCAAGGCCCGCAGGTGGTCTCGGCACGAGCGGCTGGCATCCAGGAGGCAGGCCAGGTCGGGGCTGTCGGCCCCGATGACCTCGATGCCAAGAGCGAGGATGGCTGGGTACAGGGGCTCGCGGCGGGCGTTCGGAGTGGGACTGCCGCCGTCGGGCCGCAGCTGCGTCGAGAACACTCCTGATACCGCCAGGTTGGCCGCCGCAGCGACGTACTGCCGACCGTCACTGGTCGGGGCGCGCGACGTGCGTAGCGGCACTGCCACGCTGAGCAGCACGGTCACCAGGAGCAGCAACGAGGCTGCGGTGGACCACCGGGCAACAGCGTGCTCTCCCCGCTCCCCGTCTCGGGTCTGGTTCCTCACGCCATCGTCAGCTGTGTGATGCCCGGGCTCGCCTCAGCGCAGCTCTGGGCGCGAAGGGGTCGTCGTCGTCACTGCGCCGACTGGTCGGTGGTCACGTAAGCAGCGGCAGCCGTCGTCTCTTCCGCGTCGGCCGCTGCTGCGACATCCTCCTCTTCGTGCTCGTAGTCCTCGGGCACCTTCTCGACGGTGGTCACGACGACCTTCTCGCGCTTGGAGTTGGAGTAGACCGGCACGCGGCCGAGGAGGAAGCCGAACAGCGCCATCCCAGCGGCGACCAACCCCAGGGTGAGGAACGCCGTCACGGTGTCAACCCGGCTCATGATCAAGCCCGTCCAGCCCAGCGTGATCGCGACCAGGTACATGGTGCGCACGGCGTTGGGTACGGAGAGGCCGACGAAGACGAGCCGGTGCGACATGTGATCCCGGCCCCCCGCGAGCGGGTTCCGGCCGTGCAGCATCCGGCTCACGGTGACCAGGGCGGTGTCGAGCACCGGCAGCGCCAGAACCACGACCGGCACGAACGCGGTCACCTCCCGCGGTGCCGCGAAGCGCAGCCGCAATCCCAAAACGGCCAGCATGAAGCCGAGGAAGAGCGACCCAGCATCCCCCATGTAGATCCTCGCCGGGTGCCAGTTGTACGCCAGGAACCCCAGCGCGCAGCCGGCCAGCGCGATCGACATGCTGGCGATCAAGTACTGGTTGGACAGTGCGGCGATCACGAAGAACGCCAGGGAAGCGATCGCAGTGATGCCGCCGGAGAGCCCGTCCATGTTGTCGAGCAGGTTGAAGGCGTTGGTGATCCCGACGATCCAGACCACGGTGATGGCGGCATCGATCACCCCGCCGGAGTCGAACAGGCGGACGCCGGTGGTGGTGGCCAACAGCAGCGTGACGGCCGCCCCGACCTGGATGACCAACCGGAGGACCGGACCCAGCCCCTTCAGGTCGTCGATCAGCCCCATCAGCGAGAGCGTCACGGCCAGACCGAGGATGATCGCGATATCGCGGACATCGCCGCCGATCGGTGGCCGGATGACCATCGCCGCGACCGCCACCACCACGAAGGACGAGACGATCGCGACGCCCCCGAGGTAGGGCACGGCCGCCTCCTGCAGCTTGTACCCGCCGGGCCGGTCGACGACCTGCCGGGAGGCCGCGAAGCGAATCGCCAGCGGGACGGCGAGCAGGCTCAGGGCCACCGCCACCGTGAAGATCCCCGCGTAGAGCAACCAGTCAGACACTGGTCAGGACACGCTCCTAGGACCGCTGCCCGGCGATGACGCGGTCGATGATCTCCGGCAGGGAGTAGGTCGGCTCCCAGCCGATGAACTCACGGAGTTTGGCCGTGTTCGGCACTCGTCGCTGCATGTCCTCGAATCCATCTTCGTACGCGTCCTCATACGACACCTTGCGGATCACCGACTGCGACTTCGACCGCTCGATGACGGTTGCAGCCAGGTCGGCGATGGAGATCTCGTCCGAGCCTCCGACGTTGAAGACGTTTCCGTGGGCCGCATCGGTGCGGATGAGGGTGTCGAGCGCCGGCACGGCATCACCGACGTCGAGGAAGCAGCGGGTCTGCGACCCGTCGCCGTAGACCGTCAGCGCCTGCCCGCGGAGGGCCTGGTTCACGAACCGCGGGATGACCATGCCGTAGTGCCCCACCTGCCGCGGACCCACGGTGTTGAAAAGGCGCACGATGACGGTGGGCAGGCCCTTCTCGCGCCAGTACGTGTAGGCCAGGATCTCCTCGATGGCCTTGGCCTCGGAGTAGGACCAGCGGGACTTCAGCGGTGAGCCGAGGATCCGGTCATCCTCCTCGCTCAGCAGGTCTGAGGTGTTCTTGCCGTAGATCTCGCTGGTGGAGGTGACCAGGACGGGTCGGCTGTACTTGTGTGCCTTCTCGATGACGGTCTCGGAGCCGATGATGTTGGTCCGCAACGACTCGACGGGCTTCCGCACGATCAACTCGACGCCGACGGCAGCAGCCAGGTGGAAGACCACATCGGCGCGGCTGACGCAGTCGTCGACCAGGTCGGCGTTCAGGATCGACCCGAGGACGAACTCGAAGTTCGGGTTGCCGACCAGGGCTTCGATGTTGGAGTGGCGGCCAGTGGACAGGTTGTCCAGGACGATCACCTGGTCACCCTGGGCCAGGAGGTGCTCCGCCAGGTGTGATCCGATGAATCCGGCGCCGCCGGTGATGAGCGCCTTCACGCAAGTACCTCGCGATAGATCTCGTGGTGTCGACGAATCAGGATATCGGCCCCGAAGCAGGCTGACCCGTGCCGTTTGGCCACCTCGGCCATCGTCGACAGCCGGCCCCGATCCATCACCAGGTCCTCGATGGCGTCGGCCAGATCCTGCACCGTCGCGGGCACGACCCGGCCGGACTTGCCGTCCAACACGACCTCCGACACACCACCCACGTCGGTGGCGACTGCTGGCAGCCCAACCAGTGCGGCCTCGATGAGCCCTACTGGCATCCCCTCGTTGTCGCTGGTCAGCAGGATCAGGTCGGACGCCCCCATGACCGTGCCGACATCGCGCACCCAGCCGAGAAAGCGCACCTGGTCGCCCAGATCAGCCGCCTGGGCCCGCATCGTCTCCTCCAGATCCCCGCCTCCGGCCACCAGCAGCACCGGCCGGACATCCCGACTCCGCAGTTCCCGCAGTACGGCCAGGGCTCGGTCCACGCGCTTGATCTGGGTCAGTCTCCCAACCATGCACACGACCGGCGCATCGGCGGCCAGGCCGAGCTGCTCACGCGCCTCCTCTCGCCGGACCAGGTCCGGTGCCGTCACCCCGGGCGCCACCGACCAGAACCGGTCGGCCTGTCCGATGCCCGCCTCGAGAAGCTCCGACCGCACCCGCTCTCCCACACCGATCAACCCGTCCGTCCGTCGGGCCAGCCGCCGCTCGAGTGCGACGTAGGCCCGGGTCGAGCCCCGCCCGAAGTAGCCGTGCAGGACATGGCCGTGGAACGTGTGAACCGTCTTGGCCAGGGGCACGCGGCGCGCGGCCAGCCGACCCAGCAGGCCGCCTTTGGCCGTGTGGGTGTGGACGATGTCGGGTCGGATGGATCGCAAGTGTCGGACCAGGTGCGCGAGTGCCTGCATGTCCTGAGGCGGTCGGATGTCCGGCCGAAGCCCTGAGATCAGGCGGACGTCCAACTCCCCGCCCCGGACGTCGTGCCAACTGGCCTCCCCCTCCCCCGGGGTGCCGGCAAGCACGACGTGGTCGACGTCACTCCCGGCCCGGGCCGACTCCTCCACCAGCGTCTGCAGGATCGCGGCCGGGCCCCCGACGTTCAGCCGGGCGATGACGTGGGCAACCCTCACGAGGGCAGCGAGTCGAGGATCGCTTGAGCATCGGTGTTGTCAGGGTCGTCAGCGAGCAACCCGGACGCCACCTCCTCCGCCCGCTCGGTCTCCCCTGCCTGAGCGAAAAACTGGGCGGCCTGGACACGCAGCTCGGGGTGGAGCGGCTCGCCCTCGAGCGCGCGGTTGTACCACTCCACGGCCAGCTCGTCGTCACCCGAATCGGCTGCGACACCGGCCGCCCGGATGGCGACGGATGCCGTCAGGCGGTTCTCCTCGTCCAACTCCCGCGCGATGTCGAACCCCTCCGCACGATCGACGATCATCATCGACAGGGCGCTCCGCTCACGGTATCGGGGGTCCCAGAAGCCGAGGTCGGCGGCGGCCGACGTGCCCTCGACCGTGCGCAACGAATCGGGTTGACGCAGTGCCGTCAAGGTCTGGCTCTCCACCCGCACGGGGGTGATCGCGATGACGAAGACCACGGTCACGATCACCGCCGAGCCGAGCAGCGGCTGCCAGGAGATCGTTGCCCCATCCGGCCGGCGCGCTGCCGCAGTCTGCTTCTTGGACCGCTTCCTCTTGCCCTTGGTCGTGACGGGCAGGCGTACCAGCCCCGCGCTGACCAGCAGGCCGAGTGACACCCAGCCGAGCATGGCCAACCCGGGCACATCGATGCTGACCAGGGCCTGGACGATGTACCCGGTCACCACGGCGGCAGCTCCGAAGATGAGCATCGGATCGCTGTTCTCCGCCCGGAGCCCGCGTCCCGCCATGATGAGGACCGTGACCACCAGCGCGACGAAGGCCAGCATGAGCGGCACGCCGCCCGCGGTGCCGAAGTGCAGGAAGACGCTGTGGGCCGCGTCGTTGTCGAGCAGCAACTCCAGATCGGACGCGGCTTCGAACGAGCGACTGGTGCGGTAGGCGTAGACGTATCGGTCAGGCCCGACACCGAGCAGCGGGTTGTCGGCGATCATGTCCAGCGCGGCGTCCCAGTAGTAGCGACGGATCAGGATGCCGCGCTGCGCGCTGAGGGCACTGAGGGGTCCGCTCCCCACCACCCCGGCACCCACCACCGCGGCGCCGACTGCCGACAGTAGACCGATGAGCGGGATGCCGACCTTCCGAATCGACCCGCCACGTGTCCACGCCCAGCCGGCGGCAGCGATCGCCATGGCTGCGGCCCCGGTCGGGATGCCCTGGAACGAGTCGTTGACCCAGACGTAGGCCAACCCGAACACCAGCAGGACCCCGCCCAGGACGCGCCGCTTGAACGGCAGGTCGTCGTCGAGCACCAACCACAGCATGGCGCCGAGCGTCGCGCCGACGAATCCGGCGGCGAAGTTGATGTTGCCGAAGGTCGAGGGAACGCCGGTCTGATCACCGATGCCCTCGAGCGGGTTGAAGCCGATCGACTGGAGGACACCGAAGGCGGCGACGCCGCCACCGGCCAGCGCCACCGCCGTCAGCACCTGTCGGACCTGGAGGCGGGAGAGCTGCGTGGCCACGGCGAACAGCACCCCACACCCGGCGTACAGGGCCACACCACCCCACCGGCTCCGGGACCCGACCAGAGCGCTCAACGGGCTGGGCGAGGCAAGGGCGGCGATCAGCAGCAGCACGAGGAAGACGGCCGCGACGATGAGCGGGACACGCGCCTCGGCCACCCGTTTGCGATCGACTCCGCCGGTCAGCCACACCGCGCAGGCGCAGGCCGCGGCGCCGACGACGATGCTCATCAGCTTGGACGGCTCGAAGGCGTTCAGTCCGCTGGGGATGACGATCAGGGCGGTGATGACCACGACGGTGGCCAGCGTCGTCGCGACGGCAGTTCTGGAGATGAACACGGGCGCAACCCTACTGGTGGCTCCGGACATGAACGATGACCCGGCCACCAGGTGGCCGGGTCATCGTGACTAGCGGTGCAGCGTGGTGCTGCGAGCTGGCTTGACCTACGGCGCGTCGCTGTAGGTCAGCGTGTCGAGCGTCTGGCCGGTTGCTGCCTCGATGGCAGCGATGCCGTCCTCAGAGACGTTCGGGGTGGCGAAGATGTTCAGGCCGGTGAAGTCCAGGGCCTCAACGTAGGCCAGGGACTCCGGCGGGAGCATCCCGTCGTTGACCAGAACAACCGCGTGGTCGTTCACGCCAGCAAGGCCAGCGAGCGCGTACGCGTCGATGAAGAAGTCACCGGTGTACCCCTCGACGAAGACGACACCCAGCAGGGAGTCACTTCCGGTGTCGAGGCCACGGGCGCCGTTCACTGCGATGGCAGTACCGGCACGGTTGTCCATGTCGGGCATGCTCACGCGGGTGTCGACGTCCTGGTCGTACTCCTCCTCGAGCGTGTCGAGGACGGCGTCAGATACAGCAGCCGGACCACCGATGGTGACCGACCGGGTGACGGAGTCGTTGGTGGTGTCCATGTAGAACGCCGCGGTGCTCGGGAGCACCTGTGCGGTGTCGGTCAGGACGGTGGCCACACCGCTCTGAGCGGCCCAGGCACCCAGACCGGCGGCGTCAGCAAAGGCTGCAGACGGGTCGGTGGCGGTACCGAAGGCACGGGAGAGGTGGATGGCAGTGTCGTTCGCGGTGTCGTCAGACTCCACGAAACCGGTGTCGGTGCGGGAGTCCTCGCAGTTGCCCTCAGTGGAGCTGCTGGAGTCGTTCCGGCAGTACAGGAAGTCAGCGACCTCGTTGGCCGTCTCGATACGGGTGTCGCCACCCAGACGGACGGTGAGCAGACCAAGGCCATTGATGGCGGTCTCGGTTGCGGTGTCGATCGCGTCGGACTCACCGACGATGATGACCCGGGAAGCACCCAGACGGGTGATCTCCTGGATGTGCGCAGTCTCGACGCCCGTGTCGGGGTTGAAGTACAGCAGCGGTGCGTTGTCCTGGATGGAACCAGCGGCCAGTGCGTCTGCACCGTCGGCGTCGGTCGCCAGGATCACGTCATCAGCCAGCGTGTCGCCCGGCGTGTCCGTGTCGGGGAACTGCAGTTGCGAGAACAGGATCGATGTCTGGACAGACTCACTCGTCGTGCTGGTGTCCGACAGATCCAGGTCGAGATAGACGTTCTCGGTGTCGCCGGAGTCGTCAGAGTCGTCCTGCGCTTGGCTGGCCGAGAACGGCAGCAACGAGGCGACGAGCGCGAGCAACCCGACGAGCACCAATCGGCGCCCAATGTGGGTGACAGTCATGTGTGGAAGGCCTCCTAAGCCTCGATTATCAGAACTAGAACCCGGGTGTGACCCGGTTCCGACCGATCGAGGGACGTGGTTGTCCTGCGAGCGGTGGTCGGGAGTAGGGACGTACGCAAAGCCAGCACCCTTACGGGTAGCCGACTGCGAACTTCCCGACCTGATGGACGAGGCTAGGTAGGCCGTAGAGCCGGTGCAAGCACGCCAGACCACCGATTGGCCAGGGATTTCGGCCTGATTCGGCGTTTAGGTGACATGCCGGCCCACGTAACCGCCCGCAGTGGACACCTCACCGCCTGTCCATCTGGACAGGTCGTTGGCTCAGCCCTTGACCGGTGGCGGCAGGATTCGCAGTCCGAGTTCGCTCAGTTGCGGGGTGTCGACCGGCGCCGGCGCATCGGTCATGGGATCCCCTCCGGACTGGGTCTTCGGGAACGGGATCACGTCTCGCAGGGAGGCAGCCCCGGTGAGCAGCATCACGATCCGGTCGATGCCGAAGGCGATGCCCCCGTGCGGCGGTGCGCCGTAGGACAGACCACGCAGGAGGAACCCGAAGCGCTCGTCTGCCTCCTCGGCGGAGATGCCGAGCAGGGAGAACACGGTTTCCTGCATCCCCCGGTCGTGGATCCTGATCGACCCGCCGCCCAGCTCGGTCCCGTTCAGGGCCAGATCGTAAGCCAGTGCCTTGGCCGCACCCGGGTCGTCGGCGAAGCCGGGCTCGGCCGGTGCGGTGAAGGGGTGGTGCATGGCGTCCCAGCGGTCGGCATCGCCGTCCCACTCGAACATCGGCCAGTCGGTCACCCACACGAAGCGCCAGCGGTCCTCCTCCGGCAGGTCGTCCAGCAGCCCGCGTTCGCTGGCCACCGCAACCCGGAGGGCGCCCATCAGCTCTCTGGCGAAGGTCGTCTCGCCAGCACCGAAGAAGATGGCATCGCCCGGGTCGGCCTCGGCTGCGGAGAGGATGCGCTTGACCTCAGCGTCCTCCATGAACTTGGCCAGGGGCGAGCGCAGGCTGCCGTCGTCCTCGACGACGCCCCAGGCCAAGCCCTTGGCGCCGCGCCGCTTGGCGAAGTCCGTCCACGAATCGAACTGCTTGCGGGTCATGTCCCCGCCGCCGCTGACGCAGAGCGCAACGACGGACCCGCCGGCGTCCAGCACACCCTTGAAGACGCCGACACCGGTCCCCTCGAGCGCCTCGTTCAGGTCCACCAGTTCCATCCCGAAGCGCAGATCCGGCTTGTCCGAGCCGAAGCGCCGCATCGCCTCGTCGTAGGAGATGCGGGGGAAGGGGGTGGGGAGTTGGGCGTCGAGCACCTCATCCCACACGGCGGCCATCATCTCCTCGCACACGGCGTAGATGTCGTCGGAGGAGATGAAGGACGCCTCGATGTCGAGCTGGGTGAACTCGGGCTGCCGATCGGCCCGCAGGTCCTCGTCGCGGAAGCAACGGGCGATCTGGTAGTACCGTTCAAACCCAGCGACCATCAGCAACTGCTTGAAGATCTGCGGTGACTGCGGCAGTGCGTAGAAGGACCGCGGCTGGAGGCGGGAGGGCACGAGGAAGTCACGAGCCCCCTCCGGCGTTGATCGCGTCAGTATCGGCGTCTCGATGTCCAGGAACCCGTGGTCCTCCATGACACGGCGGATGACGGAAGTCACCTGGGCCCGGACCCGGATCCGGTGTGCCAGCGCAGGACGTCGCAGGTCCACATAGCGGTGCGTCAGTCGGACGCTCTCGTCGGTCTCGATCCCGTCCTCGATCGGGAAGGGAACGGTCTGCGCGACGCTCAGGACCTCGAGCGCGGAGGCCGCAACCTCGACCTCACCGCTGGCCAACGCCTCGTTGGCCTGCCCGTCGGGTCGAACCCGTACCGAACCTCGGACTCGAACCACGTACTCCGTACGCACATCGTGGGCTGCTTGCAGGGCCTCGCCTGCGCTCGGGTCTGCGACGACCTGACACACCCCGCTGCGGTCCCGCAGGTCGAGGAAGACCACACCCCCGTGGTCCCGTCGCTTGGCGACCCAGCCCGCGAGGAGCACCTCGTCGCCGTCATTGCTGCTGCGCAACGTGCCGGCGCCGTGAGTTCGCATGCTGCCGAAGGGTTCCATGTTCTAAACCGTACCTGCGCCCTGCCGATGAGAACCCGCCAACCATCCATGACCCAGTTGGTTACGAACCGTAGCTAGCGCGATTCTCTCAGCGACAAGGAGTCCAGCCTCGTGTCCTCGCTCGACGCCCACCCGACCACCGGGTCGAGCGCGTCGGGTGATGCGCTGTCGGGGGCTCCGTCCGTCGCCAGCGGCTCCATCGACCGGCTGATCGACGCGGTGCCGGACGCGATCGTCATCATCGACTCCTGCGGTGTGGTGCAGCTGCACAACCGGGCGGCACAGGTGTTGTTCGGCGGCGACCTGACGGGCCTGGCCGTCGGCTCCGACCGATGGGGAGTGGTCGATGCGGAGGGTGCCGTCTTCGCGGATCCGTCGGACGTCATCCGTTCGCTGCCGGAGCGCGCGCGGCGCCTCGTCGGGATCACGATGTCGGAGCGGCCGACGACCTGGGTCCACATGAGGCGTCGGACCTTGGTCCCCGAGCCGGGATGCCGCCCACTGGACGCGCTGGTCATGACACGGGCCGCCGATCCCAGAGTCAATCGCACCATGCTCTCCTTGGTTGCGACACCGGTGGTCGGCGTTGGTGACGCCGTCCCGGCATCGGCTCTGTTCGGCCAGCGGTTGATCGGCATGGTCGCATTCGACCCCGATGGTGTGATCGTTGCGGCCAACGAACGATTCGCTCAACTGGTCGGGGCCGATGCTGACGTGCTGATCGGTCGCAGGCACTCCGACATCGGCACGCCCGACGAGCACGACGCCTTCCAACTCGCCGTGCGGCGCATGCTGGCTGGCGGCATCGACCACTACGACAGCGACTGCGTCCTCACCTCACCGGAGGGCCGCGAACGACAGGTCCGCGTCGCGATCAGTGCCGCGCGCGATCCCGACGGCCGGTGCACCCAGTTCCTCGCGCAGGTCCTCGACGTGTCTCGGCAGCGCAAGGCCGAGCAGTTCGTCTCGAAGCGAGTCCTGTTCGATCCCCTGACCGGGCTGATGAATCGAACGCTCCTGATCGACCTGTTGTCCGACCACCTGCGTGGTCGACGGACGGCGTTCGGGGTGGTCGTGCTCAACCTGGACCGCTTCAGGTCCGTGAACTACGCCGTCGGCCAGTCCTCAGGTGATGCGATCCTGGTCGAGGTCGCCGATCGTGTCCGCGGTACCCTCCCGCCGGGCGATAGCGCGGCCCGGCTCTCCGGCGACGACTTCGTCCTCCTCTGTGGCAGCGTGACCACCCGTGCCGAGGCCGAGGACCTGGCCAGCCGACTGCTGCGCGCGGTGGCCGCTCCGATGGACATCGCCGGAGCGAGCGTGGAGGTCACGGCGTCCGCAGGCCTGACCGTGGTGGGCCCGGGATCGGAGTTGTCCGGCGACGAGGTCATCATGATGACCTCGCAGGCGCTGGCCCAGGCCAAGGCGCGCGGCCGGGCCCGGACGGAGTTCGTCGACCCGGACCGGTCACCCGACGGATCCCACCGGCTGCAGGTCGAGACCCAGCTGCGTGCCGCGCTCTCCACCGTGGGCCCGGGGATGGTCGCTCGTGTCGATGCGCCGGGTTCTGGGCTCCACCAGGCGTTCCAGCCGCTCCTCGACCTGCGCACCGGCCGTGTTGTCGGCGCGGAGGCGCTGGTGCGCTGGGAGGACCCCGTGCTCGGCACGGTGTCGCCTGCGTCCTTCCTGCCAGTGGCCGAGGACAGCGGTCTGATCAACCCCCTGGGCCGGTTCGTGCTGCGCGAGTCCATCTCCGCAGTCGCGCGCTGGCGCCGCCGGACCGGCATCCCGCTGTACGTCTCGGTCAACCTGAGCCCGAAGGAGCTCACCACCCCTGGCATCGCAGCGGCGATCACACGGAGCCTGGTCGAAGCCGACGTCCCTCCCGATGCGCTGCGGCTGGAGATCACCGAGACGGTGGTGGTCGAGGCCGACGAGCAGGTCACGACCAACCTGCGGGAGATCGACGACTGCGGCATCGCGATCGGCATCGACGACTTCGGGACGGGATACGCCTCGATGTCCTACCTGCGCAACATGCCGGTGACCTTCGTCAAGATCGACCGGAGCTTCGTGGCGGGGATCGAGACCGAGCGTGAGGACGATGCGATCGTGCGTGCCACGTTGGACCTCAGCAGGACGCTCGGGCTCACCACGATCGCAGAGGGGGTCGAGACACCCGCTCAGCTGGAGCGGTTGACCGACATGGGCTGTGACGTCGGTCAGGGCTTCCTGATCGGTCGCCCGCGCGACGAGGCAGCCCTGCTGGCCCGGACGCGGTTGGAACGATGATCGGGAACTAGCCGCTCGGCTGACCCCAGTTCGACTGGTCCCCCCAGCCGCCCTGCTGCGGCGGGGGTTGCTGCGGTTGGGGCTGCTGCGGTTGGGGTTGCTGCGGCGGAGCCTGCCCCCACTGCTGCGGTGGAGGCTGCTGCGGTGCTTGCCCCCACTGCTGTGGCGGCTGCCCCCACTGCTGCCCGGCCGGCGGTTGGTAGCCACCCTGCACGGCCGCGTAGCCCTGGTTGTAGGCACCGTAGCCACCGCCCGGTGGCGACCACCCGGGGCGGCCCTCGGGACCCGCGGGACCCAGGTACTGCGCCGAGCCGAAGGCCAGGATCCCCATGAAGACCGGTCCCAGCAACACGATGCCGACGGCGAACGCCGGATCCTTCCCGAAGGACTTCGCCAGGTCGATCGCCAGCAGGATCGTGAAGACGATGTTGACCAGTGGCACGTACAGCAGCAGGCCCCACCAGCCGGGCCGCCCGACGATCTCGGCGTAGACCCAGCCGTTGTAGAAGGGCACCAGGCACTTCCACCCGTCCTCGCCGGCCTTGGTCAGGATCTTCCAGTAGACGGCGATGATGAAGATGAGCAGGCCCAGATAGATGAGCCCGAAGATCAACAGGAAGGCCAGACCGATGGCCTCTTCGCCCTGGGCGAGCAGCATGGATTCCATGCCAGCACGGTAACTGATCAGTGCGTGGTCAGCGGTACCACGAACGGATTTGTAAGCCGCTCACGGCCGACCGTCGTCTCAGGCCCGTGCCCGCTGATGATCCGGGTCTCGTCGGGCTGCGGCAGCACCACACGACGGATCGACTGATCCTGCGTGTCACGAGACCCTCGCGGGAAGTCCGTCCGGCCGACGGAGCCGGCGAAGATGAGGTCGCCGGACACCATCACCGGCGCCGGACCGACCTGGTCGGTGATGAACACCGACGAGCCCGGCGTGTGCCCCGGCGTATGATGGGCCGTGAAGGCCAACCCGGCCAACGCCATCGTCTGCCCATCGCCGAAGGTCTCCAGGTGCTCCGTGGGCGGCTGCCAGTCCAGCCCGAACTGGGTCTGGAGCATCGCCGGGGGCGCACCGAAGGCCGCCGCTGGTGAGTCCCACAGCCAGCGGTCCTCAGCGTGCATCCGCACCGGCACGTCGAGGTCGGCGACGAGGGACGGCACCGCCCAGAGATGGTCGAGGTGGCCGTGGGTGAGGAGGATCGCCTGGCAGGTGACACCCCGCTCGTCCAGGATCTCCTGGACCGGTCCGTCACCACCCTGGCCGGGGTCGATGACGACGGCTTCGCGCTGCTCCAGGTTGCCGATGACGTAGCAGTTGGCCTGCCACATCCCGAGCGTCAGGACATCGATGAAGGTGTCGCTCATGTGGTGTCGCCTCAGAGATCGCCCATGCGGCTGTCGTGGCTCTTGCGACCGCTGGCGCGGGGGATGACTCGATAGGCGTCGTACACCGACTCGATCTTCTTGACCTGGCGCATGACGTGGTCGAGGTGGTGGATGTCGGCGAGTTCGAAGGTGAACTGCAGTCGGGCGACCGCGTCGGACTTCGTCGTCACGTTGGCGCTGATGATGTTGACGGACTCGTCGCCCAGCACCGTGGTGATGTCCCGCAGCAGGTGCTTGCGGTCGAAGGCCTCCACGTCGATCGTGACCCGGAACGTGGCCGGGATCTGGGTGTTCCAGCGGACCGGCACGATCCGGTCGGGTTGGCTGCGCAGGTTGGCACCGTTGGGACAGTCCGTGCGATGGATGCTGATGCCACGGCCCCGAGTGACGAAGCCCAGGATCTCGTCCGGTGGGACCGGCGAGCAGCAGCGGGCCAGCGTGACCAGCACGTCGTCGATGCCCTCGACGAAGACCGCCTCGCTGGATCGCCGAGCCGGCCTCTCCTGGACGGCGGGCGCCTGGTACGGCTCCTCCTCCTCGACACTCGTGTCGATGAGCCCCTCGGCCTCCGCCAGCTTCTCCCCCAACTGCTGGGCGATGGCCTTGGCCGTGATGTGGCGGTCCCCGATCGCCCGGAACAGCGCATCGAGGTCGGCGTAGTTGTGGCCCTGGGCAACCTCCAGCAGCAGCGGGGATCCGATCTGCTTCTTCCAGCCACGTCCTGACTTGGCGAGCGTCCGTCGGAGCTCCTCCCGACCCTTCTCGATGGCATCGGAGCGGCGCTCGCGGCTGAACCAGGCGCGAATCTTCGAGCGTGCCCGGGCCGAGCCCACGAACTCGAGCCAGTCGCGGCTGGGACCGGCTGACTTGGCCTTCGACAGCAGGATCTCGACGGTTTCGCCGTTGCGGAGCTCGTACTCGAGCGGCACCAACCGGTCGTTGACCCGTGCGCCGATCGTGTGGTGACCGACCTCGGTGTGGATGGCGTAGGCGAGATCCACCGGGGTCGAGCCACGCGGGAGCTGGCGGATGTCCCCCTTGGGCGTGAAGACGAAGACCTCGTCGGCGTAGAGGTCCAGCTGCACGTTGCGCATGAACTCGGTGGGTGAGTCCGTGACGGACTCCATGTCGAGCATCTGGTCCAGCCACTGCGCATCGGAGTTGGGCGCCTCGCGTCCCGTCTCCTTGTACCGCCAGTGGGCAGCGACCCCGAACTCGGCCGTCCGATGCATCGCCTGGGTGCGGATCTGCACCTCCATGGTCTTGCCGCCCGGCCCGACGACCGTGGTGTGGAGCGACTGGTAGAGGTTGAACTTCGGCATGGCCACGTAGTCCTTGAAGCGCCCCGGCACGGGACGCCAGACCGAGTGGAGGGTGCCGAGGGCGGCGTAGCAGTCCTTGACCGAGTCGACGATCACCCGGATGCCGACCAGGTCGTAGATGTCGTCGAACTCCTTGCCCCGAACGACCATCTTCTCGTAGATCGACCAGTAGTGCTTCTGCCGGCCCGTGATCTGCGCCCGGATCTTCACGGCCCGCAGGCGTTCGGTCACGTCAGCGATGATCTCATCGAGGTACTGGTCGCGACCGGACTGCCGCTCGGCGACCATCTTCTTGATCTCGTCGTACCGCTTGGGGTGCAGACACTGGAAGCTGCGGTCCTCGAGCTCCCACTTGAACTGCTGCATGCCGAGTCGGTGCGCCAGGGGGGCGTAGATCGAGAGGGTCTCCGACGCCTTCTCCTCCTGCTTGTGGCGCGGCATGTGGTGGATGGTCCGCATGTTGTGCAGGCGGTCGGCCAACTTGATCAGCAGGACCCGGTAGTCCTCCGCCATCGCCAGCAGCATCTTGCGGAGGGACTCGGCCTGCTGCTCCTCCTTGGTCTGGACCTTGACCCGCTGCAGCTTGGTGACACCGTCGACCAGCGCGGCGGTGGCTGCGCCGAACTGCTCGGTGATCTCCTCGACGGTCAACTCGGTGTCCTCGACGACATCGTGGAGCAGCGCCGCGGCCATGGTCGGCGTGTCCGCACCCAGGTCGGCCAGGATCTCCGCCACGCCGACCGGGTGGATGATGAAGGGCTCACCGGACCGTCGCTTCTGGCCCCGGTGCGCGCTCTCGGCGATCTCGTAGGCCTTCAGGATCATCTTCAGGTCCACACGGGTGCCGTTGCCGCGCAGGATGTGGACCAGGGGTTGGATCTGCTCGGGGACGGTGGGCCCCAGATCGAACGGGAGACGGGCCAGCACGGCCCGGACGCCGGACTGACGGCGTGCCTGGCGACCACCGGGTGGAAGGACCTGATCGGTGCCGGTCGGCGGGGTGTGGGTGGCCTGGGTGGTGAGCCCCTGTTCCGGACCAGCCTCATCACCCGCTGACGGCGGTCCGCCCCCTGGCGTGTCGGGAGCAACGGTTGTCGCGGTGGTCGGGGCGTCGTTCGTGCTCGTCTGTGTCTCCGGTGGGTGGTGCTGGACGGACGACAGCCTTGCCAGGACTGCCGGTGATGAAGCACCCAGCGTAGACCGCCTGTCCAATCATGGGATGAATCCGAACGACTCAGGAGACAGTCAGCACGGACGAGACCGGCGTGCCGGACAGCCGCTGGCGACCGCCGAGGAACACCAACTCGATCAGGACAGCCACCCCGGACAGGACCCCGCCAGATCGCTTGACCAGCTCACAGGTGGCCGCCGCCGTGCCGCCGGTGGCCAGGACGTCATCGACCACCAGCACCCGTGCGCCAGGCGTGATCGCGTCGGTGTGGACCTCCAGGGTGGCGGACCCGTACTCCAGGTCGTAGCTGACCTCGTGGGTGTCGCGTGGCAGCTTGCCGGCCTTGCGGACCGGTGTGAACCCGACACCGAGCTCGCGCGCCACCGCGGTCCCGAAGATGAACCCCCGGGACTCGATGCCGGCGACCAGGTCGAGGCGGGCCTCGCGGTACGGGCTGCACAAGGCCATCACGGCCGCCTCCAGTGCAGCCGGGTCACCCAGCAAGGGGGTGATGTCCTTGAAGACGATCCCCGGCTCAGGGAAGTCCGGGACGTCACGGATGTAGGTGGTGAGGTCCAGCGTCATGACCGCAGACTCTAGTCCGCCAGGAAGCGGTCGAGGCCAGGCAGTTGCCGGTCCAGCTCACGTCGCCCAACTGTTCGGCGGACTGATTCCGTCCGTGTTCGACGGGAGGCCGCTGGCGGTCAGGCGGACCCGGCGGCCGCCCGCTCCTTGAGCTCGGCGAACTTCGGGTCCTTCTCCTTCAACCAGACCAGCAGCGGCGCGGCGATGATGATCGAGGAGTAGGTCCCGACCGTCATCCCGATGAACAGCGCCAGCGCGAGGTCGGACAGGGTTGCTGCGCCGAGCAGGTTGGCCCCGATGACCAGCAGGCTCGCAACCGGGAGCACGGATGTGATCGAGGTGGAGACCGAGCGGACGAGCACCTGGTTGAGCGCGGTGTTGGCCACCTCGCCGTAGGACACCGTGGAGACGCTGGTCAACTTCGACGCGTCTTCGGTGATCCGGTCGAACACCACCACGGTGTCGTACAGCGAGTACCCGAGGATGGTCAGGATCGCGATCACGGTGCTCGGCGAGACGGTGAACCCGACCAGGGCGTACAGCCCGATGGTGACCAGGACGTCGTGGGCCAGGGTCACCACGGCGGAGACCGCCATCCGCCACTCGAAGCGGAACGTGATGTAGGTGATCACCAGCAGCAGGAAGACGATCAGGCCGCGGATGGCCTGTCCCGTCACCGCTTCACCCCAGCGCGGGCCGATGGTCGAGACGGAGACGTCGCCACCGGTCTGCTCCTCGATGGCGGCGGCTACCTCGAGGTCGTCGACCCCCTCGATGTCCGAGATCGCCGGCGTCGAGATCTGGGCACCCGTGCCGTCGTCCACGATCTGGACGATTGCGTCGGTGATGCCGAACTCGACCAGCGTCTCCTCGAGCTCTGCCGCCGTGAAGGTCTGCGTGGCCCCCTCCTCGACGAACGAGGACCCACCGGTGAACTCGATCGAGAAGTTCAGTCCCCGCACCGCCAGCGCCGCCAGGCTGATGCCGAGGACGACGGCGGTCACGATCAACCAGCGCCGGGAGCTACCGACGATGTCGGCGTTGCTCCGTCCCGTCAGCAGTCGGGCCAGAGGTGAGTCGGTGTCCTCGCGTCGGCCGGTGGTGGCCGCGTCGAACTCCTCGGGTGCAGTGTCCACGTTGGTCTTGTCGTTGCTCACTTCCGACCCTTCTTCCGGCCGCCCTTGCGGCGACGGCGTCCGCCGGCCGTTGCGGCTGCCAGTTGCTCACTGGTCACGCCCGACCGCAGTCCCATCAGCGGGGCGTCCACCAGCTTGGGGTTCCGGGCGACGAGGCCGAACAGACCGCGGGTGAACGTGGCGAACAGCAGCGTGTCGACCAGGGTCGACAACCCCAACGTGAATGCGAAGCCGCGGACCGGTCCCACGGCCAGCAGGTACAGGACGACGGCCGCGAGGAACGACACCGTGTTGCCGGTCAGGTTGGTGCGGAAGGCCTTGTCGAAGGCGTGATCGGCCGCCGTGCGGATGGTCCGACCTGCTCGGACCTCGTCGCGGTACCGCTCGCGATAGATGATCGAGGAGTCCGCAGCGATGCCGATCGAGACGATCACACCCGCGATCCCCGCCAACGTCAGCGTGAAGCCGATCCACTCGCCGAGCGCGATGATGAGGCCGAAGACGGTGGCGCCGAAGAGGATCAGCTCCAGGACGGCCGCAGCGCCCATGCCACGGTACAGGAGCACCAGGTAGACCGCGACCAGGACCAGCCCGATCAAGCCGGCCAGCAGGCCAGCGTCCAGCGAGTCACGCCCGAGTGTCGGGGAGATGGTCTGGAAGGTGCCGAAGTCCAGCTGGATCGGCAGCGCTCCGGCCTTCAGCACGATGGCCAGATCGCGCGCGTCATCCTCGCTGGTGGCCTGGACGACTGCGGTGCCGCCCCCGATCCCGACGCCACAGGCCACGTCCTGTGCGACGGGTGGAGCCTGCTCGACGATGTTGTCCAGCACGATCGCGAGCTGACGTTGGGGGCCTTGGAGGCACGCCAGGTTGCCGGTGATCTCGGCGAACGCTGCGGCCCCCTCGCTGTTGAACTCGAGGTTGGTCTGCCACACCTCGCCGAGCGTCTGGGGTTGCAGCACGGCCTGGGCGTCGGTGAGGTCGGCTCCGGACACCTCGACCGGTCCGAGACGAAGCCGGAACCACTGGTCCCGGGGCAGGTCGTTCCCATCCGCGTCGGTGCCGCGGAGGCACAGGACCACCTCCTCGTCAGGGTCGGGAATCGAGAGGTCGCTGCGTTCGTCGCAGGTCGCTCCGGCCAGCTCGCTCGCGGTGTCGGAGAGCAACCCAGGATCAGGCGGCAGCTCCTCGACCACCTGGCGGAACTGCAGTTGGGCGGTCCGGCCGATGATCTCGCGGGCCTGTTCCTGGTCGGCCACGCCGGGCAGTTGCACCTGGATCGTGTCACCCTGCCGAGCGATGTCTGGCTCAGCGACGCCGAGGGCGTCGACACGTTCGCGGATGGTTGCGACGGTCTGGTCGAGGATCTCCTCGTCGATCTCCCCTTGACCCTCCGCCGGGAGCAGGTTGGCACTGACGCCACCTTGCAGGTCGAGTCCGAGCCGCGGCGACAGGTCGGCGGCGACGATGTAGCCCCACAAGCCACCCAGCGTGACGAGGAACACGACGATGAGCGTGGTCAGGCGTCCTTGTGACAACGGAGTGGCAGCTTTCGGTTCGTGGGCTTGGGCGGTCTGGTCTGGGCGGCTCTGGTGTGGGCGGTGGCTCCGTCAGAGCACGGGGACGTCGTTGACGGTGATCTTGAACTCGGCGCCAAGTGTCTGCCCGGCGCGACGGCACATGACCATCCGCTCCATGAAGATCTCGAAGTACTCGAAGACCGGCGTGACCGTCGTGTCGACCTCGAGCTCAAGGGTAAGGGTCTTGGTGGGCTGCAGCAGACGTGTTGGCAGCGGCGCGGCGGGGGGGTCGGCGGGGACGGCTGCGGCGTCTGTCTGATCCGGGTCGACGTCCTCCACGAGATCGGAGACCCGGAGGAAGGAGGACGTCACCGCGAAGTTGACGCGGTCGTGGATGTCAGCCTCGATGTCTCCGGTATCACGCACTCGCGAACGGTGGACGTCAGACTTGTCCGCCACGATGACCGCTGCGCTGACCGGACTGACGGCAACGCCGTACTGCTCCTCGTGGTTGCCGACGGCGCCCATGATCTGGGAGATGTCGCGAATCGGGACGTCCATCTCACGCAGGATCGTGAAGGCGATCAGACCGGATGACTGTCCGTGCTGCGCACGGCTGACCACGTTGCCGATGTCGTGGAGGTAGCCGGCCACCGCACCGAGTTCCGCGGTGTGGTCGTCGAAGTCGAGGTAGCGCAGGACGTTGTAGGCGATGTGCCCGACCAGGTTGGCGTGGCGGAAGCCGTGCTCGGTGAAGCCCTGACTGGCCAGGAACTCATCGGCCATCTCGAGCATGCCGGTCACCTCGGCGTGCTCTCGGACAGCCTGCAGCAGCGCGATCTTCGAGCGCGAGGGGAACGGCGCGGTGGGTTGGTCCTGCCCGTCGGGCAGGCGCCCGCCGAGCGGCACGCTGGCTGGCAGCAGTTCGGAGTCGATCGAGTTGTCCATGGCGAGGTGGTGGCGGGCGCCGCCGGGTGTCAGCGGTCGGAGCCGCCGTCCCGTGCCTCGTCCGCGTCGACGTCGTCCAGGTCGTCCAGATCGAAGTCGTCCAGGTCGATGTCGTCCAGATCGTCGTCGTCGAACTCGTCATCGAGGTCGTCGAACTCGTCATCCAAGTCATCCAGGGCCGTGGCGCTGGGGTCGGGGATGGACCGCGCGATGGCGTTGCGTGCCATCGTCACGACCACCCCGTCGCTGATCTCGACCTCGGCGGTCTCATCGGTCAGCCCGAGTATCTCACCGTGGAACCCGCCGATCGTGACCACGACGGCCCCGACTTCCAGGTTGCGGATCATGGTCTGCTGCTCCTGCTGCTTCTTGCGCTGCGGCCGGATCAGCAGCAGGTAGAAGAGGGCACCGACCAGGAGGAAGGGCAGGAAGCTGGCCAGACCGCCGCCGGCGGGTGCCGCCTCGCCGCCGTTCTCGGCGAGCAGGATGAGTCCGAATGTCATGGGTGAAGTACGCCTGATGAGGGGTGGGGCGGGCCACGGTAGCAGCGGAGTCCGGCATGGGCTTGCGGGTGGGAGCCCTGGACGCGCAGCTCGGTCGAGTGTGGGTGGACTTCTCCACGCGCAGGCGTGGGAAGTCCACCCACCAGGACCTGGTCAGCTGCCGAACAGCGTGGGGGGTTCGTCTCGGGTCGGGTCGAACGGCAGGTCCAGGTGGTCGTAGGCCTTGGCCGTCGCCACACGACCTCGGGGGGTTCGTGCCAACAGGCCCCGCTGGATGAGGAACGGCTCGACCACGTCCTCGACGGTGTCAGGCTGCTCCCCCACCGCAACCGCCAACGTCCCGAGGCCGACCGGGCCGCCGCCGAAGTCCTGGCACAGTCGGGTGAGGACCATCCGGTCCAGCTTGTCCAGGCCGGCCTGGTCCACCTCGAACAGCTCGAGTGCCGAGCCGGCGACCGCACCCGTCACCCGACCGTCGCTGCGAACCTCCGCGAAGTCCCTGACCCGCTTGAGCAGCCGGTTGGCGATGCGCGGTGTCCCGCGGCTCCGGAGGGCGATCTCGAGGGCACCGCCATCGTCGATCGGCACCCCGAGCACCCCAGCCGATCGGGTGACGATCTGCCGCAGGTCCTCCGCCGAGTAGAACTCCATCCGGGTGGCGAACCCGAAGCGATCTCGGAGCGGCCCGGTCAGCAGTCCCGTCCGGGTGGTGGCCCCGACCAACGTGAAGGCCGGCAGCGGCAGCCGGAAGGCCTTGGCGGCCGGCCCCTTGCCCACGACGATGTCCAGGACGAAGTCCTCCATCGCCGGGTAGAGGATCTCCTCGACAGCGCGGGGCAGCCGGTGGATCTCATCCAGGAACAGCACATCGCCCTGCTCCAGGTTGGTCAGGATCGCCGCCAGGTCACCGGGACGTTCGAGGGCCGGCCCGCTGGTGGCACGAAGGGCGGCATTCATCTCCACGGCGACGATGTGGGCCAACGACGTCTTCCCCAGCCCCGGCGGCCCACTGAACAGCAGGTGGTCCACGGCCGACCCGCGGCGCCGGGCGCCTTCCAGGATCAGCTCGAGCTGGCTCTTGAGCGTCGGCTGGCCCACGAACTCGCTGAGCTGGCGCGGGCGCAGCGAGGCATCGATGTCGACGTCGTCCTCCATCGGCGCCGGGTCGATCAGCGGGTCGTGGGCGCTGTCGCTCATGCGGTCTCACGCCCACGCCGAGCCGTCGGCTTCCGAGCCGGGGGGATTCGCAGCCGACTGCGCGAGCTCATGTGGTCGCCAGCCCGCGGAGCGCCAGCCGGATGAGCTCCTCCGCCTCGACATCGGTCGGCAGGCCGCGCAGGGCGTGCTCCACCTCGCCGGCGCCGTACCCGAGCGCGCCCAGAGCCTGCCGGGCCTCCGTCCGTGGGTCCTCGGCCTCGGGTGCGCCGCCGGGCAGGTCGGCCGTCGAGGACTCGGGGAGCGCCCCGACCTTGCTCCGCAGCTCGAGTACCAGCCGCTGCGCACCCTTCTTGCCCACCCCGGGGATGGCCGTCAACGCCGTGACGTCGTCGGCCACCACCGCGGTGCGCAGGCCGGAAGCACCCAACGTGTCGATGCCGGACAGCGCGATCTTGGGTCCGACGCCGGAGACCCCGAGCATGGTCGAGAACAGGTCTCGCTCGTCGGCCGAGACGAAGCCGTACAGATCCAGCGCGTCCTCGCGGACGACCTGGTGGGTGTGCAGCGTGATCTCCTCCCCCAGGCCGGCCAGGCGAGCGCCCGTCGGCACCCGGACGCGGTACCCGACGCCGGCCACGTCGATGATGGTCTCGCCCGGGCTGAGGTGGGCCACCACGCCCCGGAGCATGGCGATCATCCGACGGCCGTCCCCGTGTGCCGGTCGTGGGACCGCATGCGTGAGTTGACCCGGCCCTGGCGGGTGAGGTCACGCATGCGTCGGCGCACCCGGCGAGGAGACCTCACTGCCCGGTTCCCTTCGACGGCGTGGGACGCGGACGAGCTGGATCGACGGCCGTCAAGCCGGGACCGGCGGCGGCCAACGCCTCCGCCAGGCGAGAGGACATCCCCGTGGTCGTCGCCTGGTCGCCGGCTCGACCCTGGCCGCCGGAGCGTCTGCGGCGACCAAACCCAGGTTGCTGGAGGTGGCAGAGCCCGACGGCCATGGCGTCGGCTCGATCGGCGGGCGTCGGGGCGACGTCGAGGGTGAGCAGACGCTGGACCATGAAGGTCACCTGGTCCTTGTCGGCATCTCCGACCCCCGTGACGGCGGCCTTGACTTGGCTGGGGGTGTACTCGGCGACGGGAAGGTCGGCGTCCGCAGCCAGCAGGTGGACCAGCCCGACGACCTGCATGGCCCCGGTCCCTGTTCGGGCCTGCGCGTTGATGAAGACCCGTTCGACGGCCATCGAGGCGGGCCGGTGCGCGGTGACCAGCGCCCGCAGGCGAGCGTGGATGGCGTGGAGCCGACCCCCGAGGGCCATGTCGGCAGGGGTCCTCACCACCTCCGAGTCGACGACGGTGGCGCGGTGGCCCGGACCGTCGAGGATCGCGATGCCACACCGGGACAGGCCCGGGTCGACGCCAAGCACTCGATGCTCGAACATGTGTACGCACGGTAGCAGGCACTCGACGGTCGCCCGAGGAGGCCGGTCGGTCGGTCCGTCGCTCCTACGCGACGGCCTCCAGGATGTCGTCGGAGATGTCGTAGTTGGCGTAGATGTCCTGGACGTCGTCGGCGTCCTCGAGCGCATCGATGAGGCGCAGGACCTTCTTCGCGGACTCCTCGTCGGTCAGCGGCACCTGCACGGAGGGCAGCATGGTCGAGTCGGAGGAGGCGACGGTGATCCCCGCCTCCTCCAGGGCCTTGCGCAGCTGGATGACATCCTCGGGCTGGCAGGTGGCCGTGAAGGTCTCGCCGTCGGAGGTGACGTCCTCCAGACCGGCATCCAGACCGGCCATCAGCAGGTCGTCCTCCTCAACGCCGTCAGCGGGGACCTCGATGACCCCGGTCCGGGTGAAGAGGTAGTTGACCGCACCCGGCTCGGCCAGCGAGCCGCCGTGCTTGGTGAACGCGCTGCGCACGTCGGCCGCGGCACGGTTGCGGTTGTCGGTGAGGCACTGGACGTACAGCGCCACCCCACCGGGCGCATAGCCCTCGTAGTAGACGGTCTCCCAGTCGGCACCCCCACCCTCCTTGCCGGCGGCGCGATCGAGCGCGCGCTGGATGTTGTCCTTGGGCACGGAGGCGTCCTTGGCCTTCTGCACCATGGTGGCCAGCGTGGGGTTCATGTCCGGGTCGGCACCGCCGTCCCGCGCTGCCGCCTCGATCGCCTTGATGAGCCGCGCGAACAGCTTTCCGCGCTTGGCATCGTTGGCGCCCTTCTTCCGCTTGATGGTCGCCCATTTGCTGTGGCCTGACATGGCTCTCCCTTCGTCTGTCCTGTCGCTGCCCGGAGACCGGCTGCTAGCTACTGACCATTCCGATGAACTCCTGGTGGAGCCGGGGGTCATCGGTCAGCTCGGGATGGAACGAACTTGCCAGCAGTGGTCCCTGTCGGCAGACGACGATGGTATCGCCGACGCAGGCCAGGACCTCCACGTCGGGGCCGGCACGCTCGATGATCGGGGCCCGGATGAACACGGCGTGGATGGGACCGCCGTCGATGCCCTCCACGTGGAGGTCGGCCTCGAAGCTGTCGACCTGCCGGCCGAAGGCGTTGCGTCGGACCGTGGTGTCCATGGCGCCGAGCAGGTGCTGCTCGGAGACGGTGCCGTCGTGGTGGAGCGCCTCGCGGGCGAGCAGGATCGCGCCGGCGCACGTCCCGAAGACCCCGAGACCGTCGGCGATGGCTGCCGTCAGCGGCTCCAGCAGCTCGAACCGCGCCAGCAGCTTCCCGATCGTCGTGGACTCTCCACCGGGGATGATCAGCCCATCCACCTCGGCGAACTGGTGGGCGTGCTTGACCGACACCCCCTCCGCACCGCACCGGTCCAGGATGGCGAGATGCTCGGCCACGTCCCCCTGCAGGCCCAGCACGCCGATGGTCGTCACCCGCGGCAGGGTAAACGCACCGCTCGTCGGGGACACGCTGGCGCCTCGGGGCATTATGCTGCCGGTCCGATGAAGACGCTGACCGTCTCCCGCCCGCAGCCGATCAAGATCCTGTCGATCCTCTCCCTCGGTCTGATCATCGCGTGGGCGGCCAGCACGGGGGAGGTCGATCGCTTCGGGGTGCTCGTGTACCCGGCCATCATCGGGTTGCAGACGGCACGGGAGTGGAGCTGGCAGCTCACCGTGACGGCAGCGGGGCTGCACGAGCGGCAGGGCATCGGCTCCCCACGCGAGTTCACCTGGTCACAGGTGGAGTCGGTCATCATGCCCGACAGCGCCTGGTGGCGGATCAACCCGGTCCTGAGGATTGCCGAGGCACCCAACATCCAGATGACGGCTGCGGAGGGCACTGACGCGGTCCTGAAGCTGGCGCAGCGCAAGGGCAAGCCCATCGAGGGTTCGATCGAGTCGATCTCGGTCGGCCGCTCCACGCTGCCGTGGGCGATCCTCCTGGGTCTGACGCTGATGCTGCTGGCCGGCCAGCTCTCGGGCGCGGCCTGAGCCGGTCTGAAGCGGCCAGCCTGCCCGCTACCAGCCGCGGTGGGCCAGCTTCTCCGACTCCGGCAGGGTGTCGATGTTGATGCCGACCATCGCCTCTCCGAGCCCCCGCGACACCTTGGCGATGACGTCCGGGTCGCGCGAGTACGTCGTGGCCTGCACGATGGCCTTGGCGCGTTCGGACGGATTACCTGACTTGAAGATGCCCGAGCCGACGAAGACGCCGTCAGCCCCGAGCTGCATCATCATCCCGGCATCCGCTGGGGTTGCGATGCCGCCGGCCGTGAAGAGCACGACGGGAAGCCGTCCGGTCTCGGCGACCTCGTGGACCAGGTCGAGGGGAGCCTGCAGCTCCTTGGCCTCGGCGTAGAGCTCCTCCGGGCTGAGGCGCGTGAGCCGGCGAACGGCGCTGGTGATCGACCGCATGTGCCGCGTGGCCTCGACCACGTTGCCGGTACCGGCCTCACCCTTGGAGCGGATCATGGCGGCTCCCTCGGCGATCCGTCGAAGGGCCTCGCCGAGGTTCGTGGCCCCACAGACGAACGGGACGGTGAACTCGTGCTTGTTGATGTGGTGGGCTTCATCGGCCGGGGTCAGCACCTCGGACTCATCGACGTAGTCGACACCGAGCGACTGCAGGACCTGTGCCTCGACGAAGTGCCCGATGCGGGCCTTGGCCATCACCGGGATCGAGACGGCGTCGATGATCCCGTCGATCATGTCGGGGTCGCTCATGCGGGCAACACCGCCTTCGACCCGGATGTCTGCGGGGACCCGTTCGAGGGCCATGACCGCAACAGCGCCGGCGTCCTCGGCGATCTTGGCCTGCTCGGGGTTGATGACGTCCATGATGACGCCGCCCTTGAGCATGTCGGCCAGTCCGCGCTTCACCCGGCTGGTCCCCGTCGTGCCCGGTGCAGGCGACGGTGATGTCTGAGGTGTGGTCTCGCTCATGCCAGCAAGCGTACCCAGCCGTCCTGGGGCCACTCACGACGGCCAATCCGGCCCGGGCGCCGGATCGGGACCACGAACCGGGCGGTCACTCGTTCGGCGGTCACTCGTCCGGCGATGGAGTGGGGCGTGGTGCATCCGCGCTGACCGGCCCTTCGGGCGCGCCGTCGACCTCGAATCGGGTCGGCTGCAGCTCGACCCAGGTCTGCCCCGGGGCCAGTGGGAAGGGTTCCCCGGCCTCGTCCAGCCACTCGAACTGGGCCTCACGGGACGTCTTGCGCCACGACCCCTCGAACAGCTGGCCGTCGCGGAGGAACACGGCCGAACCCTCGCCGATCACCCGCACCGAGACGGTGCCGGAGTTGTTGACGTCGACGCCCCCACCCGAGCCCACACCGACGCTGGCGTAGACGACGTTGGCCGCCGACACCTGCGTTCCGTCCGCCGTGAGGTGGCGGGTGCCGTTCTGGCCTCGCTCGAACACCCCGTCGGCCGGTCGCCAGGCCCAGGAGTGGGCGGCGTCGTCGGAGAACCGTGCCTCCACCGCAGGGGTGGCCACGCCGCCCTCGGGGCGCTTGGCGTCGATCGGCCAGGGCTGGATGGCGGAGGGGGCATCAGAGCCGGCATCCCAAAGCTGCCGAGCGATCGCGTTCAAGTTGTGTGGCGCCGCCCGGTCGTCGACGCGGTAGATGGCGCCGCCGGCCTGGCCCTCCTCGAAGACCTGGAGTCCGGCCCCGAACAGCACGCTGTAGGTGGGGCCGGCGGCGCCGGAGATGCCCAGGATTCCCAGGAACGGCGGGAAGAGGTCGGCGTCGACGTCGCGACCTGATCGAACCGGGCCGACCTCGTCTGGATCGACGGAGTGGTAGACGCCGAGGAACCGGGTCAGCCCTCCCTCGACCAGCTCCTCGAAGACGATGTCGGCGTGGTCCAGTCCGATCTGTGGTCGGGCGGCCGGTGAGTTGTCGATCTTGATGCCAAGTGCCGGCAGCCCGACCCGGTCACCGTCCTCGCCCGGCGCGCCGGTCAGCGGGAAGATGACCGGCTCCGGTGTGGGGGTCGGCGTCGGTGTGGGGGTCGGCGTCGGTGTGGGGCTCGGCGTCGGCGCCTCGATCGTAGTCGGGGTGGCCTCGACGACCGGTTCCGGCTCGTCACCGGTGCAGGCGGCAGCCGCCAGCGCCAGGACGAGCAGGACAGCAAGAAGCGATCTGGATGCAGCAGTCACCATGGGCACAGACTACGAGGCCTCGGCCGCCGCAGGCGCTTACGAATCGGGTTGCTGCGACTGTTCCGCAACGAAGTTGCGATGCACGCGGTGGTACATCTCCTCGACCTTGGCCCCGACGACGGACCAGGAGAACTCCGACGCCGTCCGACGCCCCTCGGCGCCCATGGCGGCGCGCAGCTTGGGGTTGACCAGCAGTGTGCGGAGCGCCTCGGCCAACTTCACGGCGTCGTCGGGCGGGACCATCCGCCCCTGCACGCCATCGGTCATGACGGTGCGGTAGCCCGGGATGCTGCTGGCCACCACGGGCAGACCGGCGGCCATCCCCTCCAACAGGACGATGCCGAAGGACTCACCACCGTGCGCCGGCGAGACGAACACGTCGGCGGAGGCGTGATAGCGAGGCAGCACGTCATGGGAGACCGAGCCGACGAAGAGCACTTCGGTGCGCAGGGACGGCGGGACCAGCGACTGACAACGCTCGCGTTCGGGTCCCTCACCGACGACGCACAGCCGCAGGTGTTGTCCGTCCGCACGGAGTCGCAAGACGGCCTTGATCAGCGTCTCGAGCCCCTTGCGGCGTTCGAGGCGGCCCACGAAGAGCAGCAGCGGACGGTCGGGATCGACCAGCTGGGGTATGGCCTCGGCACTGGCGAAGCGCACATCGTCGACCCCGTTCGGCAGGATCTCGAAGGACCTCGCCGGCACCTTGATGGCCTGGCTGGCGTAGGTCTGGGCCGAGGGTGAGACAGCGACGCGGACCTTCAGGTCGGCCACGATCTTGCGGATGAAGGGAGCCGTCAGGCGGTAGATCCGGTCCGAGTCGGACCAGGCGTGGAACGTCCCGATCTTCGGCATCGGCCCGGCAACCGTGGCGGCCATCGACACCCACGGGGCCAGGGGTTCGTGGATGTGGGTGATGTGCGGGTCGTACTCCATGAGCCGCTGCTTCATCCGGTAGATGACCCGCGGCCCCAGGCCGACCGGGGCCACGGAGGAGTTGTAGCGGATCGGCACGGGCCGGCCGACGTGTTCGACCAGCGCGTCGACGCCGTCCTGCGCCAGCCGGCCGCTGGTCGGGGCGAAGATGCGAACCTCGTGCCGGGCCATCAGGTACTCGGCCAGGTTGGCAACGTGAGCCTTGACCCCACCCGGCTTGCTCCAGTCGTAGGGGCAGACGAGCGCGACCTTCATCTCCGGTCCGCCTCGAAGATGGGCTGGAAGGCGTGCCACTGGGCCGGGTCCAGCCGGATGAGGTCCTCCAGTGCCCTGGCAGTCCGTTGCACACCGTCCGCCAGGTCCAGGCCGACGGTGTCAAATGGCTCGAGGACCTGCAGGTGGTAGCGCATGTTCGGCCGGTGGAGCATGGTGATCGGGACGATCTTCGATCCCGTGGCTGCGCTCAGCCGCGCGGGACCGACGGGGATTCGGGCGGGCTCTCCGAAGAAGTCGACCAGGGGGGCCCGTCCTGACAGATCGCGGTCGCTGAGCAGCCCGACCAGGTGGTTGGCCGCCAGGACCTCCTTGAGTCGCGCGTCCAGATTCTCCCCTCGCCGGAGCGGCACGATCTCGAGACCGATGGCCTCCCGCATCGTCACGAACTTCCTGAAGAGGCGACGCGGCCGCAGCACCTCCGCCACGCAGGCCAGGTGGTAGCCGTGGCTCTCGGCCCAGCGAGCGGCGATGTCCCACGAGCCGTGATGGGCCAGCAGGATGATCGCGCCGCGTCCCTCCGCAAGGACCCCGTCGAGGTGCTCGAACCCGCCGGCGGTGGTCCGTCGGTCCAGGTCGTCGGGGTCGATGTCGGCGGTGCGGAACGCCTCCATGTAGTAGCGGGCGTAGGACGCATAGGCGCGGGTCACGGCATCCCCGAGATCGGGACCGGGGACCACTCGCGCGAGGTTCCGCCGGATCATGGCGCCGTGGTGACCGCGTCGGAGGGATGCCCAGGTGTCGGCGGTCAGTCCACCGCTACGCGCAAGACCGAAGGCCAGCGGGCCAGGGAGGGACCGTGCCGCCTCCCACAGGCCACCCCAGAGGTGGCCACCGACCTGCTGGGCGGTCGTCTCCGGGGTTCGGGGCGCGGGCACCCGGTCGGCGGCGCCGTGATTGCGGTCCACGGGCTCGCCCGCTCGGCCACTCCCCCGGTAGGTGTAGGAGCCGTCGGGCTGGGGCCCGAAGTCCGTCCGGGGGGCCGGCGGAAGGCCGCTGACCAGCGGCGTTGGGTCAGCGGTCCGAGCACTCATCGGTGCCAGAGACTAGCGATTGCGCCCGCGGTGACGGAACTGGCTACCAGGATGTGGCGATGTACTGGGTCTCGCAGAACTCGTAGATCCCGTCGGTGGAGCCTTCGCGGCCCAGTCCGGATTGCTTCATCCCGCCGAACGGAGCGGCAGGGTCGCTGACCAGTCCGCGGTTGAGCCCGATCATGCCGGCTCGGATCCGTTCGCTGACGGCGAGTCCCCGACGCAGGTCCTCGGTGTACACGTAGCCGGTAAGGCCCATCTCGGTGTCGTTGGCCATCTCGATGACGGCATCGGTGTCCTCGAAGGGGATCACGGGAGCCACGGGGCCGAAGATCTCCGTCCGAGCGATGGACGAGGCATGCCCGACCTCCCCGAGGACCGTCGGGTTGAAGAAGTGGCCGGGCCGATCCGGCACCCCCCCGCCCGTCAGCACACGCGCCCCGTCATCTCGTGCCTCCTCGACCAGCGTGACCATCCGTTGGACGGCCTCGGCGTCGATGAGCGGCCCACACGTCGTGGCGTCGTCGGCTCCGGGGCCGATCTGGACCTCTGCCATGGCGGCCGCGAAGCGCTCCGCGAAGTCGGTGGCCACCGACCGATGGGCGTAGAACCGGTTCGCGGCCGTGCAGGTCTCAGCGGAGTGGCGCATCTTGGCGAGCATCGCGCCCTCGACCGCCGCGTCGAGGTCGGCGTCGTCGAAGACGATGAAGGGCGCATTGCCACCCAACTCCATCACCGTCTTCAGCACCCGGTCCGCCGCGCGGCGGAGCAGGACCCGACCGACCTCGGTGGAGCCGGTGAACGAGACCATCCGAACCGGCTCCTGGTCGACGCAGGTGTCGAACCAGCCGGCGGAGTCCGCTGTCGGAACGACGTTCACCAGGCCGTCCGGCACGCCGGCATCGCCGAGCAGTTCGCCGATGCGGAGGGCCGTGAGCGGGGTCTGGGCCGGTGGTTTGATCACGACACCGTTGCCGGCGCCCAGCGCCGGCGCGAGTTTGCGCGTGATCATCGCAGCCGGGAAGTTCCAGGGGGTGATCATGGCGACCACCCCGATCGGCGGGTGGTGCACCAGGATGCGGTTGGTGCCCGACGGTGCGACGCCCAACTCGCCGCGCAGGCGGACGGTCTCCTCGGCGTTCCAGCGGAAGAACTCCGCGGCGTAGGCCACCTCACCTCGGGCGTCAGCGAGCGGCTTGCCGTTCTCCGCCGTGATGAGGTCGGCCAACTCCTCCTGGGCGTCGGTCATCAACTGCCAGACGCGTCGCAGGGTCTCGGCTCGGTCGCGGGGGGCGGTGGCTGCCCACTGGGACTGGGCCACGTGCGCTCGCGCCACCGCGGTGACCACGTCGGCGGGGCCACCCGCCGCCACCTCCGCGATGGTCTCGCCGGTGGCCGGGTCCTCGACCGGCATCGTGCTGCCGTCGGCAGCGTCGGTGAAGTCTCCGCCGATCAACATCTGGGTCTGCATGTCGCAACCCTCTCCGGTAGGGGGTGAGCACGAACATCTCAGCGCTCGTCGGACGTCCGCTCGTCGGCGCGCTCCCTGGCCTGGGACATCACCGCATGCAGGCGCTGCGCGATCGTGATGGCGCCCCCGACCGCCAGCAGCCAGGCCCCCCAGCCGAGGAACCCGTAGCCGAGGGCGGGGAGGATGATGGCGACTCGCTCGGGCCGCTCGATCAGGCCGACCGTCGCGTCGAAGCCGAGCGACTCGGCCTTGGCGCGGATGTAGGAGGTGATCAGTGCGGTGGCGAACGCGATCATCACGCCGGTGAAGACCAGCGGCTGGTCGCGGGCGACCCAGGCGCAGGCGGCGAAGATCGTCGCATCCGCAACCCGGTCGGCGACGGAGTCGTAGAAGGCCCCCATCTCCGTCTGCGAATCCGTCAGACGGGCAACCGTCCCGTCGAAGGCATCCAGGATCGTCGCGAAGGCCACGATCCACCCGCCGAGGACCGGACGGCCGAGCAGGAGGATGGTGATGCCGAGGATGACCCCGAGCAGTCCGAGCGTCGTGATCCCGTTCGGCGTCAGGCCGGCACGCGCCAGACCTCGACCGATCGGCAGGACGACCTTGTCGGTGGAGGTGCGGAAGTAGGCGTTGACGGCCATCGGCGGCGGCGTGGGGCTACAGGTCGGTGACGATGATGGCGAACGAGCCCTCATCGCCCGCGAACCCGTCGACCCGGGCCTCGTAGGTCCCGGGCTGGAGCGTCATGTTGATTCGCGAGTCGAGCCCGAACCCGATGTCGCTGTCGTCGTTCTCGGCGATGAGGTTGCCGGACTCATCGCGCAGTTCGAGGACGGGATCGAACCCGCTGTCGCCGAGGACGTCGATCTGGACGGGGCCGACTGTTTCGACGATGAAGGAGAACGACTGGGAGTCGTCGGAGCCGCCCACCGAGCCGCCGCTGTCCAGCAGTCGAGGGCCGTCGGGGATGTTCGCCGAGCCGGCGTCGAAGTCGAAGTCCTCGAACTGGACGACGGCGTCCTCCACGACATCGCCGGCCCGATTGACCAGGAAGACCACACCGATGACAGCGATGAGGACCAGGACACCGAGCACACCGAGGACGATGAGGACGACCTTCGTCCCAGAGCCCGACTTCTGCGGGGGCTGACCGAGGCCTGGCTGACTGAACCCCGGCTGACTGAACCCCGGCTGTCCGAATGCAGGCTGGCCGTAGCCCGGCGGTGCCGTGCCTGGCTGGGAGTAGCCCTGCTGGGGGTAGCCCTGCTGGGAATAGCCCTGCTGGGGGTAGCCCTGCTGGCCGAAGCCGGACTGGCCGTACCCAGGCGGCGCTGGCGGTGGGCCCGAGGGTGGCGGCCCGGCCTGTGGCGGGTTGGGTGGCAACTGGCCGACACCGCCCTGGCCCGACCACCCTGATGGTGCCTGGCCGGACTGGCCGAAGGGGTCCTGGCCGGACTGGCCGAAGCCGGACTGGCCGGGCTCGCCAGACGCGGGCTGCGCCGGGGGCAGTGACCAACCGGCGGTCGCAGCCGGGTCGGGGAACGACGAGTTGTCCTGCGGGGAGGGTGGCTCAGCGGCAGCCGGCTGACTGGGCGGCTCAGCCGCGTCGTCCGAGGACGGCCCGGCGACCGGATCGGGTTCGGCGCCGCTGTCGTCCCAGCCGCGAGACCAGTCGTCGGAGGGTCCCTCAGGTGTCTCACTCATCGGGGTCAGTGTACGGGGGACCGGTCGCGTGATCGCCGGTACCGGGTCCGACCGCTACTCCGGCTGGGGGCCAACCGTCCGGGAGGCCACTTCGGCGGCGAGTTCGTCCGCGAACTCGTCCAGGGGGACTCCCTTGCGCTGGTCGCCGTACCGCGGGCGGATCGACACCGTCCGCTCCTCCGCCTCGTTGTCCCCCACGATGAGCATGTAGGGGACCTTGTTGCCCTGGTGCTTGCGGATCTTGTTGCCCATCGAGTCCTCGCCGACGTCGACCTCTGCGCGAAGGCCCGCGCCGCGGAGCGAGTCGGCGACCGTCGCCGCGTAGTCCAGGTGGCTGTCGGAGATCGGGATGACCACGGCCTGGCGCGGCGCAAGCCAGGTCGGGAAGGCTCCGCCGTAGTGCTCCAGCAGCACGCCGAAGAAGCGGTCGACGGATCCGAGCAGGGCGCGGTGGACCATGTACGGCTGCTGCGCCTCCCCGCCCGAGGCGGTGTAGGTCAGGCCGAACCGCTCCGGCAGGTTGAAGTCGATCTGCACGGTGGTCAGCTGCCACGCCCGCCCGATCGCGTCGGTGACCTGCATGTCGATCTTCGGACCGTAGAAGGCCCCCTCACCCTCGTCCACGACGTACTCCAGGCCCGAGCGGTCGAGTGCCTCCCGCAGTGCGCTCTCGGCGTGCGCCCAGCCCTCGTCGGTCCCGACGGTCTCGGCTTTGGCCGGCCGCGTCGACAGGGCGACGCGACTGGGCCCGTCGAAGCCGAAGTCGCGGTACACGTCTAGGGCGAACTCGACGCACGCCAGCGCCTCGTCGACCAACTGCTCGCCGGTGCAGAAGATGTGGGAGTCGTCCTGGGTGAAGCCCCGGGCCCGCATGAGACCGTGGATGACGCCCGAACGCTCGTAGCGATAGACGGTCCCGAGTTCGGCCAGCCGGAGCGGCAACTCCCGGTAGGAGCGGCCCCGCGACCGGTAGATCAGGACGTGGAACGGGCAGTTCATCGGCTTGGGGTAGTAGTCCGTCCCGGTGCCGGCCTCGCCGCTGGAGGAGGCGTCCATCTCCATCGGGGGGTACATCCCGTCGGCGTAGAAGCCGAGGTGCCCACTGGTCTCCCAGAGCAGCGACTTGCCGATGTGCGGGGTGTAGGCCGGTTGGTAGCCCCGCCGCCGGACCGCATCCCGGATGTAGTCCTCGATCTCCTGCCGGACGATCGCCCCGTCCGGGTGCCACACGGCAAGACCGGCACCCAACTCGTCGGGGAAGCTGATCAGGTCCAACTCACGGCCGAGCTTGCGGTGATCGCGCTTGCGGGCCTCCTCCTGCTGGGCGAGGAACGCCTTCAGGGCCTTCTTCGACTCCCACGCGGTGCCGTAGATCCGCTGGAGCATCTTGTTCTTCTCATCACCCCGCCAGTAGGCGCCGGCGACGCGCTGCAGCGTGAAGGCCGGAATCCACTTCGTGGTGGGCACGTGGGGGCCGCGGCAGAGGTCCTGCCAGTACCCCGGCCCCTCCCCCGCAGCGCCCTCCGGTTTGGTGTTGCGGTAGATCGTGATGCCCGACTCGCCGGCGGGGGCCGTCGGGTCGTCGGCCGCGGCCTCGCCGTCGGTGATGATCTCGACCTTGTACGGGTTGCCCGAGAAGGCTTCCAGCGCCTCGTCGGTGGACACCTCCAGCCGCTCGAACGGCTGATCCTCGCGGACGATCTGGACCATCCGACCCTCGATCTTGGTCAGGTCCTCCTCGGTGAACGGCTCGGCCGGGTCGAAGTCGTAGTAGAAGCCGTTCTCGACGGGCGGCCCGATGCCGAAGTTGGTACCCGGGAACAGGTCGGTCACGGCCTGCGCCATGACGTGGGCGGTCGAGTGCCGGATGATGAAACGACCGTCGTCGGAGTCCGCGGGGATGGGCCGAACGACCTGGCCGTCCTCGACCGGGGTGTCGAGGTCGACCATGGCGTCATCGACGTGGGCCGCCACCACCATGCCCCGGATCGCACCCAGAGCCTTCAGCGCGTCCTGGGCCGTCGTCCCGGGGGTGACCTGGACAGTTGTCTCCTCCGGTCCGTACACCCTGATGACTTCTGACACGCCATGCACTCCTTGGATTCTTCTGGCTGCGCCGCGCAGCGGTGTCCCCCACGGCCCGACCAAGGGTAGCGAGCTGCCGGCTGTAACCCTCGGTCCACAACGCGCTGGTCCGCCGCTGTTCCAGGTTGACTCAGAGTTGATTGCTCCATACTCTGTGGATGGCTCGGTCGCATAACTAGTCTCGATCGACTACTTCCAGTGGGGGAAGCATATCCAGAATGGCAGTCGGCATGGTGTGTTTCGTTCTGTTCTGCATTGCACTGCCGGCGTCGGCCCAGGGAGGACTCACCGTGGTCGAAGCCGCCCCAACAGGCGTGGACGTGCCCCGGACGAATCGGGTGATCGTCCAGTTCTCGGAAGCCCTCGATCCGGCGACAGTCACCGACCAGTCGGTCCGAGTTGAGACCGAGTTCGGGGACAGCCATTCGGGCTCATCAATGGTCACCCAGGACCCAGCCGTTGTCGAGGTCGTTATCGAGGCCCGCCCGTGGAGCAGACCATACGACATCGTGGTCGAGGGCTCGGTGGCTGCCGCTTCGGGAGAGGCACTCGGAACGGAGTTCCGTGCCTCGGTGTCGTTTGTCGATGTCCTGCGATCTCCTGAAGTCATCACGACTGAGACGACCGATCGTGGCGTCGGGCTCAGATGGCCCGACTGGACCGACAGCGCCGTTGCGGGATGGCATGTCGAACGCGCAGACACGTCAACTGACAACTTCGTTCGACTGACAACCGACCCCATCACTGTGCGAGGATACGAAGACATCGACCCGCCCCAGGATGAGCCTCGATATCGGATCGTCGGCGTAGGCCCCGAAGGCGTTGAGGCGCCGCCGTCTCCGGTGATCGAAGGCCTTGCGCCTGATCGGACGGCGCCGATCGCGCCGGCTGGGCTCACGCTGGCACTGGACGCCGTCGGCACTTCTGTGGGGTGGACGGCCAGTCCCTCCGACGACGTTGTCAACTACGAGATTCGGAGAGGTTCGTCCGTGGATGACGGCCTCGTCGTGGCTACAACTGCGGCAGCGCAGACCTCGTACATCGATGAGGATCCAGGGCCCGGGGCGCACGAGTACGAGGTTCGGGCGGTAGATGGTGCGGGGAACCGTTCTCCGCCTGCCATTGGGGCCGTCACCGTTCCACAGCCACCCCCGACATCGCTGCAACTGATCCGCGCTGCCCATGATCGGAGCGATCTGACCGACCTGGCAGCCGCTGAACTCGCGCTCTTCACTACGGTCGCGCCTGCTCTCCTGCCGGGCGAGTTCACCGACGCAACCGGACCGACCGACGGTGACGCCGGCATCGAGGGACTGCGCTACCTCGACTCGGTGGATGACGACGGAAGACGCGCAATTGTCGACGTGCTCGTCCCCGTCTTGGATACATCAGCCGGCACGGCGCCGGCCAGCGCCTGGCCAGACTGCTCGCAGCCCTACCAGACAGCCCTATCCCGCTTCGAGTGCGTCGCGACAGATGGTGCAGCGTCAGGGCTGCAGCAGCTATCCGCCCAGTCATCGGCTAGTCCCGACCCCCAATTTCGGGTCTTCTACACAGTCGGCCAGACGGGTGTGCCTGGGGACGACCAAGACGGCAACGGTCGGCCCGATCTCATCGACCTCGTCCTCGCGGAGGCAAATCGAGCGTGGACGCACTACGTCAGCCTTGGGTACCAAGAGCCGTCGAAGACGGTTGAGATCGTGATGAACCCGTTGATGCTGCCGGGGGCCGGGCTGTCGCTGCCGAGTCTGGTTCCTGGAAGCCGACCCGCCATCTATCTGGACACCGACCCCAACCGAGTGGGTCCGTATCTGGTCCACCACGAGTTGTTCCATCAGTTCCAGTACAGCTATCTCGGCCTCCCCGACTTGGTGGCGAACTTCGACAACGGGACGTGGTGGCGTGAAGCCACAGCCGAGTGGGCCGCACACCAAGTCGAGAAAATCCATCCGGATGCTGATGTTCGTGACGCCAACAGGTATGCCACGAACATCAGACATGCACTCAGCGCACCGGAGCGGGAGTTCGACCGCTCGACCGAACTCGTCGGCGGTGCGGAGTACGGGTCGTTCCTCGTGGCGGAGTTCATCGAGGACCGGTTCGGAATCGATGCAGTCCGAGAAACGTGGGAGACACTGGGGGAGGCCATCGTTCCGCGCCGTCCCTCCGACGTCATCTACGATCTGTGGGAGACCGATGGCGCGGGCTTCGACCAAGAACTCCACGAGTATCGGGAGTGGGCGTACGTCCTGACCGGCCGTCTGCCCGATGGGACGACGAATCGTGGCCTCGGCTTCGATGACCCGGATGTTGACCTGCCGCAGGACACGTCCTGGCGGAGGGAGTTGGCCACGTCGGGATCTCCGACCGCTGATGGAAGCGAGTCACGTCCAGCACGTCAAACGCATGTTGTGTCCGCTGATCGATCAGTGTCTGTGACGAAAGACCTGCGCAACACAGGAACCCTCTACGCTGATCTGGAACTGCCAACGGGTGGGGGCACCCTTTCGATCGGCACCAGCGGTGATCTCGGTTCGTTGACGGCCACACTGCTGGCCTTCGATCAGTACCCGCGACTGTGCCAGAACCCACTGGCAGTGGCCGTCGATGGCTCGGCCAACATAACGGTTGGGACCAGCTGCACGATGGCAACTCTTGTCGCGACCAACACGACACCGACGGAGCCGTTCTCGTCAGCATCGACCCGCTTCGGAGCCTCGATCAGCTTCGACCAATCGTTAGGCGGCCAGACCGACGTGATCGGTTTGGACTCAGTCCGGGTCACATCAGGACCGGACTTCGGCAGGTACCTAACAGGACAGAGCAGCGCCACGATGATCGTCGACATCCCCTATCCCGGCCTCGACAGTGAGCCGTATCTGTTCATCATGCACACTGACGATCTGCAGCGGCGCGCCAGCGACACCTTCTACATCAACGGACAACGACGCGAGCTTGACTTGGACCGAAGCTGGTTCTACTGCTGCAACTCCAACGACCCGTGGAACCAGGCCAGGAACTTCAGCTACTACACCTTCGACGAGGTGCTCGACGGGCAACCGAGTCCTATCCGACCGGGGCGCAACTACATCACCCTCGAATTGAACGCCCAGAACCACACCCAGCGAATCCGCGGACTGCAGGTCGGCTGGTGCCGCTTCGGATGCCCCCGATGGTGACAGGCCGAGCATCGGGACTGACCCGAAGGTCGGCACTCCCAGGCCTCCTGCTCATACTCACCCTCGGCCTCAGCTCATGTCCTGCCGACGGCCTGTGGGTCATCAACTCAACATCCGAAGATCTCGTTGTTCAGGGCATCGGGCAAAGTCCGACGGCGCAACCTCGGTTCATGCGTGCTCGGAGTTCCGCCCGTTTCCCGGGAATGACAGGTGTCTCGCCCTGCAGATTCGAGGCCTACGATTCTGACGACCTGATCGTCGCCGTGCTGGATGTGGACGAGGCGTGCGGGGAGCGCACGTGGACCATCAACGAAGACGGCAGCACCTTCGAATGACCCCAGCCGATCTTGACGCACCATCGCACTGAACGCCCAGAACCACGCCCAGCGAATCCGCGAACTGCAGGTCGGTTGGTGCCGCTTCGGATGCCCCGATGGTGACGGGCCGAGCATCGCGACTGACCCGCAGGCTGGCACTCCCCGGCCTCCTGCTCGTGCTCACCCTCGGCCTCAGTTCGTGTCCAGCCGACAGCATGTGGGTCATCAACAGCACCCCCGAGGACCTCACCGTTCATCCGATCGGCCACGAACCAGCCGTTGAACCAATCCTGATACGGGGTCGAAGTTCGCTGGACTTCCCCCGCATGATCGACGTCTCACCTTGCAGATTCGAGGCCTACGACGCCGACGATCTGATTGTCGCCGTCCTTGCCGTGGACGAAGCGTGCGGGGAGCGCACGTGGACCATTAACGAAGACGGTACTTCCTTCGAGTAGTTCGCCGTCGCCGGCCCACCCATTCGTGGTATGACACCTCATCGGCCCGCCCGCGGCCACCGCCCGATGAGGAGAGATTCACCATGAGACGATTGATCTTCGCGCTCGTGCTGGTCCTGGCCGCAGGCCTGACCACCACACCCGCGTTCGCACAGGATCTTGCCGAGGCGGTTGAGACCGACCAGCAGATGGTGGTGACGGCCAACCCGCTGGCCACGGCCGCGGGCGAGCTGGTGCTCAACAGCGGCGGCACGGTGGCCGACGCGTTCGTCGCCGTCCAGACTGTCCTGGGACTGGTGGAGCCGCAGTCCAGCGGCATCGGCGGTGGCGCCTTCGCCGTGTACTACGACGCCGACTCAGGTGAGACGACCACCTACGACGCGCGCGAGACCACGCCAGCAGCGGCGACGGAGGACCGCTTCGACGGTCTCGGCTTCCTCGAGGCGTGGCAGAGCGGCCTGTCCGTGGGCGTCCCCGGAACGCCGGCGCTGATGGAGGCGCTGCATGCCAACCACGGTCGCCTGTCGTGGTCCACGCTCTTCGGCCCAGCCCGCGACCTGGCCGCCGGCGGGTTCGAGATCACCGGCCGGACAGCAGACCAGGTCAACTTCCTGCTGGGACTGAGCGCGTTCGTGGACGGCGCGGAGAAGTGCGAGGATCGACTCTTCTTCCGCGACCCGGTCGCCTATGACTACTTCGTGGAGGAGTTCGAGGTCGACTCGGGCACCGAGACCGTCACCGACTGCGCCGCAAAGCCCGCGGGCACGAGCATCACCAATGCGGCCTACGCGAGCCTGATGGACCTGTTGGCCACCGACGGAGCCGCCGCGTTCTACACCGGGGACCTCGCGACCGACATCGCCGACGCGGTCACCGGTGACCTCAACATCCCCGGCGACATGACGACCGACGACTTGGCCGCCTACGAGGTCATCGAGCGCGAGCCCGTGTGCCAGGAGTACCGCGGCCGACAGGTGTGCGGCATGGGTCCGCCGTCCTCCGGCGCACTCGCGGTCGGCCAGATCCTCGGGATCCTCGCCAACGTGGAGCTTGGTGACGGCCCGCTGGATGAGCTGACCGTTCACAACTACACCCAGGCCATGCGCTTGGCCTTCGCCGACCGCAACCTCTACGTCGGCGACACCGACTTCGTCACGGTGCCGGTTGAGGGCATGTTGGACGAGGACTATTTGGCCGAGCGGTCCGAGCTGATCGGCGAGGACGACATCTCCGCCGGTGCCGAGCCCGGCACGCCACCAGGCGAGTTCGACCCGAGCGCGCCGCAGGCGGAGGACACCGAGGGTGGCACCAGCCACGTCTCGATCGTGGACCGCTTCGGCAACGCCCTGTCCGTGACGACGACCATCGAGAGCTCCTTCGGGAACGGCGTCATGGTCGAGAGCGGCGGCTTCCTGCTGAACAACGAGCTGACCGACTTCTCCTTCGACTTCGAGGACGACGAGGGAGACCCGATCGCCAACCGCGTCCAGCCCGGCAAGCGACCGCGGTCCTCCATGTCCCCGACGATCGTCCTCGGTGCTGACGGAACGCCCGAGATCGTGACCGGCTCACCCGGCGGCTCGCGCATCATCGGCTACACGGCTCAGTCCATCATCAACATGCTGGACTTCGACCTCGACCCGCAGCAGGCCATCCAGGTCCCGCACTACATGAACCGCAACGGCAGCACGACGGACCTGGAGGCACCGCTACCCGGCATCATCCAGGAGTACGACGTCGATGGGCTGACCGAGGACCTCGAAGCTCGTGGCCACACGGTGAGCGTGACGGAGCAGACCAGTGGACTGTCCATCATCCAGATCACCGACGACGGGCTGATCGGCGGGGCCGACCTCCGTCGAGATGGTGCCGTCGGCGGCCAGGAGCCCGAGTTGGGCGTCCAGGGCGTCAACCGCATCGATGGCGGAGACGGACAGCCCGTGACCACCGCCATCGAGATCTGCCAGGAACTCGTCGAGGACGGGGAGGCTGACAGCCTGGCGTTGGCCCGGGACGACGTCTTCGCCGACGCGCTGACCGGCTCGGCGCTGCCGGTCGACTGCATCCTGTTCACCGCTGGCGGACCGGATGCCGAACTGGACAGCGAGACCGAGACCGAGATCGAGCGGGCCCTGCGCGATGACGGGATCGTCTACGTGCTGGGCGGACCCAACGCCGTGAGCGTCGCCGCCGAGGCAGCCGTGCCCGGTGCGACGGAACGGATCGCCGGGACCACGCGGTTCGAGACGGCCGAGATGGTCTCGGCGGAGGCACTGGATGCCCGCTCGATGATGATGGACACCGGGACGGACACGGGTACGGACACCGACACCCCATCGGACACGATGCTGTCCGACGTCGTCATCGTGGCTGACGGCCTTGACTGGGTGGACGCCATCACCTCCGGCGGCTTCTCGAGCGCGACCGGAACTCCGATCGTGCTGACCGCACCCGGTGGGCTGCACCCGGCCGCAGAGCGGTTCATCAGCGGGCAGCGTGATACCAACGCCGACACCCAAGTGGTCATCGTCGGCGGGGTGGACGCGGTCGACACGGCGAACGAGACCGAGATCGGCGAGTCCGAACGGGTCGCCGGTGGGAACCGCATGAGCACCGCGGCAGCCATCGCAGCCGGGCTCTGGCCCGCCGTTCCGGCATCGGGCGAGGACTTCCTCTTCGCCGACCTCGAGGGCGACGACGCCTGGCCGGTCGCGCTGGCCGGTGCTCCACTGGCCGCCCTGCTCGATGCCCCGATCCTCGGGGTGCGGACCGACAACACCCCGGTCGAGACGACCGACTACATATCGAGCCTCGGTCTGACGGAGTACCCGTCGGTCACCATCCTGGGTGATGAGAACCTCATCTCGGCCGATGTGGCCAATGACATCGCCGATGCGGTGACCCCGCAGGAGTGAGCTGAGCAGGCGGGCCCGGACCTCCTCGTCGACGTCTACTTGTCGAATTCGGCGAGGAGGGTCCTGGCCCGCTCCAACTCCTCCTGCGGCACCATGAGACGGGTCCCGGTGGAGCCGATGCGCGTGGGATAGATGGCTTCGAAGCCACCACCGTCCAGGATCACGGTGACGCCCTCGGCCTCGAGCGCACCCTTCACGATCGCGGCGTACACGCTGGGCAGCGTGGTCAGGGTCTCGAAGCTCGGCACCCCATCCATGATGGCGTCGGCTTCGCGCCCCCGCCGTGCGCGCCTGGCACATTGCGGTCGGCGCATCGGTCCGGCACGCTGGCGCCCTCCGGCACGCCCGACCCACGCCATGCCCGTCCCACGTCGCCCACAGAGGAGCCCTCATGTCCGAGCCCGTCATCGTCGCCGCCGCGCGTACACCGATCGGACGGGCCGCCAAGGGCTCGCTCGTGGACTTCCGCCCCGATGACCTTGCGGCCATCGCGGTCCAGGCAGCGATGGACAAGGTCCCCCAGCTCGACCCGTCCGACGTCGAGGACCTGATGCTCGGCTGCGGCCTGCCCGGCGGCGAGTCCGGCAACAACATGGGCCGGGTCGTGTCCGTCCTGCTCGGGTGGGACGACGTCCCTGGCACCACGATCACCCGCTACTGTGCCTCGTCGGTCCAGACCATGCGGATGGCCGCACATGCGATCAAGGCCGGCGAGGGCGACGTGTTCGTCGCAGCCGGCGTCGAGACCGTCAGCCGGTTCGGCAACGGCACCTCAGACGGCGGGCCCCACAACCCCAAGTTCGCCGAGGCGGAGGCACGGACCGCCAAGGTTGCCGAGACGGGGGCAACCGAGTGGACCGAGCCTGAGGGCCTGCCCGACATCTACATCCCCATGGGCCAGACGGCCGAGAACGTCGCCCTCGCCAAGGGCATCACGCGCGAGCGGATGGACGAGTTCGCAGCGCTCTCCCAGCAGCGCGCGGTGGCCGGCCAGAAGAGCGGCTTCTGGGATAACGAGATCACCCCGGTGGAGCTGCCCGACGGCAGCACGATGACCGCCGACGACGGCCCCCGGCCTGGAACGACGGTGGAGAAGCTGGCCGAGCTGAAGCCCGTCTTCCGTCCCGATGGTCGTATCACGGCCGGCAACGCGTGCCCGCTCAACGACGGCGCCGCCGCCACCGTCATCATGTCCGACCGCCGGGCGGCCGAGCTCGACATCGAACCCCTCGCCCGGATCATCGCGACCGGCGTCACCGCCCTGAACCCGGAGATCATGGGGCTCGGACCGGTCGACGCGTCCAAGCAGGCGCTCAGCCGAGCAGGGATGACGATCGACGACATCGACCTGGTCGAGATCAACGAGGCCTTCGCCGCCCAGGTCATCCCCTCAGCCGACGAGCTCGGCATCGAGTGGGACAAGCTGAACGTCAACGGCGGCTCCATCGCCGTCGGGCACCCCTTCGGCATGACCGGCGCCCGGATCATGAACACGCTGCTCAACGGACTGCGGACGGCCGACAAGACGATCGGCTTGGAGACCATGTGTGTCGGTGGGGGCCAAGGCATGGCCATCATCGTCGAGCGCCTCAGCTGAGACTGCGATCGCCCTCGCGGCCCTCCGCAATTCGGTCGTCGGGATCATGACCAGTGGTGATGACCCCAACCCCTGGCTCGCAGCCGGCTCCGACGGCGAGGACTACCACCGGCGCGTGTCGGACGCGCAGAACGCAACAGCTGCGGAGGGACGCAGCCCCCACGGCGAGGCCAACCTCGTGATGACCCTGGCGCCATCCACGGTCCTCGACGCCGGCTGCGGGACGGGCAGGGTCGGCGCGGAGCTCAGCCGACGAGGTGTGGACGTCATCGGCGTCGACCTCGATCCGTCCATGCTCACCGTTGCGCGACGGGAGGCCCCGACCGTCGAGTGGGTGCAGGGCGACCTGGCCGAGCTGGATCTGGGGCGCACCGTCGACGTGGTCGTCGCTGCGGGGAACGTCATGGTCTTCCTGACCCCGGGGACGCTGGATTCCGCCCTCGCGCGGCTGGCGGCCCACCTCGTTCCCGGCGGCCACCTCCTCGCCGGGTGGAGCCTGGAGGGTGGGCCAGGAGGGACGCCTCTGGCTCTCGCGACCTACGACGCGGCCTGTGCAGAGGGCCGGACTCGAGCCGGTCGCCAGATGGGCGACCTGGGAGGGCGAGTTCTACGACGACGGCGACTACGTCGTCGCACTCAACCGCCGGCATCGGCCTGCCCACCTACCGTTTGAGCACGTGCACCTGGGCTAGGTTTCGGGTGTGACCACCACCACGATCGTTCCCTCGACCCTCTCAGCCGACTTCGCCAACCTGGGGCGGGACTGCCAGGCGTTGGAGGCAGCAGGTGCCGACCGGCTGCAGTGGGACGTCATGGACGGCACGTACGTCCCGAACATCACCTTCGGCCCTGACGTCATCGCCGCGTGCCGTCGCATGGTCGGCCTGCCCTTCGAGGCCCACATCATGGCTGACCGGCCGGAGGATCTCCTCGAGCGGTACGTCAAGCAGGCCGGCTGCGAGATGATCATCTGCCACCCGGAGACGCTCGGGATGCCCCACCGGACCTATCACCAGATCAAGGAGTGGGGCTCGCGTGTCGGCATCGCCCTCTCCCCCGCCACGCCGCTCTCGCACTGCGAAGACGTCATGGACCTGGTGGACATGATCCTCATCATGACGGTGAACCCCGGCTTCGGCGGGCAGAGCTACCTCTCGTCGATGGAGCAGAAGGTGACCAGGGCACGCCTCATGATCGAGGCCAGCGGCCGCGACATCGAGCTCGAAGTCGACGGCGGCATCGGTCCGGACACCATCGCTGGCGCAGCCAAGGCCGGGGCCAACGTGTTCATCAGCGGGTCGGCGTTGTGGCGCTACGACAGCTTCGAGGAGGGGATCGTAGACCTCCGCGCTCGTGCAGACGCCGCGCGCCAGGACATGGACTGAACCCTTGGTGCTCGACGGACCTCTGGTGCTCGATGGCGAAGAGCGCGTTGGTGGGCGCGGCTGGGATCGAACCAGCGACCTCTCCGGTGTGAGCGGAGCGCTCGTCCCACTGAGCTACGCGCCCTCAGTGGAGGGCTGTGATGGTAGCGGGCGCGCTCCTAGTTGGCCGAGGCGCGGAAGATGACGGTGTCCCCGGTCCCTCGCTGCAGCGAGAGCTCGGCCCGGGCGAAGCTGGCCGGCATGTTGCTCACGAACCAGCGGACCTGTCCGCCCGTCGAGCGGACACGGTCCCGGTCAAGCCGAAACCCATCGGCATCGAAGAATGTGATGGAGTAGGTCGCGTCGTCGTCGGTCCCCCGAACGAGGATGGCCAGCCGACCATCATCCACCCGCGCGACCCCCTCATGCCCCAGCGCCGTGTCCTCGGTCGTCCAGGCGTCCCCGAAGTTCACCGTCTCCGCGGCGCCGTTGAGGGCCGAGACCGCCGTGGACAAATCCGAGTTCTGCGCCCGGAGGACGAAGTTCCAGACGCTGAGCACGACGATCAAGAGGATCCCGGCGATAGTCGCCGCTCGCAGGGAGCGTGACGGCGGCTCCTCGAGATCGGGCGGCGCGACCTCCTCCTCGGACTCGCGCTCTTTGATCTCCACGCGCGCAGCCGCCCGCTCCAGCCGTTCGGTCCGCTCGACCTCCGCCAGGTCCGAGGCGATCGAACGCAGCTCGCCAACACGGGCACGGCACTCCGAGCAGTCAAGGAGGTGGGACCGGAAGGCGCCGGACTCTGACTCATCGAGACTGCCCATGACATGGCGCACCGCATAGTCCTCGTAGGGACGGTGCTCATCGCTGTCGTCGAGCATCTGTGTTGTCGAGCATACCTACGCAGGATTGGGACAAGCCACCCCCAAACCTGCTCCTAGGGAGCGGTTCCGCCGCCAGCGGCGCGCAGACGGGCCGGCCCGAAGCCGTGTGGCAGCAGGGCCTCTCCCAGACGCACCGTCATCGTCGCCCCATCGGTCCCGGCGGCGTGGACGACGAGGTCGGGAGCGAACTCGAAGAGCATCTGACGACACACCCCGCAGGGCGTCGTCGCCCCCGGGCCCGAGCCGACGACCGCAATGGCGTCGAAGTGGTGATGACCGGCGGCCACTGCGCCGACCAGGGCCGTCCGCTCAGCGCAGATCGTCGCGGGATACGCCGCGTTCTCGACGTTGCAGCCGCGAAAGACGGTGCCGTCCGTGGTCCGCAGCGCCGCGCCGACCCGGAAGTCCGAGTACGGGGCGTAGGCGCGCTCGCGGGCCGCCACGGCCTGCTCGAGCAGCTCGTCGAGTTCCTCGGGTGACGGGCTCACCGAGCCGACTCCTCGGTGACGCCGGCCTCGACCTGGTCGCGGGTGCGTCCGCCGTTGGTCGACTCCTCGCGCGAGCCGTCGGCGTCGTGCGAGTCCACCGTGAGCGATGTCTCCTCATCCGCTTCGGGATCGATCCGCTCCACGAGCACCTCCACGATTCGCCGGCCACGCACCTTGACGGCGCTGAGGCGAGCAGTGTCGAGTTCGACCGACTCACCGGTTCGGGGAACGTGGCCGAGCACGCCGTAGAGCAGGCCGCCGACGGTGTCCCAGTCGTCGTCGGGCAGGTCGGTCTGGGTGATCTCCTCCAGCGCGGACACCTGCAGCCTCGCGTCGACCCGCCACACGCCATCGCCCTCGACCTCGACCAACGCCTCCTCCGAGTCGTACTCGTCGACGATCTCGCCGACGATCTCCTCCAGCACATCCTCGATGGTCGCGATGCCGGCCAGGGCCCCGTACTCGTCGACGACAACAGCCAGGTGGACCTGCTCGGCCTGCAACTCACTGAGGAGCGTGTCGACGCTCTTGAGCTCCGGGACCACGTATGGCGCCCTGATCATCTCCTCCCAGTCGCCCTCCTCCGAACCTTCGAAGTGGATCCGCTTCAGCACGTCCTTGGCGTAGAGGACACCGGCGATGTCGTCGCGCTCGTCCCCACGGTGGACGGGGATCCGCGAGTAGCCGTGGTCCAGGATCACACCGACGACCTCCGACAGCGGCTGCGCGACGGAGACCATGACGACGTCCGGCCGCGGGACCATGATCTCCCGGACCAGCGTGTCGCCCAACTCGAAGATGGAGTGGATCATGGCCCGCTCGGACGGCTCGATCGACTGTCCTTCGGCCTCGTCGATCAGGTCGCGGATGGCCTCCTCCGTCACGAAGGCCTCCGCCCCGTCCTCGGCCCCCGGCAGGATGCGGCCGCCGGCCCACACCAGCAGCATGGCCGGAAGCTTGAGCAGTGTGGTCGCCGCCGTGACGGGTCCGGCGGTACGGCACGCGATGTCCTCGGGACGGCGGAGCGCGACCGACCGGGGAACGAGATCCACGGCCACGTACCCGGTCACGGCTGTGACCGCGACAGCGGCAGCGATGGCCGGTCCCGTGCTCAGGCGGTCCAGCAGGACTGCGGTGACCAGGGCCACGGAGGTGACGAAGGGCAGGACGATCAGCAGCGTCAGGGCGGACCAGGAGCGGCTGGCCCCCTCGAGCAGCGCCACGACCCGGGCTGCGCCGGCCCGGTCCTCGTCCACCAGACGGGCGGCTCGCGCGACGGTCATCCGGTCCAGGGCGGCCCGTGCGGTCGCGAAGTACCCGGTGATGACGGTGAGCGCCAGTGCAACCAGCAGCTGGATCAGTCCGGGGCTCACGTGTGGTCCTGTCCTGCGCTGGGCCGAGCGGGCACCGGCTGGGCGTGTGACGGCTCGGCTGTGCTCGACTCAGCGATGGGCGCGGGGTTGCTCGCGAGAAACGTCGCCAGGAGCTTGTAGGTCAGGGTGAACATCACGCGCTCCTCCTCCGGCTCGGCGTGGTCGTGCCCCAGCAGGTGCAGTATCCCGTGGACGATGAGCAGCTCCATCTCGGCCTGCGGCGTGCTGTCGTTCTCCGGGGCCTGGGCAGCCGCGACGGCAGGGCACAGCACGACGTCACCGAGGATGGCTGGGCGGTCCGGGACGGTGTCGTCGACGGCGTCCAGCGGGAAGGCCAGGACGTCGGTCGGTCCCTCGTGGCCCATGTGCTCCTGGTTGAGGTCCGCCATCCGGTCGGTGTCGACCAGCATGACGGTCACCTCCATCTGTGGCGGGACGGCCATGCCGTCCAGGGTCATGACGGCCAACGTCCGGAGTCGCTCGGCATCGACGGGGGTCTGGTCGGCCGACGTGCGCTCGTCGCTGACCAGGACGGGTCTGCTGCCCTCCGTCATGATTGCTGATTGTCTCCCCAGGTCTCGTAGGCCGCAACGATCTGCTGGACGATCGAGTGCCGGACGACGTCACGACTGGAGAGCTCGGCGAACGCGATGCCGTCGATGTCAGTCAGGATCTCGCGAACCACGCGCAGCCCGGAGCGGCTGGCGCCGGGCAGGTCCACCTGGGTGATGTCGCCGGTGACCACGGCCTTCGACCCGAACCCGATGCGGGTGAGGAACATCTTCATCTGTTCCGGGGTGGTGTTCTGTGCCTCGTCGAGCACGATGAAGGCGTCGTTCAGCGTCCGTCCCCGCATGTAGGCGAGCGGCGCAACCTCGATGACCCCACGCTCCATGAGGGTCCCCAGGTTGTCGGCGTCCATCATGTCGTGGAGGGCGTCGAACAGGGGGCGGAGGTAGGGGTCGATCTTCTCGAACAGGGTCCCGGGGAGGAAGCCCAGCCGTTCGCCGGCCTCGACCGCCGGACGGGTCAGGATGATCCGGCTGACCTCCTTGCGCTTGAGCGCGAGGACGGCCATGGCCATGGCCAGGTAGGTCTTGCCCGTCCCGGCAGGGCCGATCCCGAACGTCACGGTGTTGGTGCGGATGGCGTCCAGGTACCGCTTCTGCCCGAAGGTCTTCGGGCGGATGGAGCGGCCTCGGTGCGAGAGGGCCTCATCGGCCAGCACCTCCGACGCGCGGGCCTCATCGGCGCCGGTGACCATCTGGATGGTCGAGGTGACGGTGCCGGCGTCGAGTTGCTGCCCGCCCTCCACCAGGGACTGGAGTTCATCGAAGACCTGGACGACGTGGTCAGCCTCAAGTGGATCACCGGTGATGGTGATCGTGTCGCCACGAACCAGGATGTCCACGTCGAAGTCCGCTTCGATCAGCTTCAGCAGCTCGTCGTGCGTGCCGAGCAGTGCGACCATCGCGTGTTCGCCCGGGACGGTGGTCGTGCGGACCGTGCTGGTTGGTGTGGCGTTCGGAAGCTCAGTACGGGTGCTCAAGGGCAGACGAGTCTACCGGAACAAACCCTCCCCTGGCAGCCGGACCGAATCCGGACCCGGATACCCTGCCGGCCGTGCCGCTTCGTCTGTCCATCGCGCTGGTTCTGCTGGTCGTGGCCCTGACCGGATGCGGGCTGATCGAGACGCGGCAGAACATCTCCGAGGAGCAGGCGCGCGAGTTGCTCGACCAGGCCGTCGACCTGGTCGCCAGCGGCCGGTCCGACCGGCTCTGTGCGCTCTCACCGTCCGAGGCCACGACCTGCCCGGACACGCTCGACACCGCCGGGCCGGTCGCCCCCACCACACCGCCGGCCGTCACCTGCGTGGTCGCGCTGCCGGACGAGGGGCCGCTCCGACGAGGAACCGCCCTCGTGGTCGAGGGAACGGACGGCAACGGTGAGGCCTACACCTCCGAGTTCATCGTCTTCGATGACGGCGACGCTGTCGGAGTCCTCGACGCGGTCTACTGGAGTGGTCTGGCGGTCCAGTCGTACAACGACGACACCGTCAGCTGGCGGTTCGACTCCGGGTCGACCCTGTGCCAGGACGGGGCGTTCCCGCCCGGTGACCCACCATCGACCGGTGCCCCCTCCGAGCGGTCGGATACGTCGACCGGGAACTGACTGCGCTGCTCCGCCTACCATCCCGGGCCATGGACGCCACCAGCCTCTGGGCCGAGTCGACGACCACCGCCTCTGCCTGCCTCGCCCATCCGTTCCTGACCGGGATCGCCAACGGATCCCTCGATCGTGCGGCCTTCGAGCACTACGTCGGACAGGACGCGTTCTTCCTGGACGCCTTCGCCAAGGCCTACGCCCTGGGGATCGCCCGCTCGCCGGATGCACCGACGATGCGGCGGTTCAAGACGCTCCTCGACGGGGCGATGGACGAGCAGGCCCTCCACGGCGCCTACGCGGAGCGCTGGGGCGTGGACCTGCACCCGAGGCCGACCGCGGCCACCCGCGCCTACACCGACTTCCTGCTGGCAACCGCCGCGCTCGAGCCGCTCCACCTGCTGGCCGCGGCCATGACGCCGTGCATGCGCCTGTACGCCTGGTTGGGGCAGCAGATGCGGGAGGACACCGATCCCGACTCCGCGTACCGCGAGTGGGTGGAGACCTACAGCTCCGACGACTTCGAGCAGCTGGCGACGGCCATGGACGACCTGCTCGACGACCTCGTCACGCTCGAGGCACCGGTTGACGAGGGCCGGCTCCGTCAGACCTACACCACGGCAATGGAGCTGGAGTGGGCCTTCTTCGACTCCGCCCATCGGAGTGGCGCCGCGCTGCCCGGCTGAGCGACCGCTACCTGACGACCCAGCCGGCCTCGCGATAGGGGTCCGGTGGTGGGTGGACCCCCTCCGCCACCAGCCCCTCGGGTGCCTCGATCTCCAATCGCAGGATGGCTCCGCCCAGGGCCTTGCCCAGGTTGTCAGCCCGCAGACTGGCCGGCCCGCCACCGGCCAGCGCATCACGGAGGAGGAACGTGAGCGCGCGGACGTTCGGGACCTCCCAGCGGGTGACGTCGCCACGGACCAGGTCGCCGTAGTGCTCGGCCACCCGCTCGGCCGTCAGCACCGCCGCGAGGTGCTGGTACGCCGCCGGTGATCGAGCGAACACCGACACGTCGGCGTCGTTGCCCTTGTCGCCGGGCCGGGCGAAGGCCAGATCGTTCACCTGGACCGTCCGTCGTGGCTCAACGGCCATCACAGCACCTCCACGATCACCGAACGCCGAGCGTCGACCGGTCCACGGGGGATCAACGCCGTGTGCATCTGCAGCAGCCCGGATGGCTTCGGCCGGGATCGGTTGGCGCCGCTGAACCCGGGCGGCGGGGCTGAGAGCGCCATGGGGATGAGGTGGCGGCCAACCTGGGCGCACGCGGCGGACTCGGTGGTCTTCCACGCCAGGCGGAGCACCACCTCGCTGGGCTCGGGGTCCGACTGGCCGGGCTGCCACGCTGCAGGCCCGTGCAGGGCGTTCAGTCCGAAGATCTCGGTGTGCCAGTCCGCCAGCTCGATCCCGGCTTCGGCGATCCGCTTGCGTGCGATGGTCGCGGCTGCTCGTGCCTTCGCCGGTGCGTCGGGCCAGCCGAACGCGATCGAGAAGTCGGCGGCGTACCCGTCGCGGGAGGCGCCCACGGCCTTGTACAGCCCGGTCGCCGGACGGCCCTCGACGCCGGTGACGACCACGCGGCCATCGCCCCGGTCGTCCAGCTGCACGGTGGTCATGTCGACGACCACGTCCGGGGTCAGGTAGCTGGTTGGGTCGCCGACCTCGTACAGCAGCTGCTGGCGGACCGTGTCGAAGTCGACCCGCCCACCGGCCACCTCCGGCGAGAAGATCGTCGCGGTACCGTCGGCCGTCACGTCGGCCAGCGGGAAGCCGTACCGCCACGGCTCGGGCACCGTCCACCACTCCCCCGCGTGGTTGCCGCCCGTCGACTGGCCGGAGCACTCCAGCAGGTGGCCCACGACCGTGCCGGCGGCCAGCCGGTTCACGTCCTGCTCAGCCAGTCCGTCGGGCCCGATGGCCCAGCCGTGCTCGTGCACCAGCGGCGCGAGGAAGAGGGCGGCGTCGGCGACCCGTCCGGTGATGACGATGTCGGCGCCCGCCTCCAGCGCCTCGACGATCCCGGCGACGCCCAGGTAGGCGTTGGCGAACGCCAGCTCCTCGGCGGCGGGGAAGCCCTCGGGCAGCAGGTCCGGGGCAGATCGCAGGTCATCGCCCTGCACGACGGCGACGGTCAGGCCGGTGAGGCCGAACGGCTCGGCCTGGGCCTGTAGCAGCCGGAGCGCGCCCAACGGATTGATCCCGCCCGCGTTGGTGATGACCCGGAGGGGCCGTGACCCCTCGCGGCGCTCCAGCAATGTCGGCAGCAGCTGCATCAGGTACAGCGGCAGGTCGCGGGTGTAGCCCAGGGTCTCGTCGCGTCCGCGGTCCTTGGCCAGGATGGCCAGCGTGAGCTCGGCCAGCGCTTCCAGACAGACGTAGTCGGGCTGCTCGGTCAGCAGGTCGGCGATGGCCAGCGGCGTGTCGCCGTAGAAGCCCTGGCCACCGGCGACTCGCACGGCCCCCTCACCCTGTGCGGGCATCATCGACTGGTGCTGCCGGCGGTCGGCCGCGACGGGGCCCGTCGTGCTGTGGCCGATCGCGATGCGGCCAGACCGCGGCTCATACCAGGGCGGTGGACCGGGGGTAGGCCACGGTCGGGTCGGTCATGACGTTGATGAGGTAGGGCACACCGGCGTCGAACCCCCGCTTGATGGCTGCGGTGAGGTTCCGCGAGTCGGTCACGACCTCTCCCCCGCCCCCCATGGCCTCGACGACCGTGTGATAGCCGAGCTGCGGCTGCAGGTCGGCGGCGACGTCCCAGCCGTTGTAGAGCTGCTGCATGGGGAACTTCTCGAGTGCCCAGATGCCGTTGTTGCCGCAGATGATGACGACCGGGAGGTCCTGGCGGACCAGCGACTCGACGTCCATCAGTGAGAACCCGGCAGCCCCGTCGCCGAGCATCAGCGCGACCTGCTTGTCGGGGTGGGCGATCCGGGCGGCGGCGGCGTACCCCATGCCGGTGCCGAGGCAGCCGTACGGGCCCGGGTCCATCCAGTGGCCTGGCTGGTAGGACTTGACGTACCGGCCGGCGAAGCTGACGAAGTCGCCCCCATCACCGATGACGACGGCATCACGGTCGAGGACCTCCTGCAGTGCGCCGTACACGCGGGCCGGATGGATGGTGGTGCCGTCCGTGGTCAGCAGGTCGGCGTCCTCGGCAGCCTTTGCCTCTTCTGCATCTCGCAGGGTGTCGAGTCTGGCGGCTCGAGCCTGGGCGATCTCGCCTGATGGCCCGCCGGCGGCCTCGGTCAGCGCCTGGAGCAGCGGCCCCAGGGAGCCCGCAGCCGTCGCCGCCGGGCTGGCGTGCGAGGAGAGCTGGTCGGGGTGGTCGGCGATGTGGACGGTCCGGGCGTCACCGAAGGTCCCGAAGCCCAGCCGGAAGTCGAGCGGTGTGCCGATCACGATGACCAGGTCGGCGGACTTGAACGCGGCACCGCGGGCGCGGGAGAGGACCTGCGGGTGGTCGGCCGGCATGCAGCCGCGGCCCATGCCGTTCTGGATGACGGCAGCGCCGGTGGTCTCGGCCAACGTCGTGAAGGCCTCGACGGCGCCGTCCAGCCAGACGTCCCCGCCGCCGATCAGGACAGGGGCGGTGGAGGCAGCTAGCATCTCGGCGATCCGGGAAACGTCACTCGGGTCATGGGCGACGGTGTCCGGGACGGCGGGTGCGCGGACCGTGTCGGTCTGCGCCGGAGTGAACACGACGTCCATCGGGATGTCGACGAAGGTCGGACCGCGGTGGGATGACCCGGCCACGCGGTAGGCCTCGGCCACGGTCCGGGCGACGGTGTCGGGCGTCATGGCCGTCGTGGCCGACTTGGTGAGCGGACCCATGAAGGCGGTGTGATCGATCTCCTGCAGGCTGCCGGTGCCCCAGGTCGCCGCGGGCGCACGCCCGCCGATGACGAGGAGGGGTGAGCCGCCGAAGCGGGCGCTGGCCGTGGCGCTGACCGAGTTGGTGACTCCCGGTCCGGCCGTCAGCGCGGCCACCTGGGTCTGCCGGGTCAGCTTGGCCAGCCCCTCGGCGGCGAAGGTCGCGGACTGCTCGTGGCGGAAGTCCCACAGCTGGACGCCAGTCTGACGGCAGCCGTCGTACAGCGGGAAGATGTGCCCGCCGGAGAGGGTGAAGAGGTGCTCGACCCCCGCCGCCTCCAGCGCGTGGACGGCCAGGGCGCCGCTGGCCTCCTGGCTGGTCTCGTCCTGCTGGTCCGTGTTGTCGTCGACGCGTGTTCCGGACTGATCACTCATGCGCTGCGGTCCTTGGATCGGCCGGGCCTGCGGGCGCGGCGGTGGCGGTCACGGGTGTCGGCGGGTGCGACGTTGTGAAGGTGACCCGAGTCATGTCAGGGTAACGGGCGACCCCGGAGGAGAGAAGTCGGCGATGGCGAGCGAAACCCACATCCACACCTGTCCGCTGTGCGAGGCCACCTGTGGGCTGGCCATAGAAGTCGACCCGAGGGAGCGCACCGTGCTGTCCGTCAGGGGGGACGCCGATGACGTGTTCAGCGGTGGGTTCGCGTGTCCGAAGGGGCTGTCGATCGGGGCACTGCACGCCGACCCGGACCGCCTCACGCAGCCGCTGGTCGACGGGCAGGAGGTCAGCTGGGACCAGGCGTGGGAGACCGTGGAGGAGCGGTTGATGGGTCTGATCGAGGCCCACGGCCGTGACGTCGTGGCCATGTACCTCGGCAACCCGAACGTCCACAACCTCGCCGGCGCCTACACCACCCCCGCTGTGGCGAAGGCACTGGGCAGCCCCTACGTGTTCACGGCGACGACGGTCGACCAGCAGCCCAAGCACGTCTCGGCGGCGCTGATGTTCGGCCACAAGCTGTCGATCCCCATCCCGGACATCGACCGCACCGACTACCTGCTGGTCCTGGGCGCGGACCCGATGACCTCCAACGGCTCCCTGATGACGGCGCCCGACATGCCGGGGCGGCTTCGTGCGCTCCGCCAGCGAGGTGGGCGGCTCGTGGTGGTCGACCCGCGGGTCAGCCGGACGGCCCGAGCGGCAGACGAGCACATCGGCATCCGCCCGGGCACCGACGCCCTGTGGCTGGCCGCGATCGCACAGACGCTGCTGGCCTCGGGCACGGCCTCCCCTCCTGTCGAAGGTGTTGCCGGGTTGGAGGTGTTGCCAGAGGCGCTGGCACCGTTCACGCCCGAGGCGGTAGCGGGTCCCACGCGGGTGCCGGCCGAGGTGACTCGACGGGTCGCCGGCGAGTTGGCCGCCGCACCCTCGGCGGCGGTGTACGGGCGACTGGGAACCACGACGGTTGCCTTCGGGACCACCACGTCGTGGCTGGTCGACGTCATCAACGTCCTGACCGGCAACCTCGACCGGCCGGGAGGGGCCATGTTCACGACCGCGGCTGCCGGGCAGACCAACTCCTCGTCGGGGGCGGCGGCACGGGAGACCAGGTTCGGCCGCTACCACACCGCGGTTCGCGGTCTTCCGGAGGTGTTCAGCGAGTTGCCCTCCGCCGCGTTCGCCGAGGAGCTGCTCGACGGACCGGTCCGCGGGCTGATCACCATTGCGGGCAACCCCGCCCTGTCCGTGCCGAACGGGGATCGGGTCGCCGAGGCGTTGACTGGCCTGGACGTGATGATCTCGGTCGACTGCTACCGCAATGAGACCACCCGGCATGCGGATGTGGTGCTGCCCATCCCGTCCGTCCTCCAGCGGTCGCACTACGACGTGGCCTTCATGCAGCTCGCGATCCGCAACGTCGCCAACTGGTCGGATCCGGTGTTCGAGACCGATCAGCCGCAGGAGTGGGAGGTGCACGCCAGGTTGGCCGGCATCCTCCGCGGATTGGGGGCGGCGTGCGACGTGGATGCCGTGGACACGTTCGTGCTGTCGACCCACATCCAGAAGGAGGTGACGGCGGCGTCGTCCCCGATCGCAGGGAAGGAGCCGTCGTGGGTGCTGGACCAGCTGGGCGAACGTCGTGGTCCGGAGCGGTGGCTGGACTTCCTCATCCGGGTCGGGCCATTCGGAGACGGCTTCGGGTCCGTTCCCGACGGCTTGACGTTGGACGAGGTGCAGTGGCATCCGCACGGTCTGGACCTGGGGCCGCTCGAGCCGCGCTTGCCGGAGGTGCTGCTCACCCCGTCCGGCGAGGTGGACGTCGCGCCGCAGGCGATCATCGAGGACCTCCCACGCCTGGTGGCGACGCTCGAGCAGGATCCGGACGGGCTGTTGCTGGTCGGCCGGCGGCACCTGCGGTCCAACAACTCCTGGGGCCACAACGTCGAGGCGCTGCTGGGCGGCACGAACCGCTCGAGCTTGCAGATGCACCCGGAGGACGCTGAGGCGAGGGGCCTGGCGGACGAGGGACGGGCGAGGGTGACGTCGAAGACCGGGACCGTGGAGGTCGTGGTGGAAGTGACTGAGCGGATCACGCCGGGCACCGTCTCGCTGCCGCACGGCTGGGGGCATGACGTCGACGGGGTCCAGCTGTCGGTGGCGACCGAGCACCCGGGCGTCAACCCGAACGTCCTGACCGGCCCGGACGTGGACCCCCTGAGCGGGAACGCGATCCTGAATGGGGTACAGGTGACGGTCGAGCCTGCGCCGCTGTCAGTCGGCTAGGCCGAAGGTCAGCGTGGCCGTCAGTCTCAACCACGGCTGGTGCACGCACCTTGGCGACCGACGTCAGCGGTCGCCGGGACCGTCCTCGCGGCCTGGCGCGACCTGATCGGTGGCGACGGGCTCGCCCGAGCCGCCCAGTCGCTCCTTCATCACGTTGATGACGCCGCCGGCGAGCAGGACGTCGACCTGACGCTCAGACAGGCGATGCGACATCCGGAACTCGGTGCCCTGGGTCGCGTTCCTGACGGCCACGTCACCGCCGCCTGCCAGCGTTGCGTGCAGATCACGCAGTTCCAGCACGTCGCCGCTGTTGATTGCGTCCTTGTCCTCGTCGCTGGTGAACTCGAGGGGCAGGACCCCGAAGTTGACGAGGTTCTGCCAGTGGATGCGCGCGTAGTCCTTGGCCAGCACCGCCCGCAACCCCAGGTACCGCGGCGCCAGCGCCGCGTGCTCGCGGGAGGAGCCCTGCCCGTAGTTGGTCCCGCCGACGATTGCGTGGCCCCGTCCGTCGTCGCGCGCCTCGGCGGCACGCACGTGATAGGTTTCGTCGACGATGTCGTAGGTGAACTCCGAGATCTTGGGAATGTTGGACCGAAACGGCAGCACCCGGGAGCCGGCCGGGGAGATCTCGTCGGTGGAGACGTCGTCGCCGACGACGAGCATGACCTCGAGGTCCATCGCATCGGGCACGCCGTCGAAGTCGGGGATCGAGGCGATGTTCGGCCCCTTGCGCAACTTCACCTGCAGCGCCTCCTCCTTCGGCACCGGCGCGAGGAGGTTCTCCTTGTCGATGATCGGCGTCTCCGGGTCGGTGACCTGGGGGAAGGAGATGCCGTACTTGTCCGCCAGGTCGCGCGGGTCGGTGATGACGCCGGTCAGCGCCGATGCTGTCGCCGTCTCCGGCGAGCACAGATGGACCATGTCCTCCATCGTCCCGGAGCGACCCGGGAAGTTGCGGGGCGTCGTGCGCAGCGAGATCGTGTCGGTCGCCGGCGCTTGACCCATGCCGATGCAGCCGTTGCAGCCGGCCTGGTGGATGCGCGCGCCAGCGGTGACCAGGCTGAGCAGGTGGCCATCGTTGATCAGGTTGGCGAGCACCTGCCGGCTCGAGGGGTTGATGTCGAAGCTGACGGCGGTGTTGGCCCGCTCGCCCGCGGCTCTGACGATCTCCGCGCAGATCGCGAAGTCCCGATAGCCAGGGTTCGCCGAGGAGCCGACGTAGGCCTGTGAGATCGGCTTGCCGGCCACCTCGCTGACCGGTCGCACGTTGCCGGGCGAGACCGGCTCGGCGATCAGCGGGACGATGGCGGACAGGTCGATCGACTCGTGGTGGTCGTAGGATGCGCCCTCGTCGGCGACGATCTCGGTGAAGTCCCCCTCACGGCCCATCGAGGTGAGGAACCGGCGGACCTCCTCGTCGGCCGGGAAGACGGTGGTCGTGGCGCCCAGTTCGGCGCCCATGTTGGCGATGACGTGGCGATCCATCGCGGACAGACCGTCCAACCCCGGTCCGTAGTACTCGATGATCCGGCCCACACCACCGTCGACGTCGTGGCGGCGCAGCATCTCCAGGATGATGTCCTTCGCGGACGTCCATGGCGGCAGTTCGCCGGTCAACTCGACACCCCAGACCTCGGGCATCTTGATCCGGAGCGGCTCACCTGCGGCGGCCAGCGCGACGTCGAGCCCACCGGATCCGATCGCCACCATCCCCAGAGCCCCGGCGGCGGGCGAGTGGCTGTCAGAGCCCGCCAGGGTCGTGCCCGGCTTGCCGAAGTGCTCCATGTGCACGGCATGACTGATGCCGTTGCCGGCACGCGAGTAGTGGATCCCGAAGCGCTCGCACGCGCTCTGCAGGAACAGGTGGTCGTCGGGGTTCTTGTGGTCCTGCTGGATCAGGTTGTGATCGACGTACTGCACCGACACCTCGGTGCGGACACGGTCCAACTGCATCGCCTCGAGTTCGAGCATGACCATGGTGCCAGTCGCATCCTGCGTCAGCGTCTGGTCGATCTTCAGCCCGATCGGTGTGCCGGGCGTCATCTCGCCGTCGACGAGGTGCTCGCTGATGATCTTGCGGGCGACGTTCATGGGCTCGGACACGCGGATGCTCCGTTTCGGCGTAGGTGACGTGGGGTTCGGCCGGCGGGCCTTCCACGGTAACGGTGACCCGAGGCGGAGTACAGGTGTGGGGCGCTAGCTGCGGAGGAGGCGGCCCAGGGCCGTCGTCACCTCAGTCAGGTGGGCGTCGGCCTCCGCGTCATCACCCGACTTGGCTGCGTCCAGCACGCAGCCACGAAGGTGGTCCTCCACCAGCAGCACGCTCACCTTCTCGAGGCCTCTCTTGATCGCCGAGACCTGGGTCAACACGTCGATGCAGTAGGTGTCCTCCTCCACCATCCGGTGGACGCCTCGCACCTGCCCCTCGATCCGCTTGAGGCGCCGAAGCAGGGCGGCCTGGTCACCGCCGGTCACGTACCCGGGCTCCGCGCTCACCGAGCCACCTCCATCTGATCGTCCGCCCCACGGGCCTCAACCTGACCGAAGCGGCGCAGCCGTAGGCTGTTCAGCACCACCGACACCGACGAGAAGGCCATCGCCGCGCCCGCCACAGCCGGCGTCAACAGCCCGAGCGCCGCCACCGGGATGGCCAGGGTGTTGTACCCGAAGGCCCAGGCCAAGTTCTGACGGATGGTCCGCTCGGTCCCCGCAGCCAGGCGCATCGCGGTCGGGACCGACTGCAGCCGGCCGGCCATCAGGGTCAGATCGGACGCCTCGATCGCCACGTCTGTTCCCGTCCCCATCGCTATCCCGAGGTCGGCCTGGGCGAGGGCAGGTGCATCGTTTACACCATCACCGACCATGGCGACGGTCAGACCCTGTCCCTGCAGACGCTCCACCTCGGCCTGCTTGTCCTCCGGCAGCACCTCGGCCAGAACGGTGGTGATGCGAAGGTCGTCGGCGATCGACCGCGCCGTGCGCTGGTTGTCCCCCGTGATCATGGCCACGTCCACCCCCATGTCACGAAGGGCATCCACGACGCCAACGGCGCTCGACTTGACGGTGTCGGCGACGGAGATGACGCCGGTGCACCGGCCATCCCAGCCGGCGAACACCACGGTCGCACCCGTCGACTCGGCCTTCGCTGCCAACTGCTCGAACTCCTCCGCCACCGTGAGGTCCTCCTCGGCCAACAGCCGCCGGGTACCGACGTACACGGTCTGGCCATCCACCGTGGCGGAGACCCCTCGTCCGGCGTGAGCCGTGAAGTCGGTCACCTCCGCCGACTGGTCCACCTGCTCGGCGGCCTCCACGATCGCCGCACCGATCGGGTGTTCTGAGTCCTGCTCGACTGCCGCGACCTTGGCCAGGACGTCGTCGTCACCGTGGACCGCAACCACGGACATCCGACCCTCGGTCAGCGTGCCCGTCTTGTCGAAGACCACGGTGTCCACGCGCCGGGTCTGCTCCAGCGCCTCGATGCCCTTCACGACGATGCCGAGTTGGGCGGCGCGCCCCGTCCCGACCATCATCGCCATCGGCGTTGCCAGCCCCAGAGCACAGGGGCAGGCGATGATCAGCACGCTCACGGCGGCGGTGACGGCTTCCGCGACATCGCCCGAAACGAGCAGCCAGATCGCGGCGGTCACGAGCGCGATCACGATGACGATGGGGACGAAGACCGCGGACACACGATCGGCCAGGCGCTGCGCCTCACCCTTGCTGTCCTGGGCCCGCTGGACCAACGCCGCCATCTGCGCCAGCTTGCTTCGACCCCCGACCGCCTTGACGGCGACGGTGATGGCGCCGCCGGCGTTGATGGTGGCCCCCGTCACGGGGTCGCCGACCGTCTTCTCCACGGGCGCGCTCTCACCCGTCAGCATCGACTCGTCGACGGCGGTCGAGCCAGCCACGACCTCGCCATCGACCGGGATCGTCTCACCGGGCCGAACCCGGATGTGGTCGTCCAGCTCGAGCTCGAGGACATCGACCATCCCCGTCTCCTCACCGGTCTCCGGGTCGAGACGTCGGGCCTCCTTGGCACCAAGTTCGAGCAGCGACTGCAGCGCGTCACCCGCGCGACTCTTGGCACGTGCCTCGGCGTAGCGGCCGGCCACGAGGAACACCACGATGAACACCGGGGCATCCCAGTACCGCGGGGTCCGGCCACCCAACCACTGCGCGAGCGAGAAGGCCCATGCCGACACCGTTCCGATGGCGATCAGCGTGTCCATGTTGGTGGTCAGCGCTCGGGCTCTGCGCGCTGCCTCCCGCAGGAACGGCCAGCCGATGCCGAACACGGTGACCGTCGCCAGCAGCGGCGCGACACCGTTCTCGAACCACCCCGGCATCTCTCCGCCCGAGAGACCGAGGGCCATCATGACGCCGAACAGCGCTGCGATGGGGATGCCGATCACCAGCCGGCGTCGCCACCTCGTCTCCTCATCCTCCTGTTCACGCCGCCGTGCCGCCGCGTCCCGGTGCGGCACGAGCTCGTACCCGATGCGGCTGACTGATTCGTGCAGGCTGTCTTCGGCCACGTCCGGACCGACGTCGACGTGGGCCATGCCCGTCGCGTAGTTGACCCGTGCGTCAACCACGCCGTCCTCCTTGCCGAGGACTCGCTGCACCCGGGCCGCGCACGACCCGCAGGTCATCCCCTCGACATCGAAGACGAGCTCCGCCGACGTGGTCGACGTCTTCCCGACGGCGTCATCGAGCGCGCTCATGAGGGGACCTCATAGCCTTGGTCCTCGATGGCCCCGACCAGCGCGCGGCGATCGATGAGCGCCGGATCGAACGTCACCGTCACGCTGGCATCCTGGACGTCGACCGTGGCCTCGGTGATCCCGTCGAGTGGATTGAGAGCCCCCTCGATCGAGGTCTTGCAGTGGTCGCAGTGGATCTCGGGAACGCTGATGGTATCGGTGGTCTGCATAGCACCGACTATACCCCCCAGGGGTACCCGCTCACACGGCTTGGCCCGTCAGCCGCGGTCCGAGACCCCTGCGGCCCCTCGGTCACGCAGGGCCTGTCGAATCCGGCTGGCTGCCTCGTCAAGGGCCGTTGCATCCGGGTCACGGTCCACCCCGGCGAAGTCGAGGTCGGACAACTCGTTGATCGCGGCCAGGTGGATGTGGAGATGCGGTACTTCGAGGCCGGCGATCATCAGGCCGACCTTCTCCGGCTGGTAGGCCTGGTCGATGGCTCCTGAGATCTCGTGGCACACCTCGAACAGGTGCGCCCTGAGATCCGCCGGGGCGTCCAACCAGTGGTCGAACTCCCGCCGCGGCACGACCAGGGTGTGTCCGGGCGTCAGGGGCTCGATCGTCAGGAAGGCCACGCACACCTCGTCCTCCCAGACGAATCGGCCGGGTAGGTCGCCGTCGATGATCATCGTGAACAGGGTCGCCATGCCCGGATCCTACGCCTGCTCTAGGCTCAGGATCAGGCTGCGGTCCCAACCCGGCCCGACCCGTCGGACACGTATCTGCGGTAGACGCCCGGAGGCAACCTACGCTACCGTAACTTACGCAACCGTAACCCTGACCCCCGACGGAACTGGATGCAGACCATGGCCACTCGCCTCTCCGACGCCGACCTCCTGAACGAGCTCGAACCGATGGCGGAGCAGTACCTCAACCGCCACATGAAGGTCGTGGAGATGTGGTACCCCCACGACTACGTGCCCTACGGCGACGGGCGGGACTTCGAGGCTGAGCCCTGGACCCCCGACCAGCCCAGCCTCGACGGTGTCGCACGGACCGCCTTCTTCATGAACCTGATGACGGAGGACAACCTTCCCTCCTACCACCGCGAGATCTACTCGATGTTCGGCAAGAAGGACACGGCGTGGATGTCGTGGGTCCACCGCTGGACCGCGGAGGAGGGGCGACACTCGATCGTGCTACGGGACTACCTCATGTTGACCCGCAACGAAGACCCGAAGAAGCTCGAGGACGGTCGGATGGGGGCCATGGAGGTCGGCTACGACGCGGACGGGAAGAACACCCTGCGCGGAATTGCCTACGTCTCGTTCCAGGAACTGGCCACGCGCATCAGTCACCGCAACACCGGAAAGTACTCCGGGGACCCGGTGGCCGACCGGATCATGGAGCGGATCTCCAAGGACGAGAACCTCCACATGCTCTTCTACCGGGACATGATGGACGCGGCGAAGCACGTGGACCCGAACGGGGTCGTCGAGGCCGTCGCGGCCGAGGTCATGGGATTCTCGATGCCGGGCGACGGAATCCCGAACTTCAACCGGATGGCCGCCCAGATAGCGCTCGCAGGCATCTATGACCTGCGGGTTCACCACGATGACGTCGTGTGGCCGATTCTGCGCAAGTGGGGCATCTTCGAGATGGAGGGGCTCGATTCGGCCGCAGAACAGCGTCGTGAGGAGTTGGCCCAGTTCATCGAGAACTTGGATGCCCAGGCCACACGGTTCGAGGAGCGTCGTGAGAAGAAGCGGCAACGAGCCGAATCGCGCGACCGCAAACTGGTCTCCTAATTCCTGGAAGTTGCGCATCGACGCAGGGTGAGCCTGCCTGTCGCTGCGTCAACAACTGGAAGAACGTTCCAGCCTGACCCTCCACCTCAGCTTGAGGGTGAGGAGCCGCCGGCGGGGTGGTGAGGCAGGTCGCGAAGCCCGTGGTACGCCAGGGCGGTGATGTGTTGGGCCACCTCTTCTGCTGACGGCTCCCGGGCCGTCGCCCACCACGACCCGACGTAGGCGACCATGCCGACCAGGGCACCGGCGTACAACGGCGCGGTGGCGGGATCAAGCCCAGAGCGGTCGAAGAACGCCGCGAGCACCCCTGCCGCCTTGTCGGCGACGTCGCTCAACAGGCCGGCGATGCCCGGGGTCGTCACGGACGCCGGCGAGTCTCGGGTCAGGACCCGGAAGGCCGCCGGATCCTCCTCGATGTAGTGGAGGAACGCCAGCGCGGAGGCGTTGATGATCTGTCGCCCGCCGTTCTTGTCGTCGATGTAGGCACTGATCTTGTCCAGCAGGCGCGTGGCCTCACGATCAACAACGACGGCGTAGATCCCCTCCTTGCCACCGAAGTGCTCGTAGACGACGGGTTTGGACACCCCAGCCCGCGCAGCGATCTCCTCGACGCTGGCACCGTCGTAACCCAACTCGGCGAAGGTCTCCTTGGCGACGCCGATCAGCTGATCTCGTCGCTCGCCGGCGGTCATCCTGGCCATCGTGGTGAACGGTATCGCGGACAGCTTCATCTCCTCGTCACCTGATGGACAGGCGGTCGCAGGCCTGTACTAGTCTGCTGCTCCGCAAGAACATCCATCGAGAGGCCGCGCAGTCATGATCATCCGCCGTCCGGTTCCGTCCATTCCCCTACTCTCGGCGCTGCTGAGCCTGCTGCTGGCCATCTCGTTGGTCACACCTGTTCGGGCTGATGACACCGCCCAGCCGCTGCCCTTCTCACAGGCGTGGGAGGACGGGGGGTTGATCACCGCCGATGACGATTGGAGCGGGGTACCGGGGATCATCGGGTACCGCGGGGACGGTCTGACGAGTGCCAACGACGTCGACCCCCGAACGGTCACGGCCGACGGAGCTGCGACGCCAGTCGACGTGATCGAGGGCTCGAGTGCCGGGTCCACCGCCGGTGGCGTCCATGAGTTGGAGACGGAGGGTGTCGTCGCGCTGCAGGGCTCCGGGACCGCAGACGCCCCTCACCTGGTCATCCGCGTGGTCACGACCGGGCAGAGCGGGATCGCCGTGGACTACTCGGCGGTCGAACTGGACACCAGCGACGCGGTCCAACAGGTCGCGACCCAGTACCGGGTCGGCACCACCGGGGACTTCACGGACCTGCCGGCGGGCTACATCGCGGACGCCAGCGACGGCACCGGGCTCTCGACGCCCGTCAGCGTCACCCTCCCCGCCGCGGCGGACGATCAGGCCAGCGTCGACATCCGGATCATCACCACCAACGCCGGCAGCTCGGACTCGATGATCGGGATCGATGACATCTCCGTCTCGAGCGGGGCAGGTCCGGCCGTGACGATCAACGAGGTCCGTCACTCGCAATCTGGCGCTGACAGCGACTACGTCGAGATCACCGGTCCTGCCGACGAGGACCTGTCCGACCTCTCCCTGGTGATCCTCTCCGGTGAGTTCGCGCCCGGTCAGGTCGACTTCGCCTTCGACCTTGCCGGCACGATGCCCCCGGACGGCTTCTACGTGCTCGGCGAGGACCCAGGCGTCGACAACATCGATCTGGACACCGATGCCGACTTCTTCGGCAGCCCGGTGACCTACCTGCTGGTAACCGGCTTCACCGGAGCTGCTGGCGAGGACTACGACACCAACGACGATGGGACGCTTGACAGCGAGCCCTGGACTGCCGTCGTCGACGCGGTCTCGTTCATCGATGGGGACGCAACCCCTGACCTCAGCTACGCGGACACGGCGGTACCAGGCGACGGGAGTTTCGTCACCGCACACGCCTACCGCTGCCCGGATGGCACCGGCGACTTCGAGCCGGGTTCCTTCAGCGACCTCACCGCTGACACGCCCGGTGAGGCCAACGACTGTGGAGGTGGCCCGGGCGGGCTCGACGGCACGCCGGTGGCGATCCACGACGTCCAGGGTGACGGCGCCGCCTCGCCACTGGACGGCGACACCGTGGAGGTCACGGGCATCGTGACGTCGCTGTTCACCGATGACGACATGCTGGACGCCTTCTTCCTGCAGGAGGAGGACGCAGACGCCGACACCGATGCAGCGACCTCCGAGGGGGTGTTCGTCTTCTGTCGCGGGTTCTGCCCGGTGGACCTGGCGGTCGGGGATCAGGTCACGGTCGACGCCGTCGTTGACGAGTTCTTCGGCATGACCCAGCTCGAGCCGTCCGGCGCCGTCGACCTCGCGATCGTGTCGTCGGGCAATGAACTGCCCCCGGCGGTGCCGGTGGCCATGCCGGCTGGTGGGTCGACGGAGGCCGAAGCAACCTTCGAGGCAGTCGAGGGCATGGTCGTGACCTTCCCTGACACGCTGGTGGTCAGCGAGTACTTCGAGTTGGCCCGGTACGGGCAGGTCGTGCTGACCGAGTCGGCTCGCCCATTCCAGTTCACGCACGTCTCGGCGCCCGACGTCGCCGGCTACCAAGCATTCCTGGACGATCTGGCCACTCGCCGCATCATCCTGGACGATGACAACAACGACCAGAACGACGCCACCAACGGGGCTACCGACGAGCCCTACCCCTTCCCATCCGCCTCGTGGCCGACGGGCGGGCTCTCCGTCGATAACACCCTTCGAGGTGGCCAGACCATCGACGACCTCACCGGCGTCATGCACTGGTCGTTCGCCGGACAGACCGGCACCGATGCCTGGCGCATCCGACCCATCGACGGTCTGGCATACACCTTCGCCGACGTCGAGCCACGGCAGGACCAGCCAGATGACGTCGGCGGCGACCTCACCGTGGCCAGCTTCAACGTCCTCAACTACTTCCCCACCATCGACGACGGCGTGAACGTCTGCCCGGACCCGACGGTCGGCGACGATGCCGGGTGTCGGGGGGCCGACTCCGAGGCCGAACTCGATCGGCAACAAGCCAAGATCGTCGCTGCGCTGGCTGAGATGGATGCCGATGTCGTGGGGCTGATCGAGATCGAGAACTCCGCGCTGGCGGTGCAAGACCTGGTCGATGCGTTGAACGGTGTAGTCGGCGCGGGCACGTACGCCCAGATCGACACCGGCCCCATTGGCACCGACGCCATCAAGGTCGGCTTCATCTACCAGCCCGCAACCGTTGCTCCGGTCGGCGACTCCGCGATCCTGGACTCCAGCGTCGACGCGCGCTTCGTCGACAGCAAGAACCGACCGATGCTGGTCCAAACCTTCTCGGAGGTCGCGACCGGTGAGGTCTTCACCGCGGCCGTCAACCACCTGAAGTCCAAGGGCTCTGACTGCGCCGACATCGGTGAGGACGAGTCCATCGTCGACGGCCAGGCCAACTGTTCGGAGACCCGCAACGATGCGGCCGCGGCCATCGCCGACTTCCTGGCCACGGACCCGACCGGATCTGGCGACCCGGATGTGCTGATTCTCGGAGACCTGAACGCCTACCGCAACGAAGACGCCATCGTGACGCTCGAGAACGCCGGCTTCGCGGACTTGCTCGAGACCGAGATCGGCGAGGACGCCTACACCTATCTCTTCGACGGCCAATTGGGGTACCTCGACTACGCCATGGCCAACAGCCCGATGGCCGACCAGGTGACAGGGGTGACCTCGTGGCACATCAACGCCGACGAGGTGCCGCTGCTCGACTACAACGACACCGTCGAGGATGCGACCGAGCGCAGCTTCGAGCGCAAGTCCGACGCGCTCCCGCTCTTCGCCCCCGACGCCTTCCGGTCCTCTGATCACGACCCGGTGATCGTCGGCCTTGATCTTGGGGATGACCCGATTGACCCCGGGCCGACCGACCCAGGCCCCACCGACCCCGGTCCGACGGACCCGAACCCGGTCGACCCCGACCCGAATGACGGCGTCATCAACCTCCTCCCCGAGGATCCCGCCCAGACGGACAACACCGCGCTGTCGGTGCTGGGCTCTCAACTGGTGAACCCCGACAACGGGGCGCTGGCCGGCACGGATGTCGAGGTCCTGATCGCCTCCGATGTCGTGTTCGCAGACGCGCTGGCCTCGGGTGCGATTCAGACGGGCGGAACCTCGCTCCTGCTGAACAACCCTGACACGCTGGAGAACGCCGTCCTGGCCGAACTGCGGCGACTCGGCGCAACCCAGGTCCGGATCCTCGGCGGCGTGGCGGCCATCAGCCAAGCGGTGGAGGAGGAGCTCGTGACCTCAGGGTTCGCGGTCAGCCGGACGGCCGGCGAGACGAGGGTCGAGACAGCTCTGGAGATCAGCAGCCTGGCCCTGACGGCTACCGCGGGTATGGGTCCGGACACCGGTACCGACACCGAGACCGATACCGGCACTGACACCGACACCACGACGGACTCCATCCTGGCGCGCGCCTATCCAACGGGTGACGCGGATCCGACCCAGGCGTTTGCCGACTCCCTCGCCGTGGGTGCGTACGGGGCTGTGGGCGGCACCCCGATCCTGCTGACCCAGCCGGATGTGCTGACCGCGTCGACGGACGCCTATCTGGCAGCCAGCGAGATCGAGAGCACCACGGTCATCGGCGGCATCGACGCGGTCGCCGAGGCCGTCACTGACCGCCTGACGGAGTTGGGCGTGGCAAGCACCCGGGTGAGCGGCCCCAACCGCTTCGCCACGGCGGTCGCCATAGCCAACATCCGCGGCTTCGACGCCGAGAACCCAGCGCAGCGAATCATCGTCCTCGAGGGTCAGGGCGACAACGCCTGGGCGGCCGGGTTCACCCTCGCCGGTCTGTCAGCAGCGTCCGACGCCCCGATCGTCTTGGTCAACGGCGATGACGTGCCACCCGAGACCCAGGCGTTCCTGGACGCCGCATTCGATCCCGCTGACGACGGGGGGACCATCATCTGCGCGGCCAGCGAAGCGGCATGTGATGCCGTGGTGGCCTCCGCCGGTCTGTGACCATCGGACGCGGAGCACCGGTGTTGCGCGTCCCGGCAGTGTGGGTGGACTTCCCGTCCTCGAGGACGGTGAAGTCCACCCGCCCGTGACCGGACAGGCACATGAACGAGGCTGGCGCGGCAGACTGAGGGCTCATGGCCAAGAACGTGCTCGGCGGCGACCTCGTGGACTGCTCACGCAATCCGATGACCGGCTGGTACCGCGACGGCTGCTGCAACACCGGTGCTGGCGACACCGGCGTCCACACCGTCTGTGCCGTCATGACGGCGGACTTCCTGGCCTACTCGGCCTCGGTCGGCAACGACCTGTCGACACCGGCGCCGCAGTACGGCTTCCCGGGCCTGAAGCCCGGCGACCAGTGGTGCCTATGTGCTCCCCGGTGGCAGGAGGCCTTCGAGGCCGGAAGCGCCCCCCAGGTGGTCCTCGACGCGACCCACGTCCAGACGCTCGAGTGGTGTCGGCTGGAGGACCTCCAGTCCCACGCGGTGACCGGCTGATGGCGGTCCTCGAACGCCCACCACGCGGACAGGGCCGGATCATCGCCGGCGTCTGCGGCGGACTGGCCCACCGCTTCGGCTTGCCGGTCTTCCTCGTCCGGATCATCTTCGTGATCTTCGGCCTCGTCGGCGCTGGGGAGATCGCCTACCTGGTGCTGTGGATCATCATGCCGAAGGCAGGGCGCTAGCTCAGGACTCGGGGGTCAGCCCAGGCGCCCCAGGTGGTGCAGCACCAGTGCAGCTCCAACCACCCCTGCGGTCTCCGTTCGCAGGATGCCCTGCCCCAGCGCCACGGGGTGGAGGCCGCTGTCCGCGACCTCGGCCTGCTCCCAGCCGCCCTCGGGGCCGACGGCGATCACGATCTGCTCCACGCCGTCCAGCTCGTCAAGGGCCTCGGACAGCGGCGTCGTGGCCTGCTCCCAGAGCACCACACCTGACACGTCCCGCACCGGCCAGGGTGTGATCGTCTCGACCTGCAGCAGCCGTGCCCGTCGCGACTGCTGGGCGGCCGCCACCGCCAGGGCATCCCAGCGCTCGCGCGCCTTCTCCGCTTTCGCGCCCTTGAGCTGCTTGACACTGCGAGCCGAGTGGACCGGGACGAGCCGGTCGACGCCGACCTCACTGAGCCGGGTGACCACCTCCTCCATCTTCCGGCCCTTCGGCATGGACTGGATCACGGTGACTGCTGGTGTGGCCGGGGGGATGTCGACGTGTTCGTCCAGACCGACCACCACGCCGTCGGTCAAGAGGTCCTGCACGCGGCCCTGCCACACAGCGCCGGAGTTGTCCGCCAGGCTGAGCGGCTCTCCCGTCCGGACCCGGAGGACGGCCCGGAGGTGATGGCCTGCATCACCGCGGATCAGCACCTCATCCCGATCCTCACCAACCTGCGGGACGAAGACGTGATGGCCATGTGTGGGCAGGCCGGGCCTCGCCGACACAGCGATCAGCCGGTGAAGGCGTCTCGGAGTCGGCCGAACAGGCCCTTGCCGCCCGATCCGCTCATCACCGTCTCGCCCCGCTTGTCGGCCAAGGCCTTCAGAACCTCACGGTCGCTGTCGTCCAGGTCTCGGGGGGTCTCGATCCGGCAGTGCACGTGGAGGTTGCCCTTCTGGTGGCCGTCCATCCCGAGCCGCGGCATCCCCTCCCGTCGCAGGGTGATGACGTCCCCGAACTGGGTCCCCTCCGGCACGGAGACCTTCGTCTCGCCGTACAGCGTCGGCAGCTTCAGCTCCGTTCCGAGCGCTGCCGGGATCATGCCGATCCGCAGCTCGCAGTGCAGGTCGTCGCCGTCCCGGGTGAAGATCTCGTGCGGCCGCACGTTCACGCGGACGTACAGGTCGCCGGCGGGGCCTCCTTGGCGGCCGGCCTCGCCACGGCCCGAGAGCCGGACGCGTCGACCGTCGTCGATCCCGATCGGCACGGGGATGGTCAACGTCTCGGTCTCGCGTGTCCGTCCCTCACCGCGACAGGTCCGACACGGATCGGCGACGATCCGGCCGCTGCCCTCGCACTCCGGGCAGGCGGTCTGGGTCAGCATCTGACCGAAGATCCCGTTGCGGACCCGCTGGACGGCCCCCTGACCGTTGCAGGTCGAGCAGGTGATGGGGCCCGATCCGTCGGCAGCCCCGGACCCTGAGCAGGTCGAGCAGGTGCGGTCGAGGGTGACGTCCACGTCCTTCTCCACACCGGTGGCTGCCTCCTCCAGGGTCACGGTGACGTCGACGATGGCGTCCCGACCTGCGTTGGTCGGTTGACCACGACGTGAGGTCCCGCCCATCCCTCCACCGAAGAAGGAGTTGATGAGGTCGCCCAGGTCGCCGAAGCCGGCGAACGGGTCCCCGCCGCCCATGCCACCGCCGGGCCCGCGTGGATCGCCGAAGCGGTCGTAGTTGGCGCGGGCCTGTGGGTTCTTGAGCACCTCGTAGGCCGCGGTCAGCTCCTTGAAGTGCTCCTCGTCCCCACCCTGGTCAGGGTGCAGCTCACGGGCCTTCTGCCGATAGGCCTTCTTGATGTCGGCGTCCGACGCCTCCTTGGACACCCCAAGGACTTCATAGAGGTCACGCACGGTGGGCATTCGAGTTAGGTCCTGCTTCGGTGGACGGGTGGGCAGAGGTCTGGCTCGCAGCGGTCGTGGGCGACGGCGAGGAGGTGCCGGTCATGCCGGCGATGGCCCGTTCAAGTGTGTCGGCCACGGCCCGAACTGCACCCAGGGTCGCGCGGTAGTCCATACGTGACGGGCCGAGCACCCCGACCTGTCCCGCAGAGTCGGACGGCGTGTCGTAGGAGGTGGCCACGATGGCGCACGCCTGGAGCTCGCTCAGGGACAGCTCAGCGCCGATGCGCACCCCCGGATCGGTGTCGGCCAACGCGTCCTTGAGGACCTGCATGACCACGACTTGCTCCTCGAGGGTCTCATAGACCTGCCGGACCTCCTCGATGCCGGCGAACTGGCCCTCACCCGCGAGGGTCGAGCTGCCACCGACGTAGAGTCCGGTCGAACGGGTCTCGGGGTCGGCGATGCCGGAGCGGACGGCGTCGGCGGTCCGCTCGATCAGCTCGGTCAGCTCGCTGGGGGCGCCGGCGGACAGCCCCGCGATCGCGTCGGGGGCCTCGAGGCCCCGGAGGCCCGCGGCGGCGCCGTTGACGGCGTGCCGGACACGATGGACGTCCACCTCGGGGACCGGTTCGGCCAGCTCGACCATTCGCTTGGACACTCGACCGGTGTCGGCGATCGAGACCACCAGGACCGTGGCAGGGCTGAGCTGCACCAACTCGATGTGCTTCAGACGTGACTGGTCCAGTTGCGGTGCGGCCACAAGTCCGGCGTACCGGGTCAGGCGCGACAGCGCGGTCGTGGCCCGGCGGAGCAGGTCCTCGAGGTCGGTCGCGCCGTCCATGAGGTCGTCCAGGACCGCGATCTGCTCGCCGCTGACGTCCGGGTCGTCGCTGACCTGCCCGCGGAGGGCATCGACGAAGTAGCGGTAGCCCTTGTCGGTGGGCACGCGTCCAGCTGAGGTGTGCGGGTGCATGATGTACCCGGCGTCCTCCAGCACCACCATGTCGTTGCGCACCGTCGCCGCTGAGACGCCGAGGCCGGCCTCGTCGACGACGCGCTTGGACCCCACCGGTTCGCCCTCGCGGACGTAGGCCCGCACGACGGCCAGGAGGACCGCAGACTTGCGGTCATCCAACTCCGGAGGGGGGCCTGGCTGGCCTGTCGTTCCGACTGCCATCACCCTCCAATCCTGCCACTGCCTGCACATCCGACCGTATAGGGCCGGGTTTGCCAGCGCTGGATTCGTCACGATCGGGGGCTAACCCCCGCATATGCCGGTTTCTGCACGATCGTGTCGAATGACCGGACCAAGCGAGGCCGAAGCCCGACGGGCTAGGCCAACTGGCGCACGATCCGGTCGGTCAGCGGCCTCCCCGTCGGGGTGACCGCGACCCACCCATGGTCGGCCCGGACCAGGCCCCGCTCGATCAGCGTCCCGAGCACCGTGGAGTCCAACGGTTCGACAGCAGCCCGGGGCACCCCCTCGACCAGTCGGAGGCCCATCATCAGCCGCTCCAGGCGGACCTGATCGGCGTCGGGCCACTCCTCTCCACCGAGGGGTTCGGCACCGGCTCCGACCAGCCGGGCATACCTCGACGGGTCCCGGACCAGCCAGTATCGCCGGCCCTGCCACGAGCCGTGCGCGCCCGAGCCGAAGGCCAGCCACTCCCCGCCCCGCCAGTAGGTGAGGTTGTGCCGGCTCTCGTGGCCCGGGACCGCCCAGTTGGAGACCTCATAGCGGGACAGGCCCGCCGTCGACAGCGTCTCCTCCGCCATCTGCATCCTGGCCGCCTGAACATCCTCGTCGGGCTCCAGCGCCGGTTGGCGGCGGACCCGGCTGGCATAGGGCGTGTTCGGCTCCACCGTCAGCGCGTAGGCGGACACGTGGGTCACCCCGAGGTCCACCACACGCTGGAGGCTGCGCTGCCACGATCCGTCGGACTCCCCCGGCGTGCCGTAGATCAGGTCGAGGCTCAGGCGGCTGATGCCGGCTTCGGTCAGCCGACCGGTGGCGGTCTCGACCGAGGCCGGGTCGTGCCAGCGGCCCAGGGTGGTCAGGACCCGGTCGTCGAAGGACTGGGCGCCCAAGCTCACGCGGGTGACGCCGCCGGCGGCCAGCGCTTGTGCCATCTCGGCGGAGATGGTCTCGGGGTTGGCCTCGACGGTGATCTCGGCGTCTGCGTCCAGCGGGAGCGCCTCGGCCACGGCGGCCAGGACCCGGGAGAGGTCGGCCGGGGGGAGGTAGGTCGGCGTGCCACCGCCGATGAAGACCGAGTCCAGCGCGACATCGTCGTCACGATCGTGCCAAAACCCGCCCAGGTGGGGGTTAGGCCCCGATCGTGCAGAAACCGGCCCACCCCCGAACCGCTCGATATGGGCCACCAGGGCGTCCACGTACGCGGGGATGTCCTCGTCCCGGTCGGCGAACGTCGTGAAGTCGCAGTAGTCGCAGCGCCGGAGGCAGAACGGGATGTGGACGTAGACCCCGCGGCCCCGTTCGAGCCCTTCCACGGCGGCTGCTAGCTGTCGCCGATGGAGAGGGCGGCGACGAAGGCCTCCTGGGGGATCTCGACGGTCCCGATGTTCTTCATCTTCTTCTTGCCCTCCTTCTGCTTCTCCAGCAGCTTGCGCTTCCGGCTGACGTCCCCGCCGTAGCACTTCGCCAGCACGTCCTTGCGACGGGCCTTCACCGTCTCACGGCTGATGATCTTCGAGCCGATCGCCGCCTGGATCGGCACGTCGAACATCTGGCGGGGGATCAGCTCCTTGAGCTTGCCGACCATGGCCTTGCCGTACTCGTAGGACTTGTCGCGGTGGACGATCGAGCTGAAGGCGTCCACCGGGTCACCGTTGAGCAGCACATCGACCTTGACGAGGTCCGCGGTCTGGGAGTCCGCGGGCTCGTAGTCCAGCGAGGCGTACCCGCGGGTTGAGGACTTCAGCCGGTCGAAGAAGTCGAACACGATCTCGGCCAGCGGCATGTTGTAGCGGAGCTCCACCCGCTCCTCGGTCAGGTAGTCCATCTTGAGCATCGTCCCCCGTCGCTTCTCGCACAGCTGCATGACCGCCCCGACGTACTCGCTCGGGGTGTAGATCATCGCGTCGACGGTGGGCTCGTCGATGTGCTCGATCTGATTGGGCTGCGGCAGCTCGGCCGGGTTCGACACGCGCTGGGTCTCGCCGCCGACCAGGTGCACCTGATAGGCCACGTTCGGCGCGGTCGTGACCAGCGGGATGTTGAACTCGCGGTCCAGCCGCTCGGAGATGATCTCCATGTGGAGGAGGCCGAGGAAGCCGGCGCGGAACCCGAATCCCAGGGCGACGGAGGTCTCCGGCTCGAAGGTGAAGCTCGCGTCGTTGAGCTGCAGCTTGTCCAGTGCGTCCCGCAGGTCGGGAAAGTCGCCGGAGTCGACCGGGTACAGCCCGCTGAACACCATCGGCGTGGGTTCCCGGTACCCGGGGAGCGGCTCGGGCGCCGCCTGCTTGCCGCCCAGCGTGATCGTGTCACCGACCTTGGCCTCGCCCACGCCTTTGATCGCGGCCGTGAGGTATCCGACCTCGCCCGGCCCGAGCTCCTCGATGGGCTTGGCTTCCGGTGAGGTGACCCCCAACTCGTCGATGGTCCCCTCGAAGCCCGTGGCCATCATCTGGATGTCGGCGCCCGGGCGCAGACGACCCTGCATGACACGGGCGTAGACGATCACCCCACGGTAGGCGTCGAAGATGGAGTCGAAGATCAGCGCCTTGGTTGGGGCGTCCGCGTCGCCGGTCGGCGGCGGGACCCGCTCGACGACCCGGTCGAGGACCGCGGGCACACCATCGCCGGTCTTGGCGCTGACCTTGAGGATGTCGTCGGGCTCGCCGCCGAGGAGCGAACAGATCTCGGCCGCAACCGCCTCGGGACGGGCCGCCGGCAGGTCGATCTTGTTCAGGACGGGGATGACCTCGAGGCCGGCGTCGATGGCCAGGTAGAGGTTGGCGATCGTCTGGGCTTCCATGCCCTGGGCGGCGTCGACCAGCAGGATCGCGCCCTCGCAGGCGTTCATGGCCCGCGACACCTCGTAGGAGAAGTCCACGTGGCCGGGGGTGTCGATGAGGTTGAGGAGGTGCTCCCCCTCCGGCGTCCGGTAGGGCATGCGGACGGCCTGGGCCTTGATGGTGATGCCGCGTTCGCGCTCGATGTCCATCTTGTCGAGGTACTGGTCGCGCATCTGGCGCGCGTCCACCAGTTCGGTGACCTGCAGCATCCGGTCCGCCAAGGTCGACTTCCCGTGGTCGACGTGGGCGATGATCGCGAAGTTCCGGATGCGGTCGAGGGGGTAGGTCATCTGGCTGCCGAGGGTAGCTGTGCCCGCGGAGACGACGCGGCTCTTGACTGGCTGGACCTGTCGGCCCCAGGCGCCACTGCTACCCTCGTGTGCCCGCGAGTGGTGGCCCCTGCAAGTACACGTCCGCCCCGCAATCCAGACTCCCCCACTCGGCCGCGTCCGGCCGCGAACCCAACCAAGGTGCAGCAATGGCGAACATCCAGAGCCAGATCAAGCGCATCCGGCAGGACGAGGTCCGCCGCATGCGGAACAAGGACTCCAAGACCGAACTGAAGACCTACATCAAGCGCTTCGAGAGCGCCGTCGATGATGGTGACAAGGACGCGGCCACCAGCGCGTACCGAGAGGCCGCCCAGAAGCTCGACAAGGCGACCACCAAGGGCATCGTCAAGAAGAACACCGCCGCGAACAAGAAGTCGCGGATGGCCGCACGGCTGAACGCTCTCTAGAGCGCTCAGCCAGGGGCCGGTGCCGGCGGCTGTCAGCCGTCGGCCAGCAGCGCCGCCTCCACGGCTTCGCTGACGGCCGCAGTGCCGCCGAGGATCCGGATACGAGCCGGGGACAGCGCCGTCAGCACGTCGGTCACCTCCGGCGGCACGCCATCGGTCTGGACCAGCAGCAGCACCCCGTCGGTGATGACGGCGACCGGAACCGCGGCGAGGGCGTCTGCGAACTCGCCCCCGGTCGCGAGATAGGCGACGTCCGCCGAACCGATCTCTGCTGCCGCCAGCGCGGCGGTCTCGAAGCGAGTTGCACCGGCGATTCGTCGGGGATCGAATCCGATCGTCGCTGCGACCTCGCCGAGCGTGTCGTCGCTGACCGCAGCCGTGCCGCCCATCACGACGACGTCGTCGGGCGCCAAGCGGTCCAGCTCGGCCGTGGTCTCGGCCGGAACACCATCGGGGCGGACCAGCAGGACAGGGCCTGCCTGGCGGCCAGCGAGGACCCCACCGGACAGGGCGTCGGGGAACACCTCACCGGTGGCGATCACAACCGGCGCGCCTGTGTCGGCGAAGCGGGCCGAGACGGCCGCCGCGGTCCCGTAGCGGGTCGGACCAGCCAATCGCTCTACCGCGGCAACGGCCTCCGCCGCGGTTTCGACGGCCTGACCGACGGCAGCGGTCCCGCCGACGATGATGATCTCCTCGGGGTCCAGTCGCTCCATTTCGGCGAGCACCGCTCCTGGCAGTTCAGCACCGGGGGTGAGCAGAACCGGTCCGTCGGCCAGGCCAGCCAACGGCCCGGCGGTCAGCGCGTCGGGGAAGTTCTCCGCGGTTGCGAGCACGACGGTGTCCGCGCCGTCGGGGAAGGCGTCCTGCGACAGGGCGATGGCCGTGGCGATCCGTTCGGGACCGGCGATCCGGTCCACGACGACGTCCTCGCCAGGGTCGGTGGGATCCCCCGGATCGCCCGGGTCGCCGGGATCACCCGGATCGCCGGGGTCACCCGGATCGCCGGGGTCACCCGGGTCACCGGGGTCACCCGGGTCGCCCGGGCCCGGAGACGGGACGAACGGCTCGCCCAGGTCCTCTGTCGTCAGCGGGCCTTCGGTGGTCCACAACATCCAGTCGGCCAGGTCCTTGTACAGCCCCTTGACGTGATCGCGGAACAGCACATCGGTGCCGGTGAGCACCACTCTCGCCTCACCGGGCAGCTGGCCGCTGACCGTCAGTGGCAGGCCGACGTAGTCAGCCTGCGGATAGACGTCGGTCTGCGCCCAGTGACCAGCCCGCAGCGCGCCACCGGTCGTGGTGCCCTCGGCGAGCGTCTGCTGGGCCGCGAACCCGGCCGGCAGATCCTCGAAGAACGTAGGGCCGTAGACGAAGGTCACGTCATCAGCGGGTCGCGCCGGCATGACCGTGGAGGCAGGGTCCTGCGTGACGTTGACGGTCCCGTTCGTGGCGAAGCTGACCGGGCTGTCGGTGGGCACCTCGTAGCCGGCGTTGGCCAGGGTCTCGCCAGCGTCGCCGACGCCGACGATGCCGCCACCGTCCTCCAGCCACGCCACGAGGTTGGTGTCCCCGGTGGTGTCGACACCCCCGACGGCGCCGAACAGGTACATCACGTCGATGTCGTCCAGGCTCGTGTCGGGGTTGGTCCCGTTGATGACCGTCTCGTCGATCTCGACGAGGTCGAAGCCGAGGACATCCGCGATCACGTACTCGTCGGTGTCGAAGGTGAAGGTCCCGACCGTCAACGCCTCCAACTCGGTCCGCTCAGCTGGCAACTCGGCCACCGGCTCGAACGTCACGTCGGTCTCGGCGGCAATCGCGATCAGGTCGTCCCGCGCCGCAGGCGAGACCAGGATCGTCCCGTCGGCAGCGCGCTGGACCGCCACCCCGTCGTCCAGCAAGTCGTTCAGGATCCGGATGTCAGCGGCGTCGCGGATCTGGAAGGTGTACGCAGCTGCCTCGCCCGGTTCGACGCTGCCGATCTCGGGCGTATCGCCCACGGGGTCGCCGATGTCGCTCAACGGGTCGGACTCGATGACGTCGACCGTGGCGCCCCACAGGTCGCTGTGGCTCCATCCCGAGATGTCGTACATCCGGATGATCCCGCGGGGGGTGATGTCCTGTCCCGCGTCGAGCATCGTCTGAGCCACGGCGCGCTTGGCCTGAGCCATGGGCACCACCCAACTCCCGGCCGGGTAGCTGGTGCCGCCGATGGTCGTCTCGGCTGGCAGGCTGGTGACCTCGACGTCCTGATCGAGCAGGGCATCGACCAGACGGGTTGCCGCGGCCTCGCTCTCCTGCCCCTCCCCCACGGGGATGACGTAGGCGTCGGGGTACTCGGTCTCCCAGAGGTCCACCTCGTCGAAGCCCGGGAAGGTCCCGAGCAGGCTGTCGTTGGTCTGCTCGGCAGCCGTGACACCACGGAGATGCCACTCGAGTTGGTTGGCCAGCATCTCGTCACGAGCCGTCATGCCGTGCATGATGGTCCCGTCGATCGAGGCTCGGGCGAACTCGACGTTGGTCGCCACACGGGCCGCGCGCTCCTCCGGCGTGAGGCTGGATGAGCGAGGGCTGAGCGGGATCTCGATGGTGTGGCCGCTGCCGCCGTGGTAGATCGCATACATCGCCGTGAAGATCGGTGGCCAGTCGTCCCAGCCCTGCTCGTCGTCGCGGTAGGGCAGGTAGGTGCCCGTCTCGCCGGTGTTGTCGAGCACGGTCGAGCGGCGGAAGGCCTCGGCCTCCATCGTCTCGGCGTTGGCGAGGGCGTTGGGCAGGTACAGGTCGTACTCGTAGGCGAAGTTGTGCGGTGGGGTGCACGGCTCGATGAGCCCGCCGGGGCCGACGTAGCCGTGGATGTCCAGGAACAGCAGCGGCAGAGTCTCGGTGATGGCCTGTTGGATGACCCGTGTCTCGGGCTGGCTCGCCGTGATGTGGTCGCGGTTCAGGTCGAATCCGTTGGCGTTGCGGCGTTCGCCCGCCACCCGGCCGTCAGGGTTCGTGGTCGGCAGGATCGTGATGATGAAGTCGTCGAGGACCTGCTCGATGGTGGGCAGCTGGTCGATCTCGTCGGCGTCGAGACCATCGTGGTTCTGCACGATCGGTGCATCAGCAGGCGCGGTCGCCACGTAGTCGATGAAGTCGAGGGTTGCATCCAGACCCTCGTACTCGTTGCCGTGGATGTTGGCGATCAGGGTTATGTGGGGGCGGTACTCGTCGTACCCCCCGCTGGCGAGGAGGCTCTCGGCCTCGGTCGGGTCCTCGATCAGCAGGTCCTCGAGCGCCTCGTTGGCCGCCGCCTCCTCCGCCGACCAGGGCGCGGTGATGTCGACCACGGGAACCTCACGGCCAGACGCACTCTCGCCCGCGACGGCGACCGAGACGCGGTCAGACGTTGCTGCGCTGCACAACCGCGGTGCGACGCTCTCGTAGGGCACCACACCGATGAAGAACGACGCGTCATCGGGGTCGGGGGGGAAGAAGCTGAGCGGGCACGGGTCGGCCTCGGCCTGGGACAGCGTCCCCGCCGGCGGTTCGGCCAGTGGGCGGGCGAAGAGTTCGGGGGACGGCGCGTCGGCCGCCCGATCAGCGACATCGGGGACCTCATCGGCCCGCACCGACTCGAGCTCCGGGTTGCGCCGGTCGCTGTCGAAGTCGGGTTCCGCGGGCTGGGCACCCGCCACCGCTGGCAGCAGCGTGAGGACGAGGGCGAGCAGGAGCAGGCGGGCAAGTGATCTCTTCACGGCGGTCTCCAAGCGGCGGCTCAGATCGGGCAGGGCCTTGGCATGACTGTCTTGCGAGCCGTCACTCTAGGGATCTCCGGCCCGTCGACGCAATCTCAGCGCCCGGCCCGGCCGTCGGTTCCCTAGCCGAGCCGACCGAGGGACCGCAACCCTCGGTCGAGGGCGACGAGCGCGGCCTGATGCCCGGCCATGCCGTGAACCCCACCCCCGGGCCAGGCCGATGAGGACCCGATGAACAGCCGCGGGTCGGGCGTCGTGTAGGGGGAGCGCTGCAGTCGGGGTCGGGCCACCAGCTGCCGTCCGGTCATGGCTCCACCGCCGATGTCGCCGCCGACGAGGTTGCTGTTCCACGCCTCCATGGCGACCGTGTTGGTGGCGTGTCGCGTGATGATGGTGTCCTTGAAGCCGGGGGCGAAGCGCTCGATCTGGTCTTCGATGGCGGTGGTCATGTCCACCGTCGAGCCGTTGGGGACGTGGCAGTAGACCCAGCAGGTGTGCTTGCCCGCCGGAGCGCGTGTGGGATCGAACGGTGTGTGCTGGGCGAGGATCAAGAACGGCCGCTCCGCGTGTTGGCCCCGGCCTGCAGCCGCCTCGGACGCTGCCACCTCCTCCAGGGACCCGCCGACGTGCACGGTGCCTGCCTGTCCCAGATCCGGGTTGGTCCAGGGGATCGGATCCGACAGGGCGTAGTCCAGCTTGAACACGGCGGTGCCGTAGCGGAATCGGGCCAGTGCTGCCCGGTATCGCGGTGGGAAGTGGGTGCCGGTGATCCGAAGGACCTGCACCGGCGTCAGGTCGAAGATGACCGTGTCGGCATCGGACACGTCAGCCATCGAGCGGACCGGGGAGTTCGTGAGGACGCGACCGCCAAGCCCCTCCAGAACGCTGACCAGCGCGGTGGCCAGCGCACCGGCGCCGCCCCGGGGAAACGGCCACCCAGCGACATGGGGCATGGCGCTGAACAGCAGTCCGAAGGCGGCCGTGAAGGGTCGGTTCAGCGGCATGACCGCGTGTGCCGCGTGACCGGCGAACAGGGCTCGAGCAGCCTCATCGGCAAAGACCCGGGGGGCGAGGACCTGCGCCGGGAGCATGGCCTTGAGGCCGAACTGGGCAGTGAAGACCGGATGTGGTGGTATCCGGAGGGGCGGGGTGAAGATGAGGTCCAGCAACCGGTCGTACCCGTCGATCAGGGGGCGGGCCAGCTTGCGGTAGGCCGGCCCATCCCGACCCAGTCCCGCGGCCGTGCGATCGAGGTCGTTCCAGGCGACGGCCGCTCGGCCGTCATCGAGGGCATGACCAACGGCGGCCGGAGGGGTGATCCAGGTAAGCCCGTGGGCTGCCAGGTCGAGTCGTGAGAAGAACGGTGACGCCTTCGCCAGCGGATGGATCGCGCTGCCCAGGTCGTTGATGTAGCCCGGCCCGACCAGCGGGGCGGACCGGGTGGCCCCGCCCGGCTCGGCGGCCGCTTCGAGGACGGTGACGTCACAGCCGGCCTCCGCCAACGTGATCGCCGCGGCAAGCCCGTTGGGGCCCGATCCGACCACGATGGCGCGCACGGCTCAGCGGAGGATGGCGCGGTCGGGATCCGGAACCGGCAGGTGATCGGTGCTGGCGACGCCGAGAACCGCCCGCTCGATCGCGAGCTCAGCGTCGAGATCACCGGACTTGATCTCGAGGTCACAGGCGGCGAGGTGCTGCATGGCCGCGGTCAGCTCCCCCGGCCCGAACCGGCTGCGGACCGACTGCAGCCGTTGGATCTGGGGGCGTGAGAGGCTGAGGCCCACCTCCTTGCCCGGAAGCCCGGCAGCGACGGCGATGAGTTGGCGCATCTTGTAGGTGAGTGCCCCCAGGATCATCACCGGATGATCGCCGGCTTCCAAGCAGCCGCGCAGCAGGGTGAGCGCCTCTGCGGGCTGGCGGGCACACATGGCGTCGGCGACGGCGAAGCCGCCGCGGGAGCCGTGCCCCACCACGACCCTCTCCACCGCCTCGCGGGTGATGGGGTGATCGGGCGGTCCGGTCGTGGCGGCTTGGGCCGCCTTCTCGGCGATCCCGTTCACGCTCAGGCCCGCGGCATCGAGGATCGCGTCGACCGCGCCCTCGTCCGCCGTCCGGCCGAGCCGCCGGAACTCGTCGAGGACCAGGCGCCGCCAGGCGGACTCCTCCCACTCCTTCGGGGGGGCGGTGTCCACCCGGCCGCCGACGGCCTTGACCGCCTTGGCCAGCCCCAGGATGGGTTTGGTCCCCGAGGACAGCAGGACGATGGTCGCCGACGCGGTGCCGTTCTCGATCTCCCGCTGCAGCGCCCGTCCCGCCACCTTCGGCAACAGCTGGGCGTCACGGACGACGTAGGCACGCGGAACCGCGAACAGGGAAGCCGTTCGGAGGTCGGGCAGGTTGTCCTCGCCGAGGTCGCTACCGCGAACTTCGGTGACGTCCAACTCGCCACCAGCCTCGTCCTGCAATTCTGCCAGCAACTGGTCGGCAGCCCGCCGAACCAGAAGATGTTCCGGACCGGTGAAGAGGTAGGCGGGGGGACGGGGCATCGGTTCTGGGCAGTGTAGGCAGGCACGACGACATCACCAGCAGCTGTGCCCCGATGTCGACAGATCCGTCGGGATGATCGACCATGAGGCCGGCCCGACCCACCAAGGAGACTCATCTGTGACCCCGACCTCGACCACCGTGATGGCCCTTCACTGGCAGCACAACGTCATTCACCCAGACGGCGTGTTTGGTCCGATGTTGGCCGAACCCGTGGCGTCGTCCGGCGTCGTGGAGCGCAGTCGCGCGTTTCACGATGCGGCCCGCGACCTCGGCGTCCCGATCGTGTTCACGCGCTTCACCATTCCGTCGGACGGCGGTGGTCTGGTGCGGAACACGGACTTCATGCGGATGGTCGATGACGCCGCGGAGTCGTTTCGCCCCGACAGCTGGGGAGCGGCACTGGTCGATGGCATCGGTGTGAGGCCCGATGACGTCGTGAGCGACAACCAGCGGCTGTCCGGCCTGGCCGAGACGGACCTCCCGGAACGTCTTCGACGGCGTGGGGTCGACACCCTGCTGATCACCGGTGTCGCCACCAACCTGACGGTCGAACAGACAGCTCGACATGCAACCGATCTGGGCTTCATGGCCCACGTGATCAGCGACTGTGTGGCCGCGGCCGACGAAGCCACCCATGACGCGTCGTTGGCCAACCTCTCCCTCACGACCAACGGGGTCATGACGGCCGAGGCGGCCCTGTCGCATCTGGCCACCCCTTCCCGTTCGTGACGGATGTGCCCGGCGTCCGGGCGGCGGCGGATCTCGGTCTGCCGGTCGAGGTCACGGACGTCGGCCCCTCGAGTTCCATGGAAGAACACGAGGCGAAGCTCGGCGTCCCGACGGGAACGCTCTGCAAGACATTGGTCGTGCGACAGGCCGAGGACAGCTACGTGTTCGTCGTGGTCTCGGGCGGCCGCCGGATGGCATGGGCGAAGCTGCGGCACGAGCTCGGGGTGAAGCGGGCGTCGATGACCAGACGCGATGAGGTCGAGGCCGTGACCGGCTACGCGCCCGGGACCGTGACCGTGCTGGGTGCGGCACAGGAACTGCCCGTGCTCATCGATCGCGTTGCCGCGGATCACGCGCAGATCGCCATCGGATCGGGCTCTCCCGGCGTCTCGCTGATCGTCCGGACCGATGCGTTCATCAGCGCCGTGGGCGCCTCAGTCGTGGACGTGACCGAGTCAGAAGCGTCGTAACGCTTCGTCACTGCTCTTGAGGTCCCAGCGGCACGACGATGTCTCCGTCCTGATCGGTGCGCCGAACCTCTGCGCGGCTGAGTTGGGCGAGCACAGCCGGATGTGGGTGCCCGAACGAGTTGTCGCGACCGGCGCTGATGATCGCGACGTCGGGCGAGGTGGCGGCAAGGAATGCCGGGTCTGACGTGTTACCGCCGTGATGGGGGACGACCATGACGTCGACGTCCAGGACATCGGGTTCGACCCGGTCGAGGAGCACCTGCTGAGCCACCACCTCAGCATCCCCGGGCAACAGCACCGCAGGGGTCCCAGCGTCGCCGTCGATGCGGAGCACCAGCGAGTTGTCGTTTCGTTGCGTGCCGAGCCCCGTCGCTGGCGGTGAGAGCACCTCGACGCCGAAGCGCCCATGGGTGAAGACATCCGAGGCGTGGACGCGGTGGACGGGCACCTCGTGTTCTGTCGCGGCGGCGAGGAGACGGTCCGCGTCCTCCGCTCTGGGCCCGACGGTCAGGCTGCCGACCGGCATGGCGTCCAACACCGCGGGCAGCCCGCCGACGTGGTCGGAGTCGGCGTGCGTGGCCACGACCCGCGACAGCCGGGCCACCCCGCGTCGTCGGAGCAGGTCGACCACACGGGCCTCCTCCGCTCCGCCGTCGACCAGCATCCAGCCCGCCTCCGGGTCACCCAGCAGGATGGCATCGCCCTGTCCGACGTCGAGAGCCACCAGGACGGGCTGCGACGGAAGACCGGATCCGCGCAGCGGGAGTGCGGCCGCGACGACCACCACAACGGTCGCCGTGGCGAGCGCCCCGAGGTGCATCGCGCCGCGACCTGCCGTGGCCGAGTGGTCTCGGCGTCCGATCACCCGACGAACCCGCACCACGCCGGTCGCAACCATCACGCCCGCGACGAGCATGACCGACATCTCCCGGCCGGCGGGAGAGGCGAACCACTCGGCCGCCCACAGCACGAGCCAGAGGGCCGGGCGAGCAGCGTGCGCGACCACGCGACCGGCGCCGATGTCGACCGAGGCGACCACGGCCACGCCGCCACCGACCAGGCCGCCGACCGCCGCTGCCGGGACCGCGATCAGGTTGGCGAAGAGCGCAGCCGGATGCAGTGACGAGCCGATGGCGAGGAGCAGCGGCGCAACGGCCGTCTGGGCGCCGACCGTGGCCCCGATCAGCAGGCCGACCGACCGCGGGATGACCTCCGGCAACCACTCGGCGACACGGGTGCCGATGATCAGAACGCCGCCGGTGGCGGTCATGGACAGCGCAAAGCCCAGCCGGCCGGCGAGGAGCGGGTCGACCAGCAAGGCCACCGTCCCGGCCACGGCGAGGACGTTCACCGGATCACGCGCCCGTCCGACGATCAGGGCGACCAGGACGAGGGTGGCCATGAGCGCGGCACGGACGACACTCGGCTCCGCCCGCACGACCAGCACCAGCCACCAGACCGCGGCGAGGCAAGCCCACCAGGCCAGCCGACGACTGCCGCCCAGGCCGAGGATGACGGCAGCAACGGCGCCGACAACGAGGGCGACATTGGAGCCCGAGACCGCAACCAGATGGCGCAGGCCACTGCGGTCGACGTTGCTCGCGACGGTCTCCGGCTGGCCACGCAGCTCCCCCGTCGTGAGTCCGGTCAGCAGCGAGGCCGGGGCCGGCGAGAGGGCTGCGTGCGCAGCTTCCGCAGTGCGTCGTCGGACGTGGTTGGCCCCGCGCCACAGGATGGTCGGGTCGCCACGCACTCGCGCCTCGACGACGTCGAGTTCCGTTCCGATGCCCAGGCTGCGCAGCCACGCGCGCGACCCCGGGTCCGGTTCCCGGAGGAGTCCGGTGATCACCAGCCGGTGGCCGACCTCCACGTCCCCGAGCCCCGCTGAGGAGGCCATCAGCACCCGTTCCCGCGTCGCGACCCGGGCATCGTGTGGCCGTAGGCCGAGGTGCGGGCGGGCCTGGACCGGCTCGAGCCAGACCAGGCGGGCCGGGACGCGGTGGTCCCTCGATGCCCCCCCGATCGGGTCGCCGACCACGAGCAGTTCGGCCCGAACGGTGACGCCATGCTCGCCACCACTGGTGGCCACGCGCACCGCAGGTCCTCCAACCACCCACGCCGTTCGGACGGCAGCACCCGCCGTCGCCACGGCACCCACCGCCAACGCCAGCAGGGCGATCCGGCTGAAGCGGCGACCCACCGACCTGCCCGACTCCCCGCTGCGGATTGGCTCCTCCGCCGGCGCCCGACCGCGGCGCACCGCCCCCACCAACACGATGACCAGGGTCAGCACGGCGAACCACGCCGTGGCGACGAGCAGACGCCGGCCGCTCTCGACGGTGAGTGCCCGACCCAGTCGCAGTCCGGCGAGTGACCCCAGCCAGGCCGCTGCCAGAGTCGTGGCGGCGACGGCCTGGTTCACGGCCCGATCCGGACGACACGTTGCAGCTCGGCCAGTCGTGCGGGGCCGATTCCTGGCACCTCCAGGAGTTGGGTGACATCCACGAACCCACCGATCTGCTCGCGATGCGCGACGATTCGACCGGCCGTCACCGGTCCGATGCCCGGCAGCGCCTCGAGCTCTGCTGGGTCGGCCCGGTTGAGGTCCAGCGGCATCGCCTCCGGCGTCCCTGACGGGCCACTGCCGTCCGTGGTTGACGGACCGGCCTCGCGCGGGGGCTCCTCCCCCGGTTCGGGGACGTGGATCTGCTCGCCGTCGGACATGACGCGGGCGAGGTTGAGCTCCGCCAGGTCGGCACGGCTGGTCGGACCGCCAGCGGCCGCGATGGCGTCGTCGACGCGTGCCCCCTCCGTCAGGTGGACGAGCCCGGGGTTGACCACCTGGCCAGACACGTACACCACAACCGGCGCGGGCCGGACCCCGCTCGGGCTCGGCTGTGCGGCTGGCGGCGCCGGTGCCAGCGAGTGACCCCCCGCGGCCCCACCCGGAGATTCCGTGGTCGTCGTGGGGTTAACTGGCGTGGTTGTCTCAGGCGCCCCCGACAACTCGACCGCTTCTGGCCCAGGTCGGCCGCCCACGACGAGCGTGAGCACCACGGCACCCAACAGCAACACCAAGACGGCCGCCACTTCGGGAACAGTGACGCCAAGCTCGCTCAGGCGCGAGCGAGTTCTGTCGAGCGGTTCTGACACCTATAGGAGAGTGCCGAACCGAGCGGAGCTCCCGAGAAGAATCCGGGCAGGGCTGTGGACAACCCCGGTCGTGGCGCTACAGGAGCTTCTTGGCCTGTGCCACCCACTCCTCGCGCCGGATCCGGCCGGCCACTCCGCCGATCCGTTCCTGCAACGCGTCGACCTCGGCGTCGTCCAGGGCCGCCAGCTGGGCGAAGGTGGTGATGCCCTCCTCGTTCAGGGTCTCCTCGAGCTTGGGACCGACTCCACTGATCTGCTTCAGGTCGTCAGCTGGTCCATCCGGGGCAGAGCTGAAGGGTCGGTGGGGCGGCTGCGGCAGTGGCTTCTGACCGCCCTCGCTGACCGTCGGCAACTCGTCGGTGTCGAGCTCAGCCGGTCGGATGCTCTGCCGGGGAGCGGGGCCGTCTGCCGCGGTCTCGGAGGCGTCGTCGGCCAGGGATTCTGGCTCCTCCATCGCAGCCGTGCCCGTCTCGGATTCGCTGGCGGGGTCCATGAACGGTTCCGAGGGACGCAGGTGCCGACCGCCGGCAGGGTCCAGCGGCGGCGTCTCGTTCTTCCGCTGCCAGAACACGACACCTCCGGCAGCAGCCACGGCGAGGAGCAACAGCTTGAGCAGACGATTTCGCATCGGCAGAACCGTACTCCACGAGTCCGGAGCGTGGTCAAATGTCGCCCATGCCGACCTCCCTGCCCGACAACTGGTGGGCCACCGCCGTCATCTACCAGTTGTACGTCCGGTCCTTCGCCGACGACGACGGTGACGGCAAGGGTGATCTGGCCGGCATCCGTCACCGACTCGACCACATCGCCGAGCTCGGGGTCGACGCGATCTGGCTGAACCCCTGCTACCCATCCCCCCAACGCGATCATGGCTACGACGTGGCGGACTACTTCGGCATCGAGCCCGACTACGGCGACCTCGAGGAATTCGACCGACTGGTCGCGGATGCCGCTGCTCGCGGCATCCGGATCGTGATGGACGTCGTGCCCAACCACTGTTCATCCGAGCACCCGTGGTTCGTGGCCGCCGTCGAGGCGGGGCGGGGGTCGGCCGAGCGGGAGCGCTTCTGGTTCCGCGATGGCCGGGGTCCCGACGGGAGCGAGCCACCGAACAACTGGCAGGCAATCTTCGGGGGGTCGGCCTGGACCCGGGTCCTCGAGCCGGATGGGTCACCGGGGCAGTGGTATCTGGGGGTCTTCACCCCGCACCAACCGGACTTCAACTGGAACAACCCCGAGGTGGCCGACCACTTCGACGAGATGCTCGGCTTCTGGTTCGACCGGGGAGTCGAGGGCTTCCGAGCGGATGCCGTCACGGTGCTCGGGAAGGTGGACGGACTGCCAGATAGCGACGAGCCCCCGGAGTGGGGCCGGCCCGACCCCTTGTTCCTGTACCACGAGGACGGCCACCGGGCGTGGGAGCGGTGGCGTCGCACCGTTGATGACTACAACCTGCAGCACCCCGAACGGGATGTCTTCCTCATCGCCGAGGCGTACACGCCCGAGCGGCCAGATGTCTTCGCCACCTACGTCAGCCCGAGCGAGTTCCACCAGAGCTTCTACTTCGACCTGCTGCTCTCACCGTGGCAGGCAGGCGCGTACCGGGACGCGATCACGGCGGTCCTCGACCTGCTGCTGCCCCGCGGACTTGCGCCGGCGTGGACGCTGAACAACCACGATGCGGAGCGGTCGGTAACGCGGTTCGGCCGTGCAGACGCGACGGCGGACAGGGACATCACCCAGGGCAATCTGGTCTACCGCGACGGCCATGTGGACGTCGGCTTGGGGCAGCACCGAGCCACGGCGGCCGCGATGATGATCCTTGCGCTGCCAGGTTCGGTGTATCTCTACATGGGTGAGGAGTTGGGGCTGCCGGAGGTGCTCGACCTGCCGGACGACGTCCGCGAGGACCCCGTCTTCCTCTCGACCGACGGGGAACGTCGAGGTCGTGACGGGTGCCGTGTGCCGCTGCCGTGGACCGTCTCGGCGGAGGGTTCCCATGGCTTCTCCCCTGCCGGATCCGACGATCCGTGGTTGCCGCAGCCGGACGGGTGGGGCCAGTTCAGCGCGGAGGCCGACGGGCCGGTGCACCAGGCCTACCGTCGTGCTCTGGAGGTTCGGCGCGCCAGCCCGGATGTGCGGTCGGGGGTCTTCAGGTGGGTGGAGGCGGGTGGAGACACGGTGGCGTTCGAGCGGGGCGGGCTGGTGGTCGTGCTCAACATGGGCGAGGAGTCCATGACGCTTGAGGAGGGGATGGTGGCTGGACGACGGACGGTCCTCTCCTCGGCGCTCGACCCCTCCCCCTCCGAAGAGTCGTCAGACCAGACCGTGATGGTCCCAGGGAACACCTGCGTCTGGCTCGCCGGACCGTAACCCTCCCCACGCCGAGGCAACCTTCCCCAAGCCAACCGTCCCCAAGCCATGGCAACCTTCCCCACGATGTGACCAGACCGGCCCCACCCACCGACTTGAACGACCAACAGAATCAGCTTGGCCTACGTGGCCTTGAACGCCCCCGAGCGGACCGGGGGAAGCGTGGAGCTGAGGGGAATCGAACCCCTGACCTCTTCGATGCCATCGAAGCACTCTACCAATTGAGCTACAGCCCCAGAGAGCCGCGGAGTGTATCAGCCTTCCACGGCGATGGCCGGGTCCGCGAAGGGGGTCCGTGGCGCGTCCGCCCAGAGCCGCTCCAGCCCGTAGAGTTCACGCTGCTCGGTCGTGAACGCATGGAGGACGAAGTCCCCGAAGTCCCGAACCAGCCAGCCGGCCTCGGCCGTCCCCTCCCGCCCCAGCGGCTTGCGACCATGGGTCTCCAGCAGCTTCGCCTCGACCTCGTCGACGGCCGCAGACAACTGTCGCTCGTTGCTGGCGGACATGAGCAGGAAGAAGTCCGTGATGCCGAGCAGCGGCCCGACATCGAGGATCGCCACGTCTGTCGCGTTCTTGCTGCTCGCAGCCGCCGCTCCGGTCAGGACCTGCTCGCGGATGGTGTCCAGGTCGATGGTCGTGGTGGGGGCGTGCTCTGTGATCAGCGTCTTCGTCCTTGGCTGTCGGTCAGCGATCAGGGCCTATCAGGATTGCGGGCCCGGCTGAAGATCAGTCGGGGCGGCAGGACTTCCCAGGAAGTCATCCCCGACAACAACGGTCAGATCGACCACGCTTTGGGGCTGCCGACTGATCAAGATCGTACCGACGCCCAGAGACTCGCGCACCTGGCGGGCCGTCGCCATCAGCTCCGGATCCTCGTCGTAGACGACGATCTGGGTCTCGGTGAAGTCGAAGGTCCGGGCGTTCTCGGTCCGGACGATCCGGAGATCAAGCCCTCGCAGGCGCCCGTCGACCTGCTGGCCGATCCCAGGAACCCCGACGCCGTTGAGCACCTGGATCGCGACAGGTCCGTCACCGGCACCGTCGGGGACGGCTCCGGCGAAGTGGGTGGCCACCAGGTCGGCGACCTCGTCCTCCCGGATCTGATAGCTGGCCCCGAAGGTCTCGTCGGTGGACCCGAAGGGCTCGACGGGCAGCAACTGCACGGCCAGTCGGTTCTCACGAGCCGCGACCGCCGCGGTCTCGATCACGGTGCGCAGGACGGCTGAGTCCAGCCGGGTGCTGAGCTCGCGCGGAGTGGTGCTGAAGAGCTCCTCCACCAGGTCGTCCTCAGCCAGCGCTGCCAGGCTTGCCTCCAGGGCTCGCTGCTGGCGGGGGAAGGTGTCGAGCTCGCTCTCACCACGCTGTTCGAACGCCCAGTACTCGGCCAGACGGAGACCGTTCAGGAACTGCGTGCCCGACTCGAACGCAACGGTTCCGGTCCCGTCGGCAGCTCGCGCGACCAGCCGGCTGGGGATCTCGATCTCCGCTCCCCCGGCCCGCTGCAGCAGTGAACCGAGGTCGTTGCGGTCGACCGTGACCGTCCCGTCGATCTGGATCCCGATCGCGTTCTCGATGGTCGCCGCGGCGAGATCCGCCCCGCCGTACTGCTGTGCCAGGCCGATGCGGTCCAAGCCGACGCCTGGCACCTCGGCGAGGGTGGTCGTGGGGATGAACGTGGCGCTCGCGCTGCCATCGGCTCCGGACGCCAGCAGGGTCAGGCCGGCCGCCCCTGGGGTGCCGTCCTCGGTCCTGATGAGTGCGATGACGGTCTGCTCGATGACGGGCGCGGCAGCGGCCTCGGACTCGGCCGCCTCGGGGTCGGCTTCGACGTCGGTCAACAGGGCGACGAGCCCGACGATGACCAGACTGGCCAACCCGACCGCGATCAGGGTGTAGCCGAGGCTGCGGAGGAGGCGCCGGACGGCGGCCGCGAGACGGGCTCCGACGTCTCGCAACGCCTCACGGACGGCCGGGCGCGGCGTCGGGCTGTCCTCGACCTCGGACGGCTCGACCTCACCCGGCCGGATGTCTGGATCGTCGAGGAGGGCGCGACCGGTCCCCGGTCCGTCCTGACGCCGCTGACCAGCCGCTCGCTGCCGGGGACCCTCCCGCCGTTCGGGCCGCCGTTCAGCAGGCCGCCCACGTCCTGGCTGACGTGTGGCGGGCTGTGGTGTCGCACCTTCGGCCGGACGGGTTCCGCGCCGATTCGATTGTCGCGTCGTCGGCGTCGGTCTGCGCTGCTGCCCTCCCGCTGGTCGTGGCGTGCCGCCACGGTCTGAGCGGCGACCATCGGCAGGCCGGACACGAGTGGGGTCCGCCGTCCGTCTGGACGCCTGCGTCGGTCCATCGCCGTGCTGCGGCGATGTCGTCCGCTGACGCTGTCCGGCGGCCTCCTCCTGCTTCTGCGGCGTGCGGCTCGGGGGCGACGTCGCCGGCCGTTGCCGTCGTTCAGGCGGCCGTCGTCGACGGAAGAGGCTGCGGAGCGAGAAGCGCGACCTGCGGCGCTGCTTGGCGACGTAGGCCGTGCGACGACCGCTGCGACGCTGTCGCGTGCGGGGCTGCCGACGGCCTTCGTCCTCGCGAGGCTGCGGCGCGACCGTGGATGACTCCTGATGGCGACGACGCGGTGGGGTGTCGATGTCCTCCGACGGCGCTGAGCGGGCGGCGGGTCGGGCGCCGGCCGTCGGCTGACCTGTAGCCGGGCGCCGCTTCGCCGCGGCGGGCTGTCCCGGTCGTCGCGGGGGGCGCTGGGGAGGCGTTCGCCTGGGCAGTGGCTCTGGCTTGCCGGCTGCCGTGGCCGCGGTTCGCCGGGCCGTCCGAGTCGGCAGCGGCCCGGTGTCCACGGTCGAGGCTTCGCGTTCGGCGACGCGCTGCTGCACGGTGGCTCGCCCCTGCGGGCCCAGCTGGATCGGTTCGAGCTCCTCGGTGTCGTCGCTAGCCACCGACGGCCACCTCCTGCAGGTGCTCGCCGGGTCGCGCCGCCGCCGCTGCGTACAGGGCGTGCTTCCTGGCGAACTGCTCGACGGAGTCCGGGATCAGGTAGCGCACGGCAGCATCCGCAGCGAAGCGCGCCCTGATGTCGCTCGAGGAGATGGCGAGGGCCGGGATGTCGAGCACCGTGACGTGCTCCCGGAGCCCCTGCCGCTCCAAAGAGGACAGGTCATGGCCAGGACGGGTGGCGGCGACGAACGTCGCCAACTGGAGGGCCTCCTCCGCGTCCTTCCAGGTCAGGATGTTCAGTATCGCATCGGCCCCGGTGATGAAGAACAGCGTGGTACCGGGGCGCTCGTCCCGGACTGCTCGAAGCGTGTCGACGGTGTAGGTCGGGCCGTCCCGGTCGACCTCGAGCCGGCTGACGCTGAAGGCCGGGTTGGCCGCCGTTGCCAGCACGGTCATCAGATAGCGCTGCTCGGCTGGGGAGACATCCCGGTCCGTCTTCTGCCACGGATCACCTGCGGGCACGAAGACGACCTCGTCCAGGCCGACATCCACGCGCGCCGTCTCGGCGGCCACCAGATGCCCCATATGGATCGGGTCGAAGGTGCCGCCCATGATGCCGAGCCGGCGGGCCATAGAGATCAGAGTCTAGGGGCGAAGCAGGTCAGATCACACCAGGCGGTTCGTCCCGTCAGCCTCATCAGGTCACGCGATCTGCTCGACGAACTCGGCCAACTGCCCCAAGTTGCGGCACTCCACCATCTGGTCGCAGACAGCTGCGTAGTCGCGGGCGATCGAGTCGCCCGAGTCCCACTGCAGCGCGGGCTCGGGATTCAGCCAGAACGTGCGCTTGGCCTTGGTCGCGATCTCCTTCAGCGCCCAGACGTTCGCGGCCCGATAGTTGTTCCGCGCGTCGCCCAGGACGAGCACGGTCGAGCGGGCCGTCACCGCGGTCGCGTACCGCTGGGCGAAGACCTCGAAGGCGTGACCGTAGTCCGAGTGGCCGTCCAGCCAGACGAGGTCCGCCTCATCGGTCATCCGAGCCATCCCCCGACCGAAGTCGCCGTCCTCGAACAGATGTGTGACCTCGTCGACGGTGTCGATGAAGGCGAACGACCGCACCTTGCTGAACTGGCCCTGCAGGGCGTGGGTGAACATGAGGGTGAACTTGGCGAACGCCGCCACCGACCCCGACACGTCACAGATCAGGATCAGCTCGGGACGGTGGATCTTCCTGGACTTGAACGCCGGGTCGATGGGCACGCCGCCGGTGCCCAGCGACCTCCGCAACGTCCGGCGGATGTCGAACGTCCCGTCCCTCGCCCGCTTGCGCTTGACGGCCAGCCGCGTCGCGAGCTTCCGGGCCAGGGGCCGTACGGCACGGCGCATGTGGGCCTGCTCGTCGGCGGTGATGGAGAAGAAGTCGACGTCCTCGGGCAGGGGGCGAACCGCGCGTCTGGCGATGGCCTCGGCGCCGCGGGACTCGACCTGGCGACGGCGGATCTCTGCATCGATCTCTTCCCGGAAGCGGCGCAGGCGGGCTTCGAACTCGTCCGCCGCCAGCCGCGAAACCAGGTCGTCCTGATCCTCGATCCCCGCTTCCTGCAGGAGCCGACGGAGCAACCCGCGCAGGTTGAAGTGCCGATAGACCCGGTAGGCGAAGTAGGAGTTGGACCCGTCGGCGTTCTCCACCCGCCCGAACTGGCCAACGGCCTCCTGGGCCATGCGGCGAAGAGCGGCGTCATCACCCTCCATGAGCTGGGCGATCAGATCAGAGAGGAACGCCATCGGCTCCAGCGGCGGCCCGTCCGGGGCCCCGGGGGTGCCGGCGGGGGCCTCCTCCTCCCCCGGCAACGCGTGCGTCCGCGGGAAGTAGATGTCGAAGAGCGTGTCGAAGGCCACCCGGTGGCTGGGTGCCGAGGTGAGCGTTGCAGCCAGCGCCTCACGGAAGACCTCGCGGTCCAGCAGGTCGATGTGCGTGGTCGCTCGCATGGCGTCCATGCCGTCGCTGATCGCAACCCCGACACCGGCATCGCGCAGCGCGTGGTGGAAGTCGAGCAGCCGCGCCTGCAACCCCTGGAGAGTCGGATCGGGCGGTGTGATCTGCGGCATCGGGTCAGTGTGGTGCTAGTTCAGTGAGGGGTCCGGCGGGACGTCGAGGTGCTTGATCGCCTTGTCCAGGTCGGCCTGGTACTTCAGCACGACGTTCAGCGTCGATATGGCCACCTCGCTGTTCAGGGAGTCATAGCCCAGGGCCATGAGCGTGCGGGCCCAGTCCAGGCTCTCTGAGATGGACGGGCTCTTCTTCAGCTCGAGGTTCCGCAGGCTGCGGACCACGCGGACGAGCTGGTCGGCCAGTGCCTCCGGCACCTCCGGGACCTTGGCCATGACGATGGCCTTCTCGCGCTCGACCTCCGGGTAGTCGATGTGGAGGAAGAGGCAGCGGCGCTTGAGGGCCTCGGACAGCTCCCGGGTCGAGTTCGACGTCAGGACCACATAGGGCTGGTGGACCGCCGCCACGGTGCCCAACTCGGGGATGGTGACCTGGAAGTCGGAGAGGATCTCGAGCAGCAGGGCCTCGAACTCGAAGTCGACCTTGTCGATCTCGTCGATCAGCAGGACGGTTGGCGTGTCCACGCTGATGGCCTCCAGCAGCGGGCGGGTCAGCAGGAACTCGCGGCTGAAGATGTCCTCGTGGGTCTGCTCCCAGACCCGATCGCTGCCCTGCGCTGCCTGGATGCGGAGCAGCTGCTTGGAGTAGTTCCACTCATACAGCGCCTTCGCCTCGTCCAGACCTTCGTAGCACTGCAGTCGAACCAGCCGGGCGTTCTTGGCTGCGGCGACGGCCTTGGCCAACTCGGTCTTGCCAACTCCGGCGGGCCCCTCGACCAGCACCGGCTTGGCCAGCCGGTCCGCGAGATAGGTGGTGGTCGCGATCGAGGTCGACGGGAGGTAGCCGACGGCTTCGAGGCGGGCCTCGGTGTCAGGCAGGCCCGTGAACTCCCCGGAGTGGTTGTCGGATGACACAGGAGGCCTTTGACTGGGGGCCGGATCGGCCGGCACGAACATGACCCGGGTCAGTTTAGGTCGGGGGTGTGTTGCTCACATGGGCGGCGGTCTCCAGCCGCGGCCAGCAGCAGGCGCCAGAGGGTGGTCACCGGCCGACCTACAGTGGCGGTGATGAGCGATTTCTCCGACGCACTGCAGCAGCGTCTCTCCCGCAATCAGAAACTGGCCGCCGAACGGGAGCAGGCCGAAGCCGAGATGGACCGCGTCCGTGAGGAGGAGGCCCAGCGAGACGCCGCGCTCGACCAGGCCAAGCGCGATCGGCACGCCGAACTGTCTGCCCACCTGCAGGTCGTGGCCGAGCAGCTCAAGGCCAGCAAGCCGGACAGCTTCATCGTCCGAACGGGCTGGTCGGCGTCGGGCGAGGAGTACCTGGCACGGATGAAGACCCGTCAGATGTCGCCGAAGCGGGAGTTGTACGTCGAGGTCGACCGGGACGACGACGAGGTGCTGGCCCGCTGGACCTCTGACATCGGCACGGCCATCGAGGTGTGGCGGCTGCTGGAGGTCACCCCGGAGATGATCACCCAGATGGTGCTGCAGGTGGCCGACGACGGGGCGTGGTCCGGGCGTCGTCCGCCTCGCTTCCCGGGAGCTGACGAACCCGAGGAGTAGCGGCGGTCCACGTCGGCGGCTGGTCGACGAGTGGGTGGACTTCGCGCGCCTCAGCGGGGGGAAGCCCACCCACCATGGCGCGCTGAGGACGGGTGGGTGGAGTTTGCGCGCCTCAGCGGGGGGAAGCCCACCCACCATGTCAGAGCCAGCACGAACTAGGCCGTCGGCGTGTCCCTCCGGCGGCGGCCGAGCAGGACGCCGAGCAGGATGACATCGGCACCCAGCACGATCCCGGCGACCGTTGCCGCGGTCCGGACGCTCATGCCGCCACTGCCCTCGCCAATCCGGAGATCGGCGTTGCCCGCGAGAGGCTCAGCCGCATCGGCTGGTGTTGGGCCGGAGGTCGGCTCGGTCTCGGCTGTCGTGGCTGGGCTGGCCGTCGGTGTCGTGACCGTCGCGATATCGGGGGGCGCCTCCGTCACGACCGACGTCGGCTCGGGCACCGGCGTGGCCTGTGGCACGGCGGGTACCTCTTGGACGACCTCCAGGCCCACGTCAGGTGCGGTGGAGGATCCGGTCGGCTCGGGCCGCGGGGAGGCAGCCACGGCGACGTCTGGCGTGGCCACTCCGGTTGAGGCTGGCGCAGGCGCCACCGGCGCAGCGACCTCGAACGCCTGGACGGCGGCGGCCAGATCGATCCGACCCAAGCCGATCCCGATGTCGACGGCGTTGTCCACCAACAGCTGGCGGGTGGTCACCGAGTCGGCACCCGCACCCATCAACACCGCGGCACCGCCCGCCACGATGGGGGTGGCGAACGAGGTGCCGTCACCGCGGGCGTAGCGGCCGTCCTCCCAGGTGGAGTAGATGTCGACGCCCGGTGCGAAGATCGTTCGGTCGTCGACGTTGGAGTCGATCCAGACACGATCGTCGGCTCCGGTCGTCGCACCGACCACGAGCACGGGCGAGTCCGAGGCGTAGGGCGTTGACGACCGCCCGGCGTTCCCGGCAGCTGCCACGACCAGGATGCCGGCGGCGTCGGCCTCGGAGATGGCCTGGCGCACCTCGGCGTTCTGGACCAGGCTGAGGCCGATCAGCCCCTCCTGCTGGACCTCTGCCAGCGAGAGGTTGATGATCTCGACCTCCTGGGTTATGGCGTAGCGGATGCCGTCGGCCACGATCTGGCTGTCACCGCGACCCTCGGCGTCGAGGACCCGGATCGGCATGATGCTGGCCTCCGGCGCAACACCCGCCGTCCCCTGACCGTTGTCGGCGTTGGCGGCGACGATGCCCGCCACGATGGTCCCATGGCCCTGTGGGTCATCCGGTTCGGTTCCGGGATCGACCAGGTCGACACCCGGCACCAGGCGGCCGTCCAAGTCGGGATGCTCCAGGTCGACGCCGGTGTCGAGCACAGCGACCACGGCGCCAGCGCCCTGCTGGTTGTTCCACGCGTCGAAGGCACGGATGACCTCCAGGTGGGCCTGCTGCTCGACGAGGGGGTCGTTGGGTACGGCCGCGATGAGCAACAGGCCAGCGAACGCGGCGGCGAAACCCCGTCGGGGGACACTCCCCCGCCGTCTCGGCTGCCTGGCGGAACGCACGCGTCCCAGGATCGCAGGGCCGGACTCCTGGCGCCGTGGCCGGCCGGCCGCGAAGCGGAGTTGCTGTGTCGCTTCCCGGGTGGTGCGGCACGTGTTCCGACCCCGCCCAGGGGCCCGTCAGACCGTGACGACGAGGTGGTCGCGGTGCACGAGAGGCTTCGCCGAGGCCGCTCCCAGCGCCTCGCGCACCGCACCGCTGGAGCGTCCCACGACCGCGGCGACATCGTCGGCGTCGAAGGCCGTGACACCCCTGGCGACCGCCACGCCGTCGGGGCCGACGAGATCGACCGCGTCTCCCCGGGCGAACGCACCATCGCAGCCGGTCACCCCGATGGCGAGCAGCGACGCCCCGCCCCGGCGAATTGCGGTCACAGCGCCGGCATCGAGGTGGAGGCGACCGGTCGGCCGGTGGGCGAACACCTCCCAGAGCCGACGCGACTCCGGCCGCTTGTCCGCCGGAGGGAACCAGGTACCGACCTGCTCACCGGAGAGCACCTGGGTGACCACGTCGGGCCGGTGGGCCCGGGCGATCACGCAGTTCGCAGCTGAGAACGTGGCGATCCGGGCCGCCTCCAGCTTGCTGGCCATCCCACCGGTCCCGACGCCACTGGTCGAGGCCCCGTAGTGCCGCTCGTCCAGGTCGTGCAGCGCATCGACCCGGTCCAGAACGGGCGCTCCCGACGACGGTGACCCGTCATGGAGTCCGTCCACGTCGCTGAGCAGCAGGAGCAAGCCGGCCCCCAGCATGGACGCGACCAGCGCCGCCAAGCGATCGTTGTCCCCGAAGCGCAACTCATCCGTGACGACGGTGTCGTTCTCGTTCACGACGGGCACGGCCCCGTAGGCCAGCAACTCGGTGAAGGTCGTACGAGCATTGAGGTAGCGCTGCCGGTCGATGACATCGTCAGGCGTCAGCAGCACCTGGCCGCACGCGAGAGACCTGGTGTCGAAGGCTGCCGTGTAGGCCTGGATCAACGCCCCCTGCCCGACACTCGCTGCCGCCTGCTGGCGACCGAGATCCGTCGGCCGTGCCGCCAGACCCAGCGGACGGAGCCCCGCAGCAACAGCGCCGGAGGAGACCAGGACGACCTGCACACCCGCCTCGATGATGTCGGCGATCTGATCGCAGAGAGTGCTGATCAGCCCACCGTCCAGCCCCCCGTCGGCAGCCGTCAACGAGGAGGACCCGACCTTGATGACCACCCGGTCGGGTCGGGGGAAGCGCGTGGCGGCCACCGGCTCCTGAGCGGGCGAGGTCACTCCACCTCCTCGGTCCACTCGTGTGGCCCCGCGGCTTCGACGGGCAGGTCGAGCTCGTCGTCGTAGAAGCCCGAGTCGGGGTCGTCCCACTCCTCCGGCTTGAACACGAAGACGCTGCCGCCGATCTCGACATCGTCACCTGGTTGGGCGCCGGCCTCGGCCAGCGCCGCCTCGACACCGGCACGTGACAGCCGTCCTTGGAGATAGCTGACGGCATCATCGTTGCTGAGGTCGAGCTGGTGGATCCACCGTTCGAGGCGGTCGCCGTGCACTCGCCAGCCGTACTCGCCGCCCCCGAGGCCGACCTTCTCGACGTGGAAGTCGCGCTGGTCGCTCTGTTGGCGTGGCCGGAGCACCGGACGCGCCGTCGGCTCCGGGTGGCCGGGGTCTGCTCGTTCACTCCGCGCCTGCTTGACCAGGTCGGCCAGCCGCCACTTGAGCGTGTCGACTCCCGCACCCGTCACGGCCGAGCCGGCGAGGACCTCCCACCCGTCAGCCTCCAGCTCGGGTCGGATGAGCTCGGCCATGTCGGGATCGGCATCGGCCTTGTTCAGCCAGACCAGGGCAGGCCGGTCGATGAGCTCGGGCATGTAGGTCCGCAGCTCGGCCAGCGTCACCTGCAGGTCCTCTGCCGGGTTCCGCTGCTCGTAGCGGCGGTGGCTACCGGCCTCGGCGGCGTAGCCGGAGGCGCAGTCGAGGACGTGCACCAGCGCGCCGGCCCGCTCAACGTGGCGCAGGAACTCGTGGCCCAGACCCTTGCCATCCGCGGCTCCCTCGATCAGACCGGGCACGTCTGCGACGACGAAGTCGGTGTCCCCGGCCGTGACCACGCCGAGGTTCGGCGTGAGCGTGGTGAACGGGTAGTCCGCGATCTTGGGACGGGCCGCGGACAGCCGGGCGATCAGCGAAGACTTGCCTCCGTTCGGGAAGCCGACCAGGGCCACGTCGGCCATCAGCTTGAGTTCGAGGGTGATCCAGACCTCCTCACCCTTCGCGCCGTACTCGTGGAAGGCCGGCGCGCGGCGTTCCCGCGTGCGGAAGGCGGCGTTGCCCCGACCCCCACGCCCGCCGGCGGCGACGATCACCTCCTGTCCGTCACGGACGAGGTCGGCCAGGACCTCCTCGGTGTCGGCCTCCGTGACGACGGTGCCGACCGGCACGAGCACGATCTCGTCTTCGCCCTTCGCGCCATGCCGCAGGTCCCCGGAGCCGTTGGTGCCACTCTCGGCCGTTCGGTGCGGCCGGTAGTGCAGGTCGATGAGGGTCGCGAGCTGGGCATCGGCCCGGACGATGACGTCGCCTCCGTCTCCGCCACCACCGCCCTCCGGTGGCCCCTTGGGCTCATACGGCTGCCGGCGGAACGACGTGACCCCATCGCCGCCGTTGCCGCCGCGCGCGTTGATCTTGACGAGGTCGGTGAACATGACCGGGCCACAGTAGTGGTTCGGTTGGGGCAGGAGGTGGCCAGGCCCTGGTGGAGAACTGGAATGGTCCTCCACCAGGGTCAGTCGGCGAGCGCGGCGGCTAGCTGGTCGCTGACGCCGGTAGAACCGTGTCAGCCAACGTCTCCCGTGCCTCCTTGTCCAGCGTTCCGGCAACCCGGTGTGCCGGAGTGGCCACGCTACGCAATCGATGGCGCCCGGCGCCAGTGGACGGCCGGCCAGTTCGCCGCCGACTCGGCAACCCTGGGGGCGACATCGCCGGTATCGTCGCCTCATGACTTCGGGAGGACCGCCGCCTCGACCGTCCCTACCTCTGCTGCTGACGATGCTGGTCGCAGCGCTGCTCGCCGCCTGCTCCGGTGGCGATACCGAGCCGACGGAGGAGGAGGCGACCCCCACGGTCGCGGAGGCCACGACGACCGAGGCAGACGTCGCGACCTCATCGCCCGACGCCGACCCGACGGCGTCCGACGATGACGCGGCAACTGACACTCCGACCGACACCGCCGTCGACGAGGCGGGCGAAAACACGACAGACCTGCTCGACGAGCGGTTCGAATTCGCACTCGGGCTGCTCAACGGTGCGCCGATCGACGCCGCTACCTATGAGGAGGTGTTCGCCGAGCAATTCCGCACGCAGGTGCCGTTCGACCAGTTCCTGCCCGTCCTGGACCAGTTGGCCGCGATCGCCCCCTATGCGCTGGGCGAGGAGTTGGAGCGGACCAGCACCGACCTGGTCCAGGAGATCATCGGGACCGACGGGATGTCGTTGATCCTCTCCCTCAGCCTGGATCAGGACGGCCAGATCGTCGGTCTCCTGGCCTCCCCCGGCGAGCCGCCCGAGCTCGACCCACCCGTTGAGTCCCTGACCGACGCAGTCAGCCGACTGGAAGCGCTCGGAGCGGTGAACCTTGCCGCGGCGACCGTGACCGACGGCGCGTGCGCGGTCGACCTGGGCGTGGACGCAGACACCCCAGCGCCGATCGGATCAGCCTTCAAGCTCTACGTGCTCGGCGCGGTGGTGGATGCCATCGAAGCCGGCGACCTGGCCTGGTCCGACCAGCTCACGGTCACCGACGAGATCCGGAGCCTGCCGAGCGGTCAGCTGCAGGACGCGCCGGCTGGCGAGCAGGTCAGCGTCGCGGAGGCGGCCACCCTGATGATCTCGATCAGCGACAACACCGCCACGGATCTCCTCATGGACACCGTGGGGAGGGAGGCCGTCGAGGCAGCCCAGTCGGGCTGGGGCCATTCTTCGCCGGAGCTGAACCTGCCGTTCCCGACCACCAGGGAGCTGTTCCAGCTGAAGGCCGCCGACCCAGCGGTCCTTGACGCCTGGGAGGCAGGCGACGAGGCGGCCCGCCGGGCCATCCTGGATGACCTGGCAGGCACGGCGTTGCCGGGCCTTGACCTGTTCGCCGATGGGCCGATCCGCCCGGACACCGTGGAGTGGTTCGCGTCACCAGCCGATCTGTGCCGGGTGCTCGCCGCGCTGCACCAGCGGATCGGCCAGGAGGGCATGGAGCCGCTGGCCGAGGCACTCACGACCAACCCGGGTGTTCCGGACAGCGAAGGACGGTGGTCCCAGATCCTGTTCAAGGGCGGCTCCGAGCCGGGTCTGGTGACCACCGCCTTCCTCGTCGAGGACGCCGACGGTGGGGTGTACGTGTTTGCCGGCTCCGTCGTGGACCCGGACACGGAGATCGACACCGCCCAGGCCGTCTTGCTGATGGCGGCGGCGCGCGACCTGCTGCCGGCAAGCTGACGCGTCGTGGGCGGCGAGAGTGACACCAGCGCGGCAGCCAGCGGCCCGCTGGTCGCCGTCCAGCCGGACGACGTCCGGTCCTACCTGATCGACGTCGTCGGTGACAGCGGCGCAGTCGTCGTCCCACCCGAGGACGCCGAGGTGCTGATCTGGACGGACCCGACCGACCCTGCCCCGCTGGCCGAGCTGCTGGAGCGCTGCCCGCAGATCACCACCGTCCAGCTGCTCTGGGCCGGCGTCGAGGCCTTCGCCGAGGCCGGGCTCTTCGATGACGGTCGGACCTGGGCCTGCGGCAAGGGGATCTACGCCGACCCCGTCGCCGAACACGCGTTGGCGTTGTTGCTGGCCGGCCTGCGCGACCTGCCGGCCCGGGCAGCGGCGAGGTCGTGGGGGCCGCAGTGGGGCACGTCGCTGATGGGTGGCAATGTCACGATCCTCGGTGGCGGCGGGATCGCCACGTCGCTCATCCGCATGCTGATGCCCTTCGAGGCCCAGATCACCGTGGTGCGTCGGGACCCCTCCCCCATGGATGGCGTGGCCCGGGTCCTTGCAGCCGACCACACCACGGAGGCGTTGGCCGATGCCGACGCAGTGGTGCTGGCCCTGGCGCTCACGCCAGAGACCAGCGGTGTGATCGACGCCCAGGCGCTGGCTGCGATGCCCGACCACGCCTGGCTCGTCAACGTGGCTCGCGGGGCTCACGTCGTGACCGAGGACCTGGTCGATGCTCTTCGCGCCGATGTGATCGCGGGAGCGGCGCTCGACGTCACCGATCCAGAACCGCTGCCCGACGGCCATCCGCTGTGGGCGCACCCGAACTGCCTGATCACGCCACACGTTGCCAACACCGAGGAGATGGCCAGGCCGTTGGTGACGGCCCGCATCCGGGCGAATCTCCGTCGCTTCGCCGCGGGTGAGTCCCTGCTCGGCCTGGTCGACCCGGCCCTCGGCTACTGAGCCCCTCTGCCCAGACGCGGGTCTGCCTCAGCCATCGAGGGCGGTCTCGAGGAAGCTCGTGGTGACCAACTCGCTCACATCGGATGGTGCCGCGGGGCCCTCGCCCGTCTCGGCCAGCGTGTCCATCTGGGCAGCCAGTTCCTCGACGACCCGGCCGCCCATCCACTCCTCGCTGAGCTGCTCCTCCAGCGTCGGGAAGGAGAACCACTGCTCACCGGCCAGGAAGTCGCCCACGCCCTCCATCCCCGCCGCCTGGGCGATGATCGGGTTGAGCTCCTCGGAGCTGTCGGCCCACATGCGATTGAAGTCCTGGGTGACCCGGAGGAAGGCGGCGACCACTTGCGGACGCTCGTCGGCCACCGTCTCGGGGACGGCCACGATGTCGTAGGTGCCGCCACCACTCGTCTCGACTGCCTCGGAGTAGCTGACCGCAATACCGACCACACGGCTGGCCGGACCGTTCTGGACAGCCTCGGCGAACGAGGCGAGGTCCAGGGAGTAGGCGATGTCGACCTCGCCAGCTGCCAACGCCTCCCCCATCTCTGGCCCGCTGTCCAGGGCAACCCACTCCACGTCGACCCCCACCGCCTGGGCGAAGAAGCCGTCATCTTGGCCGATCTGGATCGGGGTGGGCCACTGCGGGCGGTAGCCGAGACGGATTCCTGCTGCGCTGTCCGGCAGGGCTGCTTCCTCATCGGCTGACCCATCAGCGGAGGCATCCGACGCCGCCTGCTCGGGCGGCTCTGGCTCGTCGCCGCCATCACAGGCCGTCAGCAGCAGCGCGAGGACCATGAGGAGCGCTACCAGCCGCGTCACGGTGACGCCGTCTCCTCAGTCACGGAGTGGGCCGTCCGTCGGCCGTCATGCCGCACGTGCAGCCGGGACGATGGCATCGGCCCACAAGCCGTACCCGACGTCGTTGGGATGGAAGTAGTCCTCGGCGTACTTGCCCTGCCACGGCGGTCCGGTCGTCGCCCACAGGTCGGCGACGAGGATGCCGCGCTGCGGTGCCTGCTGCGTCACGATGTCCCCGGCAATGCGGGCACGTCGTCGACCGAGCCCCTGCGGGAGCGTGGTCATGACCGTTCGTTGGTCCTCGGCGAGGGTTCCCGGCGCCGGCAGGGACCGCACGAGCCGTGAGAAGTGCTCGCGCACGAGCCACGACGGCGTGCGATACATGTCATTGCCACCGACGGCGCAGATCACCAGCTGCACCGGCTGACCCAGCCGGTACAGCCGTGGCAGCTGGGAGTCGAGGACGTCTCGCGCACGTGCCCCGCTGACCGACAGGTTCACCACTCGCCACGGCACCCCATCAGCATCGCGCATCCGCCCCACCACCTGGCCGACCCACCCGTCGAAGGGCGTCGACGCGCCGATGCCCTGGGCCGCAGAGTCCCCGAGCACGACCAGCAGCGGGCCGTCCTTCGCAAGAGCAGCCGCGTTGTGCGCCTCCCACGCCCAGCGGTACTGATCGACCTGACCGCTGGTGATCCCGACGCCCTCGCGCAGTCGCCCCAGCGGATTCACCCGGCCCACGGCTCCCGTGAGCGTGAGCAGGGCGTTCTGGACCGCACACACCAGCGTGTCGAGCACCAGCAACCTCGTCCGGTCAGCCTGCCGAGCCGGCGGCCAGGGCCTGTCGGAGATCCTCCACCAGGTCTTCGCGGGACTCCACCCCCACGCTGAGGCGGATCAGATCGCTCGGCACCTCCAAGGGCGAGCCTGCCACAGACTGGTGGGTCATCGCTCCGGGGTGTTCGACCAGTGACTCGACAGCGCCGAGCGACTCGCCCAGGGTGAAGACCTCGAAGGACGCACAGATCCGACGTGCCGTGTCCTCATCACCCACCCGGAAGCTGATCATGCCGCCGTAGTCGCGCATCTGGCGGGTGGCGATGTCGTGGCCGGGATGCCCCGCCAGGCCCGGGTAGAGCACCGAGGTCACCACGTCGGAGGAGGTCAGCACCTCCACACAGGCCTGGGCGTTGTCACAGTGCCGGTCCATCCGCAGCGCGAGGGTCTTGATGCCCCGCAGCACGAGGTAGACGTCCCACGGGCCGGGCACCGCACCCATGGCGTTCTGATTGAACTTGACGCGTTCGTAGGTCTCCTCGTCGTTGGTGACCATGCCCCCGCCGACGACGTCGGAGTGGCCGCCCAGGTACTTGGTCGTCGAGTGCACCACCACGTCGGCGCCGAGCGTCAGCGGCTGCTGCAGGTAGGACGTCGCGAAGGTGTTGTCGACCACAACCGTGGCGCCTCGCTCGTGCGCGAACTCGGCCAACGCCTGGATGTCGAAGACGTTGAGCAGCGGGTTGGTCGGTGACTCGATCCAGATGACGGCGGTCTCGGGCCGCCACGCCGCTTCGACGGCGGCGAGGTCACCGAGGTCGACCGGGTCGAAGGTCAGACCCCAGGGCTCGTGGACGTGCTTGAACTGCCGGTATGTGCCGCCGTAGACGTCGGGGGCCATGACCACGTGGTCGCCGGGTCGCAGGGTCCGCACGATGGCGTCCTGCGCCGCGGAGCCGCTGGCGAAGGCCAGACCGTACCGGCCCTTCTCGATGGAGGCCAGCGACTCCTCCAACGCATCGCGCGTCGGGTTGGCGGAGCGGGCGTAATCCCACCCGAGGTCCTGCCCGACAGCGGGTTGGGCGAAGGTGGAGGTCTGGAAGACCGGGACGGCGACGGACCCGGTCCGGGGTTCGGGGTCCTGCCCGGCGTGGATGGCGCGGGTGGCGAAGCCGGCGTCCTGCCAGCGCTTCAGGGAACTGCGCGCCGAGTCGGCTGAGAATCCCACCGGCTCGGAAGCCGACGCCTCGCGGGGCGCAGGATGAGCATCGCGCGCCGAGTCGGCTGAGAATCCCGCCGGCTCGGAAGCCGACGCCTCGTCGTGCGCAGCAGCGTCACGGTCCGCCATCAGGTGTCCTTCGATGCCGTCATGAACTCGAGGATGTCGGCGCGCGTCAGGACCCCGACCGGAGACTGGCCCTCGCACACCAGGACGGCTGAGGCCTGCTTGGTCAGTTGGCCCATCGCGTCGTCGACGGTGTCGGAGGTGTCGACCACCGGGAGCGGCTCGTCCATCACGTCGGCCACGGTCTTCTCGAGCACGCCGGGGTCGTTGAACGCGCGGTCCAGCAGCCCCCGCTCGCGGATCGAGCCGATCAGCTTGGCCCGCTCGTCGAAGCGTGACGGGGTCTGCTGACCCTCGTCCGCTGTGGCAACGACCGGCATCTGCGAGACGCCGAAGTCCGACATCGTTCCGATGGCCTCCCGGACCGACTCGTGCGGATGGACGTGCACGATGGTCGGCAGGTCCGTGGCGCTCCGCTTGTGGTCGAGGACCGCAGACAGGCGGGCCGCGCCGCCGGAGCGCAGGAAGCCGTGGTCGCGCATCCAGTCGTCGTTGTAGATCTTGGAGAGGTAGTTGCGGCCGCTGTCGGGGAGCAGCGTGACGATGACAGCGTCCTCCTCGAATCGCTTGGCGACCTGGAGCGCCGCGTACGCCGCGGTGCCGCACGATCCACCGACCAGGATCCCCTCCTCCTTCGTGATCCGGCGCGCCGTCAGGAACGCATCACGGTCGCTGACGGTGATGTACTCATCGACCAGGTCGGGGTCGAAGGTGCCGGGCCAGAAGTCCTCGCCCACGCCCTCGGTGAGGTAGCTGTGCACCTCCGCGGAGTTGTAGATCGACCCTTCTGGGTCGGCGCCGACGACCAGGATGTCGGGGTTGCGCTCCTTCAGGTACCGGGCCGTTCCGGTGATCGTCCCGCCCGTCCCGACGCCAGCCACGAAGACGTCGATGGTGCCGTCGGTCTGCTGCCAGATCTCCGGGCCGGTGCTCTCGTAGTGGGCCTGGGGGTTGGCCTGGTTCCAGTACTGGCCGGGCTTGAAGGCCCCAGGGGTCTCCTCGACGAGTCGGTCGGAGGTCTTGTAGTAGGACCGGGGATCCTCCGGGTCGACGTCGGTGGGGCAGACCACGACCTCGGCTCCATAGGCGCGCAGCAGGTTGATCTTCTCCGCCGACATCTTGTCCGGCATGACGAAGATGCACTTGTAGCCCCGCTGGGAGGCCGCGATCGCCAGCCCGGCACCGGTGTTCCCGCTGGTCGGCTCGACGATGGTGCCGCCGGGTTGGAGTTCCCCGGACGCCTCCGCCGCCTCGATCATGGCCATGCCGATGCGGTCCTTCACCGACCCGCCGGGGTTGAGGTACTCGACCTTCGCGAGGATTGTTGGCTTCACGTCGCGGGAGAAGGCCCGCATGCGGACCAGGGGCGTGTTGCCCACGACGTCCATGAGTGAGTCGACTACGTCCATGTGGTTGCCTCGCGCGTTCCGTCGGCGGCCTGCGCCTGGCTTGGCACAAACGGGGTCCGGCGACGCCTCGGAGAGTAGACGGGCGGGCGTCGCTTGACCGATTCGACCACCTCGTCGGGGCTCTCGGCCACTACCCTCATCGAGGTATGCGTGCTCCCGCCGACAGCCTGACGTACCGCCCGTTCACGACCGACGAGGCCGACGATGCCCTGGACCTGCTCGGGCTTGTGTTCGGCGAGGAGTTCGACGACGCCGACCGGGCCGCCGAGATGGCGATCCAGGACGTGTCCCGCTCGATCGCGGCCTTCGACAGCGGCCGATTGGTCGGGTGTCTGGGGGACTACGGGTTGGAGCTGTCGGTGCCGGGCGGCACGGTGGCCTGTGCCGGGACGACCTGGGTCGGCGTGTCCCCGACCCATCGCCGACGGGGCATTGCCCGGCGGATGTTGACCGACCAGCTGCTGCAGGCTCGTGACCGCGGCGAGCCACTGGCCGCGCTATGGGCATCGGAGGCGACGATCTACGGCCGCTGGGGCTTCGCGCCGTCCATCGACCTGCAGAAGCTGGTCGTGGACGTGCACGGTGGGTTGGCGTTCAAACGAGGCGCGGCCGGCCCCGCGGACTCGGTTCGTCTGGTCCCGCTCGAGGAGGCGCGGACGGTGATCGAGCCGATCTATGAGGCAACCCGCCGGCGCCGTGCGGGGCTCCACGGCCGGTCGGAGGGCTGGTGGGACTTCCAGGTCCTCTCCACCCGCAAGAGCTGTCTGGCCGGGGCGACGGACAAGGTCGTGGCCGTGGCGACCCGGGACGGCCGGGATGTGGCGTATGCGGCGTACGGGATGACCTGGGTCGACGTCGCCGACCAGCAACGGATGGAGCTCCGCGTCACCGAGCTGGCCGGTGTGGACCCTGCGGCCGAGATCGCGATGTGGCGCTTCCTGGCCGGACACGATCTCCTCCACACGATCCGCGCCCCACGTCGGCCCGTGGACGACTCGCTCCCCCTCGCCGTGGAAGATGTGCGGCGGATCACCCGAACTCGGTCAGATGCGTTGTACGTGCGCGTCCTCGACGTCCGGGCAGCGCTGCTGGCACGCAGCTACGTCGGCTCGGCCAGCGTGACCGTGGCGGTCCACGACGACCTGATCACCGCGAACCGTGGCGTGTGGCGTATTGAGGTCGCGCCGGAGGGTGCGTCGGTCGAGCAGGTGGACGATGACTCCTCGGCCGACATCTCCCTCGACATCCACGACCTGGCTGCAGTGTACATGGGCGACGTCCGTGCCATGGACCTGCTGCGGGCGGGCCTGATCGACGCCACGTCGCCGGAGGCGGTCAGGGACTTCGATGCCGCACTGGCTGCGCCCGAGGCCGGGTGGCCACCGGAGGTCTGGTAGGTGCCACCTCCGGGGCCTGTGGGGTCGTCCCCTGACACATCGCCCCGACACGACGAACGCCGCCCACCCGAGGTGGGCTGGCGGCGTCGGTGCGTGGCGGTGGGTCTACTCGACCGGCAGGACCTCGGCGAACTTGCGCTTGCCGGAGTTGCGGAAGCTGACCTGACCGTCGATCAGCGCGAACAGGGTGTCATCACTGCCCCGACCGACGTTCTCGCCGGGGTGGATCTTGGTCCCTCGCTGTCGGACGATGATCGAGCCGGTGGTGACGACCTCGCCACCGAACCGCTTGACGCCCAGGTACTTGGGGTTGGAGTCGCGGCCGTTGTTGGTTGAGCCGCCGCCCTTCTTGGTTGCCATGGTGTGTTCCTCCTGGAGACGAGTGCGGCGCTAGGCCGAGATGGAGTCGACGCGGATGCGGGTGATCGGCTGACGGTGGCCGGTCTTGCGGCGGTAGCCGGTCTTGTTCCGGTACTTGAAGATCCTGACCTTGTCACCCATGTACTGCCCCACGACGGTGGCCGAGACGGACGCCTTGTCGAGCGCGTCGGCGTTGGTGGTCACCTCGTCGTTGTCGTCGACCAGCATGATCGCGCGCAGATCGACGGAGGAGTCGACCTCGGCGTCGAGCTTCTCGATCTCGAGTTCGTCGCCGACGGCGACCTTGTACTGCTTCCCGCCAGTGGCGATAACGGCGAACATGGGTGGGCCTTTGTGTGGGGAGGGTTACCGGGGTTGATGCGCCGTCTGCCGGCCGGAGGGGTGTGGTGGCGCGTGACGTCAGGCTGCACGACGAGCGCGCCCGGTGGGCACGCGACCTTGCAGGATACCCTCGCCGCTGTGGATGCTCAATCACTGCCTCGGCTGACCGATCAGGCGCGTGTCGCCGTCCTTCTGGCACGCTCGCTCCCCGCTCCCGGACCGGACCGCGCCGCTCGTCCCGCGACCGTGGCCCACCTGGTCGCAGCCCTGGCCGGAGAGCCGGAGGGGATCGCCGGCATCCGGCTGCGGCAGCAGTCCGGAGAGGTTGCCGCCAGGGTGGCGTCCCATCCCTTCGTCGCCGCACGGTCGCTCCCGCCGCTCGACACGGTCAACGTGGCCCTTCCCGTCCAGGATCGACCGGTGTGGACCCTCGAGCTGCTGCACGCTGCCGTGCGCGTCGGCGGTGAGGACCTGGCCCACCTGCTCGGCGAGTGTGGGGTGGCCGTGGCGGCGCTGAGCATGACCGACGCCGAGGAGACGGAGGCGGTCAACCCGTCGTGGATGCCCTGCCCGAGCACGGTTGCCGAGGGCACCGTCGGTCCCGAGACCTATGGTCTGGGCAGCCTGCGGCCCGACGGCTACTCCGCCGAGGCCGACCGGGCCGTGGCGATCACCCGAGCACTGAGCGGTGACAGCCACGACCTGCTCAGGTGGATCGACCCGGACGATGAGACGGCCGCAACGCTGCTGGCGGCCGAGCCGAGTTCGCTGCAGGCGGTGTTGGACCTCCGAGCCGAACGCGGCGGGACGACGGGAACCGACGACCTGGTCGTCGCGATCACCCACCTGTCGATTCGCGCGGCGTTGCGCTGACCGGTCGCAGGAGGGGGGTGTCCTCAGGCGGTCGCTTGAGAAGCCGGTCGGCGGCCCGATCGATGTCGGAACGAGGTGCCGGCCCCGGGCGCCACCAGCCAGAGTCCGGCCGTTCCGAGCAGCACGGGGAGGTGGGACGCCTCCGCCAGGATCACCTGTGTCCCTGCCGTCGCGGTGACCGGTGAGGCGAGTGAACTCGACAGGGTGAGTGCGATGGCCGCGGCCGCACTGACGGGCAGCAACCCCGAGCGGTACCGCTCGGGACGCCAGGCGGCGAGGAGCCAACCGACAGCGAGGGCGATCTGCACGGCGGACAGGTCCAGCCCGAGGTGCATGTCACGAGCCACCGAGGCACCCAAGCCCCACCCAGCCAGACCCGCGAGCGCGACGGCTGAGAGGCTCAGACCCAGTACCCCTGCCACCGCCAGCAGGACCCGTCCGGCTCGGACCTGCTGTCCCGCTGGTTGGGACCGCTGTGCGAACGCAAGGCTGGCGGCACGGGTGACGTCGGGTGGCGCAGCCCCGATCCGTTCGCGGAAGTGCAGCACCTGCTCGTCGAGCGTGGGCTGGTCGGTGTGTCTACCCATGGGAGACCTCGGGTCGTCGGAGCGTGGCTGTGGGAGCGACCGGGTCCTGGTCGCGGCGTGGTTCCGCCTCGTCGGTGGCGGCCAGTGCCGTGACCAGGTCGCGTCGGGCCCGCGACACCCGGGAGCGGATCGTGCCGACGGGGACGTCGGCGACACCCGCGGCTTCTTCGTAGCTCAGGCCCACGAGTTGCGTGAGCACGAACGCCTGCCGCCGGTCCTCGGGGAGTTCAGCGACCAGTTGCTCGATCAGAACCGCCTCGGTGTCGGCGCCGGTCACCGCGTCGGGGGCGGGGGCAAGGGCCTGACGGTCATTGCGACGGTCGTCACGACGGAGCATGTCGATCACCGCACGGCGGGCGATGATCAACAGCCACACCCGGACGGGGGCGTCGCCGCGGAATCGGCGGATGCTCGAGGTGGCGCGCAGGAACGTGTCCTGGGTCGCGTCGAAGGCGCGCTCGCGGTCGCGCAGGATGGCGTTGCAGTAGCGCCACACGTCGTCGGCGTGCGCGCGGCAGACGTCGTCGAACGCACGGCTGTCACCAGCGGCGGCGCGGGCTGCTGCGAGTTGAATCTCATCGTCATCCGAACGACGGGACACGGACGTTGGGATCACCTCAGGAGTCGTGACGGACAGCGCTCGAGTTCCCACCTTATGGCAGGGGTGATTCGGCGCGATCGTGGACTTCGTCGGCTATGGACGATCAACTGCACGATCGTGCAAGACGCCGCGAATACGTGGGTTGGGCCCCGATCGTGCACCAGTGCCCGCGCCGAGTTGGGCCTGCAGGTGGTCAGCTCCGGACAGAGGCCACCAGGCGGTCCGCCACGGCCGTCCACGCCGGATCCTCGGGCTCGAGGTACTCGAAGTGCCCGCCGTCCGTGATCAGCGACTCGACGTCGACGCCCGTGTCCGCTGCCGCCGCTGCGTATGCCTCGCTGTAGGCCACCGGAACGCTCGGGTCCTGCCGCCCGTGGGCGACCAGGAGCGGCGCCGTCAGGGGCAACCGGTGCATGGGGGACACCCGCACCGGATCAGCCAGGCCGGCCACGTACCGGCCGGCCGCTCCGCCGCCGAGGTCGTCCTCCACGGCACGGGGCAGGTCGACCACACCAGCCAACGACACCACCAGCCGCGGTGGCTCGACCTCGCCTCCGTCCGAGTGCTGCAGCGCGTCGAGGGCGGCGATGGCCAACTGCCCGCCGGCCGAGTGACCGGCGATCGCCCAGCGCCCGCCGTCGATCTCGTCGTGTGACAGCACCGCACTGACGGCTCGAGCCACATCCAGGTGGGCATCCCAGACGGGCGGATCATCCTCCGACCGGCTCACCGGACCGACCCGTCGATACTCCGGGACGGCGACCGCCACCCCGCGACGCGCGAGATCGACGGCGATCGACTCGACCGTGTCGAAGGTCCAGTAGTGGCGCCAGAAGCCACCGTGGACCAACACGACGACGGGATGCGGGCCCGGCGCATCGGGCAGCCGGACGTCCAGCCACGCGTCGGGATCGTCTCCGTACCGAACCCGTTCGACGGGCCAGGCGGACCGGCTCACCAGGTGCCGCACCGCCCAGCGATAGCCCTCGACGCCGCGCCCGTAGATCGTGTGCACGCAGGCGGGCCTGACCAGGGAGATCCGACGCCAGGGCTCGCGCTCCTCGACGTTGGAGATGTGCACCTCCACGGTCGGGACCTCGATCGCCTCGATCGCGTCGTGCAGTGCATAGGACGAGTGCGTGAAGGCTCCGGGGTTGAAGACGATGCCGTCCACCTGGCCGCGGGCCGCGTGCAGCCGGTCGAGCAGCTGGCCTTCGTGATTGCTCTGGAAGTCCTCGACGTGCGCAACGCCCAACTCAGCAGCCCATGCCCGGGTCTGGGTCACCAGGTCATCGAGTGTGGTCGAGCCGTAGACCTCAGGTGCGCGCACCCCGAGGAGGTTGAGGTTCGGACCGTTCAGTACGAGGATGCGCATCAGCGCCGATCCTAAGTCGGCGCCGCCGACCCCTCGTCCGAGGGCCTCGGTTCTCCGAGACCGCAGGAGTCAGAGCCAATGTCAGTTGCACGTGTCACCGAGATCACCGCCCGCGCCGACAGCTACGAGGCCGCCATCGACGCCGGGATCACTCGCGCCCAGGAGACCCTGCGGGGTGTCGAACACGTCTGGGTCAAGGACCACGAGATCCGTCTGGCCGACGGTCAGGCGCAGCACCAGGTCTCGCTCAAGGTCACCTTCGTCCTGGAGTAGCGGCCCGCCAGCACAGCGCACCTCAGGCCAGGAGATCCTCCACGATGCGCCGGCCGGGGATGACGTCGTCCGTCTCCTCGGTGAAGGCCTCCATCAGTCCCTTGGACACGTTCTTCCGGGTCATCTGCACCAGGCCGAGCTTGGAGATCTCCATCACGCGTGACTTGGTCTTGTCACGCGCCAGTTCGCGCTTGAAGCGCTTGAGCACCTCGTCGCGGTTGGCCGGGACGATCATGTCCACGAAGTCGATGACGATGATCCCGCCCATGTCGCGCAGGCGGAGCTGGCGGGCGATCTCCTCGGCCGCCTCGATGTTGTTGCGGAGGACCGTCTCCTCCAGGTTGTCCTTGCCGACGAACTTGCCGGTGTTGACGTCGATGACCCACATCGCCTCGGTCTTCTCGATGATGAGGTACCCACCGGACTTGAGCCAGACCTTCTTCTCCAGGGCCCGGCGGATCTGGGTCGTCACCTCATAGGCGTCGAACAGACGCTCATCACCCTCGTAGGTCACGACCTTGTCGACGTGTTCGGGGCTGACCTCCCGGAGGTACTCGCGAACCTGCTCGGCCAGGTCGGCCTCGTTGATGATGAGCTGGGTGTGCTCAGGCCCGAAGACGTCCCGGATGACCCGCAGGACCAGCTGCGGCTCGGAGTAGATCGACTCCAGGGGCTTCGCCGACGCCTGCTTCTCCTCCACCGCCGTCCAGCGCTTGACCAGCCGCTCGACGTCGGCCTCCAACTGCTCGGCGGTGGCGGTCTCCGCGGCCGTGCGGACGATCAGGCCGTACCCGTCCGGCTTGATCGCCTTCAGGATCTTTCGCAGCCGGTCACGCTGGTCGTCCGGCAGCTTCCGGCTGATGCCCAACATGTCGTCGCCCGGCGCCAACACGCAGTAGCGACCGGCCAATGAGAGGTGCTGGGTGAGACGGGCGCCCTTGGTCCCCATCGGGTCCTTGGTGACCTGCACGATGACGGACTGACCGGGCTTGAGGGCCTTCTCGATGCGGGGCAACCCGCTGTCGCGGTCAGCCTCGTCGTAGTTCACCTCACCGGCGTACAGGACGCCGTTGCGGCCCTTGCCGATGTCGACGAACGCGGCCTCCATGCCGGGCAGGACGTTCTGGACGCGGCCCTTGTAGATGTTGCCGACGTAGGACTGCTCCGAGGCTTGGGTGACGTAGTGCTCGACCAGCGTGCGTTCCTCGAGGACCGCGATCTGCGTCCGCTCATTCCCGACGGTCACCAGCATCCGCTTGGGCGGGCTCTCGGCCATCACACGGCGGGTCTCGGCGCTGACCGTGGGGACGCGACGGCGGCCTCCGCCGGAGCGGTTCGAGCGTGCGGCCAGCCGGGTCGAGCCCGCGTCCTTGGACTCCTCACCCTGGGAGGACGGCTTCTTGGACCCACCCTTGCCGCGTCGCCCCCGCCCGCGCCGACCTCGGCGTCGTCGGCTGGAGGAACGCCCGCCGCCAGAGGACTTCCCGCCGGAGGAGCCGCCCTTGGCTGCCGCGTCGTCGGAGGAGTCTGTGGCAGCGGAGGCGTCCGATGAGTCCTCCGAGCCAGCGTCGTCGGTTGCGGTGTCGCCCGAACCCGCGGCGCCCGAGCCCTTGTTGCCCGAGGCCTTGTCGTCCGAGGCTTTGTTGCCCGAGCCCGTGTCGCCCGAGCTTGTGTCGCCCGAGTCCGTGCCCTCGGAGCCTCGGTTCGCGGCGCCCTGCTTCGATCCGCCACGACCGCGACCGCGTCGACGCCGGCGTCGAGAGCGACCACCCCCCTCGTCGGCGTCAGCCCCACCGGAGCCGTCCGAGCCATCGGACGCCTCAGACCCGGCGTCGCTGGAGGTGTCCCCCCGCGCGACAGTCTTCCCGCGACGTGGCGAGTCGGTCACCGCGAACGGGTCAGCAGCTGCTCCGCGGACCGGGCGCTTGCGGACGCGGGTCCGGTTCCCGTCCGACTCGGGCGACACGTCGTCGCTTGTTGGTTCACTCATTGATGGTCCTCTCGGACACCGGCTCGTCGAGCGGCGTCGTGGTCTCGCGCAGGGCATCGGCGATGCCGCGCGGCTGTTCGGAGACGCGGCCCTGTGCGGTGCGCGTCGTGATGTGTGGGGGGTCGGGAAGGCCGAGGACGGCGGGGACGTCGTCGGCGCGGACAGCCGGGCCCTCGACCCGGTCGTCGTCGGGGATGAACCCGGGGTGGTGCAGCACGGCACGGATCGTCGGGCCGGCCGCGATCACGCCCACCAGAGCAGGACGGACGTCGACGGTGACCATCTCACCCTTGCGCTCGCGCCGCGTGGTCAAGGGACCGTCGGGGGGAAGGGCGGCGACCGCTTCGGCGAGCCCGTCGGGGGCGCCGTAGGTGAAGGTCCACAGCGATGCCTGCAGCAGCTTGCCCAGACGGCGGTCGCCGTCCACCACCTCCACGGCGTCGAGTACCGCCATCCCCTCGGGGAAGGCGGCGGTCAGCCGGGTCGACATGTCGACCAGGTCAACCGGGATGGCGAACGTCACCTCCGCGAACTCCGCCGTCGAGGCGAAGCCAAGTGGCAGGGCATCACCGAAGCTCACCTTGGGATGGGGGCTGAACCCCTCGGAGTAGGCGACAGGGAGGTTCGCCTTCCGGAGAGCTCGTTCCCAGACTCTCCCGAGGTCGATGGCGCTGATGAACCGGAGCTTGCCGGTCTTGGAGAACCTAACCCGGACTCGCACTGAGTATCGGCAGGCGCCTGCTGTGTTGTTGCGACGGTTGGGCGTGTGCGGTCTGGTTGGACAGGTCCAGACTGGGACACACACCGCAGTCGTAGCACGGGGTCCAGCGGCAATCGTCGAGTTCGGCGAGTGAGCCGAGGGCATCGCGGTAGTCCGTCCACAACCAGGACTTGTCCAGTCCCGAGTCGATGACGTCCCAGGCGAAGACCTCGTTCTCCGCGCGCTCCCGCTGACACACCCAGTCCAGGTCGACGCCAAGCTCGGTGGCGGCGTCTATCCAGGCCCGGTAGTCGAACATCTCGTCCCACCCGTCGAAGCGGGCGCCGAGCTCCCAGGCTCGTTGGACGACGTCGGCGACACGTCGGTCGCCACGGGCCAGCAGGCCCTCGATCTGACCGGGGTAGGGGTCGTGGTAGCGCAGGTTGAGGTTGCGGTCGCGCGCAACGCGGTGCTTGATCAGCCCGAGTTTGCGGTCGAGCTCTGCCGGGTCGTCCTGGGCCGCCCACTGGAACGGTGTGTGCGGTTTGGGGACGAAGCCGCCGACCGAGATCGTGACCTTGTTCTTTCGTCCGTAGGATCTGCCGATCTCGAGGGCCTTCAGGCCCATGTCGGCAATCGCGAGTACGTCTTCATCGGTCTCGGTTGGCAGACCGATCATGAAATACAGCTTGATGTGGCGCCAGCCGGAGCTGAACGCCGTCTCCGCGGTGCGGAGCAGATCGTCTTCGGAGACCATCTTGTTGATGACCTTCCGCATGCGTTCGCTGCCCGCTTCGGGCGCGAAGGTAAGGCCGGTACGCCGGCCGTTGCGGGCCAGCTCGTCAGCCAGTTCGACGTTGAATGCGTCGACGCGGGTGGAGGGCAGGGCCAGGGAGGTGGCGGTCCCCTCGTAGGTGTCGGCCAGGTCGCCGCAGAGCCCGCGGATCTCGGCGTGGTCAGCCGAGGAGAGGGAGAGCAGCCCGACCTCCTCAAAGCCGGTGTTGGCCAGGCCGTCGGCGACCATCTGCTGGATCGTCTCGCTGGAGCGTTCGCGGACAGGGCGGGTGATCATCCCGGCCTGGCAGAACCGGCATCCACGGGTGCAGCCGCGGAAGATCTCGACGGCGTAGCGCTCGTGGACCGTCTCGGTCAGCGGCACGATCTGCTGCTTGGGGTAGGGCCACTCATCCAGGTCGGTGACGGTACGCTTCTCCACCGTCGGCGTGGCACCCCGGGTGGGGAACATGCCGCGGAGGCGCCCCATGGACTCGCCGTCCTTGGGGTCCAGGTACTCCGGCCGGTAGCGGTCCGGCAGGTAGGCCCCGCTGATCGCCGCGATGGCCTCCAGCCGGTCTGCTCGGCCCTCGACCGTCTTCAGGACATCGTCGACGGCGAGCACGAACTCCTCCCCGTCGCCCGCGCAGGCGACGTCCACGAAGGGGGCGAGAGGCTCAGGGTTGAAGGCGGCGTGCCCACCGATCATGACGATCGGGTCGTCGGGCCCGCGGTCGGCGGCGCGGAGGGGGATGCCGGCCAGGTCGAGGCAGGTCAGCAGGTTGGTGTGGCCGACCTCGGCAGCCAGGGAGAAGGCCACCACGTCGAACGTGCGGCCGGGGAGGTGGTTCTCGAGCGAGAAGAACGGGATGCCCTCGGCACGCATGACCTCTTCCATGTCGGGCCAGGGCGCGAAGCCGCGTTCGGCGGCGGTGTCGGCGCGCTCGTTCAGCACCTCGTAGAGGATCTGGATGCCCTGGTTCGGCTGGCCGATCTCGTAGGTGTCGGGGTAGCACAGCAGCCACCGGGACGAGACCGCAGAGGGGTCCTTGACCACGATGTTGTCCTCGCCGCCGACGTACCTGGCGGGCTTGCGAACGGCAAGCAGGTGCGGCTCGAGTTGTGACCAGACGGACACGGGTGAGGGGGGCATGGGAAGTGGGTCTTCGGTTGGACGAGTTGGGCTGGTGCGCAGTGCGTGGAACACGTCCCTCGGCGTGGTTGACGAGGTGGTTCGGGGGGTTCCGCCACTGTAGCGGTCCCCCGCCGCGGACTTCGCCCATGCCACGGGTACGCCGTGAGGAGACCCCTCAAACGGCTGACGGGGTGGTGGAGTTCCACGACATTCCTTCCCCTCTGGCCGAGCGTGATCGAAATCCTGCACAGCGTTCATGAGTTGTGCCCTCCGACAGGCGTCGCCGATGCGTTCTGTCTCCGCCACCCCGCCACACCGAAAGGCCAACTCGCCATGTCTGCACTCAACGCACAACTCCACCGCCTCTCCCCCGCCGCACCGGTGATCATCCGCGTCACCCTCGGCGTCATCATGTTCGCCCACGGGTGGCAGAAGCTGACCGAGATGGGTCCCGCCAACTTCGGCAACAACATGCTCGCCGGCCTCGGCTTCCCGGCGCCGGTCTTCTTCGGCTGGCTGGGCACCGGCATCGAACTCGTCGGCGGTGCGCTGCTCATCGTCGGCTTTCTCTCGCGACTCAGCGGCATTGCGCTGACCGCGTTCCTGGCCACCGCGACCCTGCTGGTCAAGGTCGACATCGGGTTCCTCTCGACGGCCGGAGCAAACCTGCCCGGCGCCGAGCTCGACCTGGCGCTTATCGCGCTGGCCCTCGGCGTCGTCGCGCTGGGGCCTGGTCGCTTCAGTGTGGATCACGCACTGGGGCTCGAGACAGCTGCCGCCGACGCCCCCACCGAGGTCGACCTGCGCGACTCGGGGCGCGTCTCCCAGACCGCCTGAGGGCGGAGCAGGCACTCCGGCCGACCTCTGACAGTCGACCCCACCCAATCGACCCGGCGAGCCGGTCGAGCGCTACCGCGCGAGCTGGGACAGATCCCGGACCGCGCCTCGGTCTGCCGAGGTGGTCAGGGCCGCGTAGGCCTGCAGTGCCGTGGAGACCGTCCGATCGCGCTCCCGCGGCGTCCACGCATCCTCGCCCCGCTCGTCCTCCTCAGCACGGCGCTGGGCCAACTCCTCGTCGGAGATCGCCAGGTTGATCGAGCGCTCCGGGATGTTGATGTCGATGGTGTCGCCGTCGCGGATCAGCGCGATCGCGCCACCGGCTGCCGCCTCGGGTGAGGCGTGCCCGATCGACAGGCCGGAGGTGCCTCCGCTGAACCGACCGTCGGTCAGCAACGCACACTCCTTCCCCAACCCGCGGGACTTGATGTAGGTGGTCGGGTACAGCATCTCCTGCATGCCCGGCCCGCCCTTCGGTCCTTCGTAGCGGATCACGACGACGTCCCCGGCGTTGACCTGCTTCGGATCCAGGACGCCGGTCATGCCGTCATCCTGAGACTCGAACACCCGGGCGGTCCCGCTGAAGACGTGGATCGACTCGTCCACGCCGGCCGTCTTCACGATGCAGCCGTCCTCCGCGATGTTGCCGTAGAGCACCGCCAGGCCACCATCGGCGGAGTAGGCGTGTTCGACGGATCGGATGCAGCCGCTCTCCCGGTCGGTGTCGAGGGAGTCCCACCGCGTCGACTGGGAGAAGGCCTGCTGGGTCGGGATCCCGGCCGGGCCGGCGCGGAAGAACTCATCGGCCTCGGAGGTGACGGTGTCGCGCACGATGTCCCACTGGTCCAGAGCAGCACCCAGGGTCTCGGCGTGAACCGTCGGCACATCGGTGTCCAGCAGTCCGCCACGGTCGAGCTCCCCCAGGATCGCCATCACACCGCCGGCGCGGTGGACGTCCTCCATGTGATACAGCGGTGTCGACGGGGCGACCTTGCAGATGTTGGGCACCACCCGGCTGATGCGGTCGATGTCGCTGCAGGTGAAGTCGTGCTCCGCCTCCTGCGCCGCGGCCAGGATGTGCAGCACGGTGTTGGTCGACCCGCCCATGGCGATGTCGAGGGCCATGGCGTTGCCGAACGCCGCCGGGGAGGCGACCGCGCGTGGCAGGACGGAATCGTCGCCCTTCTCGTAGTAGCGACGGGCCAGGTCGACGATCCGTCGACCGGCTTCCAGGAACAGCCGCTCCCGGTCGGTGTGGGTCGCCAGGGTCGAGCCGTTGCCGGGCAGGGAGAGGCCGAGCGCCTCGGTCAGGCAGTTCATCGAGTTGGCGGTGAACATCCCCGAGCACGAGCCGCAGGTCGGACAGGCCGACCGTTCGATCTGCGCGACCTCCTCGTCGGAGACCCGCGCGTCGCCGGCCTTCATCATCGCGTCGACCAGGTCGAGCTTGACCTCGCCGCCGGCCAGCATCGTCTTGCCGGCCTCCATCGGTCCGCCCGAGACGAAGATCGCGGGGACGTTCAGGCGCAGCGCGGCGTTGAGCATCCCCGGGGTGATCTTGTCGCAGTTGGAGATGCACACCAGCGCATCGGCCTTGTGCGCATTGACCATGTACTCGACGGAGTCCGCGATGATCTCGCGGCTGGGCAGGGAGTACAGCATCCCGGAGTGGCCCATCGCGATCCCGTCGTCCACGGCGATGGTGTTGAACTCCTTCGCGACGCCGCCGGAGCGCTCGACCTCCCGGGCGACGAGTTGCCCGAGGTCCTTGAGGTGGACGTGACCGGGAACGAACTGGGTGAAGGAGTTGGCGACCGCGATGATGGGCTTGCCGAAGTCGTCATCGGTCATGCCGGTGGCACGCCAGAGGGCGCGCGCTCCCGCCATGTTCCGACCGTGGGTCGTGGTGCGCGAGCGGTACCGGGGGGCTGGCCCGTCGGATGGCGAGGTGGAGTCGGTCATGCTCCAATCCTACGGCCGAGACCGTGCGGCCCCAAGCGGCACATCTGCATCCTCGCCGTACGCGCGGCACCGCGGACTTCTAGGCTCGACCAATGACCGACTCAGCACCTGCCAACGTCATCGCCGGCATCGCCGCCGCCCCCGGCATCGGGGTCGGCACGGCCTTCGTCCTCCGCGGTGGCGGGTCGGACCGCACCGCGGAGGAGACGTCGGCGGAGATCAGTCTGGAGGAGGCTGTGGAGCGGGCCGCGGCGCACTACACCGATCTGGCAGACCGCGCCTCCGCCCGGGACCGGACCGATGAGGCAGAGGTCCTCGGAACGTACGCCATGCTCGTCGCGGACCCGGAACTGGTCCGGGCGATCACCGCCGCCGCGGCGGATCAGCCGCTGCCAGCCGCCGTCCGCTCCGCCGGGAACGAGCAGGCCGACATGCTGGCCTCCCTGGGCGATGAGTACCTGGCACAGCGCGCGGAGGATGTGAGGGCCGTCGTCGCGGATCTGGCCACCGTCACCGCCGGCGGTGAGTTGGCGACCCCCGAGGTACCACCGGGATCGGTGGTGGTGGCCACCGACCTCAGTCCGGCCGACACCGCGCAGATCGAACTCGACCGGGTCCGTGCGCTGGTCGTGGAGGGCGGGGGCGTCACCTCCCACACCGCGATCGTCGCGCGGTCCCTGGGCATCCCAGCGGTCGTGGGCGCCGAGGGTGCGGTCGCGGCGATCCAGCAGCTCGCGAGCCAGGACGAGGTGGTCACCGTCATCGCCGATGGCGGCTCGGGGCAGGTGACCGTGGCCCCCTCCGCCGGCCAGTTGCTGGAGGCCGAGCAGGAGCAGGCCCGACTCCGCACCCGGGCCGAGGCGGCTGCTGAGCTGGCCGGGCAGCCGGTCCACTACGACGGGCACCGGGTCCTGGTGGCGGCCAACATCGGCAACTCCGAGGAACTGGCCAACGCGACGGCCGCCCGGGCGGACGGCATCGGGCTGTACCGCAGCGAGTTCCTGTTCCTGGACGCCCCGCAGGCGCCCCGGGTGTCCCAGCAGGCGGAGGCCTACCGCGCGGCCGCCGTCGCGTTCACCGATCCGGTCATCGTCCGAACCCTGGACATCGGCGGTGACAAGTTCGTGCCCTGGATGAGGCTCCCCGATGAGGAGAACCCCTACCTCGGGGTCCGAGGCCTGCGGCTGTGCCTGGCCCACCCCGAGCTGTTCTCCCCCCAGATCGACGCCCTCCTGGTGGCTGCCGCCGACGGGCCACTGCAGATCATGTTGCCGATGGTGACCGCCGTGGACGACGTGCGGCGGGCCAGGGAGGTCATCGACCTGCGCGCCGCCGAGCTGGGGGCAGACGTCCCCCCGGTCGGCATCATGATCGAGACCCCGGCCGCCGCCCTGATGGCGCCGCACCTCGCGCGGGTGGTGGACTTCTTCTCCATCGGGACCAACGATCTGACGCAGTACACCGCGGCGGCTGACCGGGGGGCGGCGGCGTTGTCGGCCTATCACGACCCGGCCGCTCCGCCGGTGCTGGCGCTGTGCGACCTGACGATCCGGGCGGCCCGTGACGCCGGCATCCCCGCGGGAGTGTGCGGCGGCGCGGCGGCCGATCCGATCCCCGCGGCCCTCCTCGTCGGCATGGGGGCCCACGAGCTCAGTGTCCCACCGATCCAGGTGGACGCCATCCGGATGCTGGTCGACGGACTCGACCCCGAGATCCTCGATCCGCTGGTCACCGAGGCGCTGGCCGCCCCGAGCGCTGCGGCGGTGCGCAGCCTGGTGGCCCACGCGCTGGGTGACCTGGTGGCCTAGTGGTCCGGTGCTCAGTCGAGCAGCCCGGCGTCGTGCACGCAGATCGCCACCTGCACGCGGTTGCTCGCCTCGAGCTTGTCGAACAGCTTCGACACGTACGACTTGACGGTCGGCACCGCGAGGTGCAGCCGGCCCGCGATCTCGGCGTTCGACAGCCCCCGTCCGACCTCGAGCGCCACATCCCGTTCGCGGTCGGTGAGGGAGGCCATCCTGGCCTCCGCCATCGCGGTCCGGTCGTCGGCGGCACCCTCCCGGATGCGTCGGACCAGCGTCTTGGTGGCCGACGGCGACAGCATGGTCTCGCCGTCGGCGACCTTCCGGATCGCGGAGACGATCTCCGCAGGCTCGGAGTCCTTCAGGAGGAACCCGTCTGCGCCGGCGGCCAACGCCTGCACGACGTACTCGTCGGCGTCGAAGGTGGTCAGGACGATGACGTGCGGCGCGGCCGGCGCCGCCCTGAGGTCGAGCGTCGCCTCCAACCCGGTCCGTCTGGGCATCCGGATGTCCATGAGGACGACGGTCGGGGCCAGCTCCTGGACGGCTCGCGTCACACGTGTCCCGTCGTCGACCTCGCCCACGACCTCGATGTCGGCCTGACCGCCGAGCATCAGCACCAGGGCCTGCCGGACGAGGGGGTCGTCGTCGACGATCAACACGCGGATCATCCGTCCCACGGCAGCCACCCCTCGACGATGAACTGGCCGTCGCGCTGACGGTGCTGCAGGCGGCCACCTCGGAGGGCCACCCGTTCGGCCAGGCCCACCAGGCCGAGCCCGGCCCCCGGCGTGTCCGTCGGTGCAGCGGACCCGCCACGATCACGACCCCCGGCCAACGCGGGAAACCCCGTTGGGTTGCTGACCCGGAACTCGATGCCGGTCGTGGGGCCGCCGGAGAGCCCAACCGACACCGAGGACGATGGTGCGTGCTTGGCCGCGTTGGTCAGCGTCTCCTGCACGATGCGGTAGATCGTCCGGCCGAGATCCGTCGGCACGTGACCATCGACGTCGGTGTCGACCACGACCTCGAGCCCGGTGGAGCGGAACTCCTCCACCAGCGCGGCGACGTCGCCATAGGTGGGCTGCGGGCTGTCGGCCAGCTCCCCCGTCAGCGGGTCCCGCAGCACACCGAGGAGTCCGCGGAGATCCTCGAGCGCCGCGTTCGCCTTGACCTGGATCTCCCGCGCTCCAGATCGCAGCTCGGCGGCTGGCAGATCCTCGCGGAACGCCAGCGCACCGGCGTGCATCGACACCTGTGAGATGCGGTGCGCGAGGACGTCGTGCATCTCGCGGGCGATCCGGGTCCGTTCGGTCGAGCGCGCAGCGGCGACCCGGGCGTCGCGCTCCGCCTCGGCTCGCTCGGCTCGCTCGGCCAGGGTCCAGACCAGCTCGCGTCTCGACCCGACGAACATGCCCCACGCCAGCAGGGCAGCGGTGAGCAGCAGGTTGAAGGCGGTCGCCATGAGCGGTGGTGTCGCGGGATCGCCTGGCCAGATCCTGAACTGCACCTCGCCGGCAGCCATCACGACCAGGAAGATCACGCCGATCTCCCGCCAGACCCTCCGGGTGGCCAGGGAGACGGTCGCCAGCAGCGCCGGGCCAGCGGCCAACAGCGACCACGTGGAGACGACGTTCAGCGTCACCGCCACCGGGAGCGGCCACCGACGACGCCAGTGGACGAGGACGAAGGCGACGAGTCCCGTCAGGACGTCGAGGACGACGAGCTGCCGATAGATGGAGGCCTGGGGGATCTCGGCCCGCGTGAGGATGAGGAAGCCCGAGAACGCGAGCACGATCGCGGCGCGCCACACGTGCTGCCGAAGCCCGAGTCTGGGCTGGTAGGGCGGGTCCTCCACGTCGCTCAAGGGCGCGATCGTAGTTGAGCCGGTCAACGATCCGCGACCGACGAACGTCGACCGCGCATCCGCCTTTGGTCGGTAGCAGGTGTCGACTGTCGTCGCGCCAGATCGGGACCCGCGTGGGATGCGCTGGCGCGAGGGCGCCTCGACGCTCTGGTCATGATCGAAATCAATGCACTCACCAAGACCTTCGGCCCCGTCACCGCCGTGGACGACGTCACGTTCCGATGTACACCCGGCACCATCACGGGGTTCCTCGGTCCGAACGGGGCGGGGAAGACGACGACGATGCGACTGATGGTCGGCCTTATGCGACCTGATGCCGGCGCGGTCACATTCGACGGGCGGGCCTACGAGGCGCTCCCAAACCCCGGCCGGCACGTGGGGGTTCTGCTCGACGCGTCGGCGCAGCACGCCGGGCGCACCGGCCGGGAGGCGCTCACGATCGCTGCCCGGGTCATGGGGGTGGAGGCCGGTCGGGTGGAGGAGGTCCTGGACCTGGTCGGCCTCACCGAGGACGAAGCCGGGCGGCGGCTGCGCACGTACTCGCTCGGCATGCAACAGCGGCTGGGGATCGGGGTCGCGCTGCTCGGCGATCCCCCGGTCCTGATGCTCGACGAACCGGCGAACGGCCTGGACCCAGGAGGGATCAGGTGGATGCGCCACCTGCTTGCCGACCACCGCGGACGTGGTGGGACCGTCCTGTTGTCAAGCCACCTGCTGCACGAGGTCGAGCAGGTGGCCGACCGGCTGGTGCTGATCGGCAGGGGTCGTCTGGTCGCCCAGGGCAGCCGAGAGGAACTGCTGGCCGACCGACCACCGACCACGACCCTGGAGGACCTGTTCCTCGACATGACCAGTGACGACCAGCGCGAGCCGCACGCGGACGCCGACGTGGCGGGGGCGCGACGATGAGCGCCGCGAACTCCTGGGCGGCGTCGCCCTCTGCAGTGTCCGGATCTGCTCGGACGCCGCTGTCGCGGCTGATCGCCGTCGAGGCGAGGAAGACCGTCGACACCCGCGCCGGCTTCTGGCTGCTGGTCGCCACGGTACTTGGCACGACCGTGATCATCGGCATCCAGGTCGCCGTCGGGGTGGCGGCCGACATCGAGTTGACGATGGCCGACTTCATGCTCGGCGCAAACGCCGGGCTCGGGATCTTCGTCCCGGTCCTCGGGGTCCTCGCCGTCAGCTCGGAGTGGACGCAACGCACGCACCTGACGACCTTCGTCCTGGAACCGGACCGAGCGCGTGTCCTCGTCGCGAAGCTCGCCTCCGTCGCCGGCATGGCCGTGGCCGCGGTCGGCATCGGGGTCGCGAGTGCGGCTGCCGGCAACGCACTGCTGGCTGCCGCGGCCGACACGACCGCCGTGTGGGACGTCGATGCCGGGCACGTCGCCGGCTTCCTGGTGCTGCACCTGATCGGGTTGCTGACCGCGTTCGCGCTCGGGGCACTGTTCCAGAGCACCCCCGTCGCGATCGTCATCTACCTGCTCTGGTCGCTCGTGCTGCCACCACTGTTCTTCGTCGCGGCCTCGGTGTTCAGTTGGTTCGAGGGCGTCCAGCCCTGGATCGACTACGGCCTCGCGCAGGGTTGGCTGTCCGAGGGCGTGGACCTCACGTCCCGCCAGGTGTTCCAGCTGCTGGCGACGACTGCCGAGTGGACCCTGCTCCCGCTGGCGCTCGGGTGCTGGCGGGTCCTGCGGAGCGACATCGCCGGCTGAGGTGCCTGACGGTCCCAGCGACTGACCTGCAGCCTGGAGCGTTCTGCCTCCACTTCGCCGGTGCCGCCGCAGAGCCGGAGGCAGTCTGGCTCAGTCGGCCGCCCCGACGCTGGCTGAGCAACAATGGGTGGAGGCAGAACGGACGCCGGTGGAGGCAGATTGGCCACAGTGGGGCAGGGCGCAGCCAGGTGCCCGCCCAACCTGATCGCGTGAGCTCTCCGACAACGCAGGCACGATGGCGGCATGACCTCTTCTGATCTGCCGGTTCTCCTCGCCCTGGATGTCGACGGGACGCTGCTCGATGGGCAGGGCCACCTGACGCCGAAGCGGGCGGCGGCGATCACCGCTGTCTCCCGGCAGATCCGGACCGTGTTCGCGACCGGCAAGACGTGGCCGTCCATCGTCGACCTGGTCAGGCGATTCGGGTTGGACGGGCCTCACATCATCTGCAACGGGGCCGCCACGGCGATGTCGACCGGCGAGATCGAGGTGCTGGACGCGCTGCCGGCAGCGGTCAGCAGCTTGGTGATCCAAGAGCTCCGGAGACGAGACATCGCGTTTGCGGTCTACCGGGCCGACGGCTCGATCCTGGCAGACACTTACCGACCCGAGTTCGACCGCATCACCGACCTGGGCGAGGCCCATCCCGAGTACGGGCCCATCGCAGCCGATGGTCAGGGGGCGAGCAACGGCAACGGCACCGCCGCCATGGCGGTCCTAAAGGTCTTGGCTGTCCTTGAGGAGCAGGAGGAGTCGGACCTCCGCGAGCTGTGCGCCGACCGGGCCCACATCCAGCGGACCGGCCCGCACTTCCTGGAGTGGAACAACCCGCACGCGTCGAAGGGCGCCGCGCTGACCCATCTGTCCCGGGAGCACGGCTGGCCGCTCGCCGACATGGTTGCCGTGGGAGACTCCGAGAACGATGCGTCGATGTTCCGGGTCGCCGGGACCGGCGTCGCCGTGGCCTCTGCCTCAGCGGCGGCTCTCGCGGCCGCGGACGTGCACCTGACCGAGGACGTGGCGGCCTTCCTCGAGGCTCTGCTGCGGCCGGTCGAGGCCGCCGGCTGAGCCAGGGCTCATCGAGTTGATCTGTTGGGGGTGACTGAACCGATCGACGAACCGTCGCGTCTCCCCCACGACATGTCTGATCTCAACGGCGCTCACGGGCCCGACGCGAGCGTGACCGCCGAAGCGTTCTGTCGAGCGATCCGTGCCGAGCTCGTGGGAGCGATGACGCTCTTCTGCGGTGACCGGGGCGTCGCGGAAGAACTGGCCCAGGAGGCCCTGACCCGGGCGTTCGAGCGTTGGGCGACCTTGGACAGTCCTCGGGCCTGGACCTTCGCGACTGCTTTCAACCTGGCTCGGTCGCGCTTTCGTCGAACGCGTGCCGAGCGCCGAGCGCAGGCACGGATCGCAGATCTGTCTGCCTCCCCGGTGGACCCGGACACATCAACAGCCATCGCGGTTCGTGCCGCCGTCAGCGAACTGCCGGACCGGCAGCGACAGGTGATCCTGTGCCGCTTCTACGGGGGCCTCTCCGTTCGGGAGACCGCGCGAGCCATGCGGTGTGCCGAGGGCACGGTCAAGTCCACCACCTCGCATGCCATCGCGAGCCTACGACGGGCAGGCCTGCACATCGACGACACGGCAGACGAGGAGGCACCCACCCATGCCTGATCTGCAGCAGATGCTGACCAACGCTGCTCCCCCCGTGGAGCCGCCATTCACCGAGCGGGATATCCGGGAGGCCGCCGCGCGCCGACGTCGACTCCGGCAAGCGATCGTGGCCGTCGTTGCCGTGGTGATGGTGCTCTCCATTGGGTCCGTGGCAGGCCCGTTCGTCACCGACGACGAACCAGTCGTGCTGTCGGACGGCTCACCCACCACCGAACTGACGTCTCTTGAGGACTGGCCGACCAGCATCGACTTCGCCGGCGTGGAGGTCGAGGTCGTCGTGCACGACGGCCCGACAGAGCCACTGCAACATCGGGTGGTGGTGGGTGAGGGAGAGGCGGCCCTCAACGTCCTGCCCAGCGACTATCGGTCCGATGGCAACGAGGCCTACCAGGCGGTGCGCAACCGGCTCTGGTTCGGCTGCGGACCGGACACCCAGGTGGTTCGGATCGCCGAGGTCGGCAGAGCGGCGGGTGCTCCGGCCTTCGAGGCCGGCCGGCCGGGGAGCGCCCGCTTCCTGCCCGCGGGGGCTCTGGTGGAGGCGGCTCGCCAGCTGGCCGAGCGGATGGACTGCACGCCCCATGCACCGCCTGAGACACCCACGACGCCGACGCTTGCCGCCGACTGGATCGGGCCCCTCGCAGCCGCGATCGACGAGGCCGGCCTGGCCACCTGCTGCACCACGGTGTTCGGTCACGACGATCCTGAGACGTTCGGGTCCATCACCGATTGGGGCATCTTCGTCGATGCCGACACGCGACTGTCCATCTCCGTCACCTCGTCGCCGTCGGACGGGGGCCCCGGTGCGGTGGCCGCCGTCCAGCTTGCCGGCGGACGGGTAGCCGAGCACGTGCCCCCTCCCAATCAGACGGGCACCTCGGCAACGTTCACGTGTGCAGCTGCGGACGTGACCGCCTGGCCCGCCGATGGCGACCTGGCCACGATCACCGAGTTCCTCACGGCCATCGGCTGTCTCCCGGAGATCCCGGCCGGCCTGCTGGCCAACGCCGAACTCGGCGCCCTGCTGACCCGCATCGGCATCGACGACATCCCGGACGGCGTCGGCTACCAGCCCGTCGCCGACCTCACCGTCGCGATCGACGGTCGGCAGTTCCAGGTCCGGGCCGGTGGCACCAGTCAGGTCGGACTCGCTCCGGGTGCCCAGGGGGTCGAGTTCGAGTGCGGCATCGGCTACAGCATCGAGATCCTCGGTGTGGGGACCATGGACACAGCCGCGGAACTGGCCGAGTTGATCCGGGACGATCCAGGGTGTGCACTGCCAGGCGTGTTCTGAGTGCGACTTCCGTGGAGCCGTGCATCACTGACTTCTATTTGGCTGCAGTCGCGCAACGTGCGAGATGCGTCGTCGCCACCTTCGACAGCGGTCTTGCCGCAGCACACCCCGACGTCACCGACCTCCTCTCGACCTGACCCCGGTCGGTGAGGTCAGGCCAGCGACGCCTCGATCAGCGCCACCGCATCCGCCGTGAAGGCGCGACGGCTCTCCGCCAGCGTGTAGAACATGTGGCCGCCGTCGTAGCGGGCCAGCGAGAGCCGCTCCGCCGCCGTCGGGTCCAGCCGCATCAGGTTGACCAGGCGCTGGCTGTGATGGGCAGGCGTCACCAGGTCGTGTCGACCGTGGACGATCAGCACGCGCATGTGCGGGTTCAGCGCCAGCCCATACCGCAGGTCGTCGGTGGCCCCGGCCGGCGTCTCGAGGGCGTGTGCGTCGGCGTCCGGCTTCCAGCGCGCGTTGACGTCCATGCTGATCAGCTCATAGCGCCGCTGCGTCTCCACGCCGATCCGCTCCCGCAGCATCTGGTTGACCGCCATGGTGAAGGCCGGCGTCGAACCGGAGAGCGTTGCGTCCGGCCACGAACCGAACCCGTCGCGGTCACCGAAGGGGTCGACGGTCGTCTGGGTGGTGTCGTACAGACCCACGGCCAGGCCCTGGTCCCGCAGCAGCTCCCGGGCGAAGGTCTCCAGGGTGATCCGGCCGTGATGCCGCCGCACCACGGCGGCGTCCAGCCCGATGAGGTCACCCAGCCGGTCGAGGACGGCCTCCCGCTCCTCCTCCGGCATCGCCGCCCCACTGGCCAGGTAGCTGACGTACTGCCCGGTCGCGAAGTCGGTCGCCTGTGCCATGACCTCATCAGCGGTCGCTCCCTCGGCCGCCGCACGACTGCGTCCGTGATGGAGGGCTGAAGCCGCCATGGTCGGCAGGGTGTCGATGAACGCCTCGAGCGAGTAGTCCGTCGCCGTCAGCGGTGTGAGCTCGAGCGCCGGTGAGATGGCGATGATCCCTGCGACGCCGACGCCCTCCTCCTCCTGCAGCGCCTTCGCCAACCGGCCGACGCGGTAGCCGCCGTAGGACTCACCGGCGATGAACACGGGGGCCGACCACCGCCGATGGGTGGAGAGCCACCGGCTGATGAACTCCCGCAGCCCGGCCACGTCCGAGCCGAAGCGGTAGTACCGGTCGTCGTCATCGTGATGGCTGTTGAGACCGTCCGGGTCGGTGGCCGTGTCGTCCCTCCCGCCCGCCGACGGCCGGCGGACCAAGCGGCTGAACCCCGTCCCGGCCGGGTCCACGAACACGAGGTCCGTGTGGCCCAACCACGACTCGTCGTTGTCGACCAGCTGGATCGGCATGGCGGGTAGGGACCCGTCATCCGGCAGGGACACGCGGAGCGGTCCGATGGCTCCCAGGTGCAAGAACGCCGAGCTGGCACCGGGCCCGCCGTTGAAGACGAACGTCACCGGTCGGGGGTGGTCAGAAGCAACGACGTAGGCGGTGCTGAAGATCTCCGCGGAGGGCGACTCACCGCGCCGGAGGACGGTCCATCCGGCCGTCACCTGCACCTCGAGTGCCTCCCCGTCCGGCGGCGACCAGTTCAGGGTGGTCCTGGCCTCACCCGGCGGTTCGTAGGTCGGCGTTACGGGCGGCCTGGCATCAGGGTCGGCAGCGTGGGTGTGGTCGGCCATGAGATGGCAGCCTAGACCTCGATTGCACCCGATTGGTCAGTGGGCGCTCTCCAGTTGGGTGATCAGGGCATCGATGGCGTCCTGCGCGTCCTCCCCGTCGGCCTCGAGGACGATCGTCGACCCCTGCGTCGCCTCCAACTTCAAGACACCCAGCATCGACTTGGCGTCGGCCGACCGGTCTCCGTTGGTGATCGTGATGTCGGCGGCGAAGGTCGACGCGGTCTTCACGAACGCAGCAGCCGGGCGGGCGTGCAGGCCGACCTCGTTGGTCAGGGTCATCTCGGCTCGAGCGATCATGCGTCCTCCAGGATCTCGATCAGGGTCTGCAGTGCGCGGGCGGCGTCGGCTCCGTCCGCAACTCGGTGGTCCACCGTCAGGCCGAGCTCCATCTTCAGACGCGGCTTGACCCGGCCGTCCACGACCGATGGCTGCTCAGCGATGGCGCCGACGGAGAGGATGCTGGCCTGGGGTGGGACCAGGAGCGCGGTGAAGCGCTCCACGTTCCACCCGCCGAGGTTCGAGATGGTGGCCGACACCCCCTCCAGGTCCTCGCGACGGATGTCGCCGGCGCGGGCCCGCTCGGCCGCGGCGCGCAGGTCGGCGTCCGCCGAGGCCGGGCCCTGCTTGTCGGGGTCGTCCAAGGCTACGACCACGAGTCCGGTCGGCGTGTCGACGGCGAGCCCGATCCGCACCTCGTCGAGCGGGGCCACGACACCGCGCTCCTCGTCCCAGATGGCGTTCAGCTCGGGGTGGCGCCACAGCATCGCGGCGTAGCTCCGCGCCAGGATGGTGGTCCAGCCGATGCCGCTCCGGCGCCCGGCCGTCTCGGTGACGTCGGCACTGCGAAACAGCGTGAACTGCGGGATGGCCTGTGATCGCGAGGTCGAGGCGGCGGTGGCGGCACGGACCCGTCGTCGTCTGGCCTGGTCCCGGGAGTCTGCCTCCGCCTGCGGCATCGCGGCCGAGGGTGTGGTCGCGGTCGGTTGGGCCGGGCTTTCCTGGGACGTCGCCTGCTCGTCGGGCGAGCTGCTGCCACCCGCCGACGAGGTGGCCTGGTAGGCGTCCAGGTCGGCGTGGGTGACCTGGCCGCGGCTGCCCGTGGGGTTGACGTCGCCGAGGTCGATGCCCTCACGCCTGGCGCGCTTGCGGACGGGCGGCGGGGCCGGGATCAGGGCCAGCCCGCTGGTGTCAGTGGCGGAGGAGGCATCGTCATCTGGCTGATCCGCCTGGGCTGGCTCCTCCGGGGACTCCGGGGCCTCTGCGTCACCGAGGTCCAGGCCGCCGAGCAGGTCGTCCTCGTCGCTCTGGATGGTGGCGATGGCGTCGCCGACGTTGACGATGGCCGACTCCTCGACCAGCAGCTCGACGACGGTGCCGGTGTAGGGGCTCTCGAGTTCGGTGTCGACCTTGTCGGTGGTGAACTCCGCGATGGGGTCGCCCTCGGTGACCTCGTCGCCGGCGGCCACGATCCACTTCAGCAACTCGCCGTCGGTCATGTCCGTCGTGAGGGCCGACAGCCGCACAGTCAGGGTGCTCATGGGCGTGGTCACCTAGTCCTTCATGACCCGGCGGGCGGCATCGACGATGTCACCGGTCTGGGGGATCGTCGCGGTCTCGAGTGTCTTGGCGTAGGGCATCGGGACATCCAGCGACCCGACCCGTTGGATGGGTGCGAGCAGGTAGTCCAGGGCGTCGGAGCCGGCGACACAGGCCGCCACCTCGGCGCCGATGCTCACGGGGACCGGGGCCTCCTGCGCCGTCACCAGCCGTCCGGTCTTCTTGACCGACGACCGGATGGTCGTGGTGTCCATGGGCCGGAGGGTCCGCAGGTCGACCACCTCGACGTCGATGCCCTCCTCGGCTAGGACCTCGGCGGCCTCGAGCGCCCGGGGCACCATGATCGAGTAGGCGACGATCGAGCAGTCGCCTCCCTCCCGACGGACCAGGGCCTGGCCCAGCTGTGCCGGTGTGTCGGCGATCGAGGATCGGAACTCGACGTCCTCCTCGACCTTGTACAGCAGCTTGTGCTCGAGGAACACGACGGGATCGGGATCGAGCAGCGAGGCCAGCAGCAGGTCGTGGACGTCCTGCGCTGTGGCCGGGGTGACGACCTTCAGGCCGGGGACGTGGGCGAACCAGGCTTCCAGCGACTGGCTGTGCTGAGCTGCCGCACCCGTTCCGCCGCCACCAGGACCTCGGATGATCATGGGAACCGAGACCTGGCCGCCATACATGAAGTGCAGCTTGGCCGCCTGGTTCACGATCGGGTCCATGGCGTTGACGATGAAGTCGCTGAACTGCATCTCCACGATCGGGCGCTGCCCGACGATGGCGGCACCGACGGCCAAGCCGGCGATGACCTCCTCCGAGATTGGCGTGTCCAGGATCCGCTTGGGCCCGAACTCGTCCAGCAGGCCATCGGTGACCCCGAATGCGCCGCCGTAGATGCCGATGTCCTCCCCGGCCATGAAGACCCGCTCGTCCTCAGCAAGCGCGACGCGGAAGGCCTCCGCAAGCGCCTTGGCGTACGTCGTCCGGGTCACGCTGCACCCTCCATGCCAGGGTTGGCGGCGTAGGCCGCGCCCGCCAGCTCGGTCGGATCGGGTTCGGCACCGGTCATCGCACCAGCCACCGCCTCTTTGATGGTGTCCTTGCCGCGCTGACTGGCCGCGGTGATCTCCTGCTCGCTGAGCACCTCGTGCTCGGTGCAGTAGCGGGTGAAGGCGTCGATCGGATCCCGCTCGTCGCGCCACTCGGTGATCTCCTCCCGCGTGCGGTAGAGGTTTCGATCCGACTTCGAGTGCCCCCGGTAGCGATAGGTGACCGCCTCGATGAGGCTGGCCCCCTCCCCTGCTCGGGCCCGCGCCGCCGCCTCGAGGGTCGCCTCGCGTACAGCCAGGATGTCGTTGCCGTTGACCTTCGTCCCCGGCAGGCCGTACGCGGCCCCCCGACCGGCGATGTCGTTGCCCGCTGCGGCTCGTGCCGTGGCCATCGACATGCCGTACTGGTTGTTCTCGCAGACGTAGATCACCGGCAGGTCCCAGATGCCCGCCAGGTTGAGCGCCTCGTGGAAGGCGCCCTCGTTGGCTGCGCCGTCGCCGAAGAAGCACACGACGACGGCATCGCTGCCCTGCTGCTGCTGCGCGAGTGCTGCACCGGCCGCGATGGTCATGGACCCCGCGACGATCCCGTTGGCGCCGAGGTTGCCCCGACTGACGTCGGCGATGTGCATCGAGCCGCCACGGCCCTTGCAGTAGCCGGACTCCTTGGCCAGCAACTCGGCCATCATGCGTTCAGGGTCGGCGCCGTGGGCCAGGCAGTGGCCGTGGCCACGGTGCGTCGAGGTGATCAGGTCTCCCTCAGCCAGGGCGCCGCAGACCCCGGTCGCCACGGCTTCCTGGCCGATGGACAGGTGCATGGTGCCGTGCAGCAGGCCGCGCTGGAACAGCTCCTCCAAGCCCTGCTCGAAGGCCCGGATGGTCCACATGGTCTCCAGGTGCGTCGCGGCGCCGGTTGCGTCTGATGGATCGGCAAAGCGGGGCGTGGTGTCAGCCACAGGTGTCTCCTTGATCGGTGGGGTGGTCGGCGGCGGGTGGACGGTCAGGACGGGCCGCCTGAGGATGGGCTCAGGCCCGCATCTCCTGCAGGGATCGCAGCGTCGAGATGACGGATGCGGGGACATCCACTGCGCTGCGTGGCAGCGGGTCCCCAGCACCGATGTCGGTCTGGACGACGCCGTTCTCGGCCAGGCCGAGCGGCAGGAACTCAGTCGCCTGGTCGGCCCGGTAGGTGACGCCGCGGACGTGGTCGCCACCGATCCCCTGCAGGGTGGTGCCGGCGGGGATGTCGTGCTTGGCGGTCGCCACGACCTCGGCGTGCCATCCCGCCGGGCGTAGGACCGGCCGGCGGTCGAGGACGGTGGTGATGATGGTGCGAGGCGCTTCCAGGCTGGCCAGGTGGAACGGCCGGTACAAGGTGAAGTACGGGCCCGCACCCATTCCCAGATAGCTCATCTCCTGCCGGACGGTCTCATCCTGGTGGGTCACGACGACGAAGACGCCGGGTGCCGGTCCGAAGGCGTAGTCGACCCGCCCTGCCTCGGACAGAACGCCACCGTCTGCGGCCGGAATCAGGGTGGAGGCCAGACCGTCCACCTCACTCGTCACACCGTGCATGCCGACGGTGTCGACCGGGAGGCCGGTGGCATTGGACAGGGCCGCCATCTCGATCATGGTCTTGGACCCGTCGACGAAGCTGGCCAACATCTTGGGGTTCATGTGCTTGCGGTCGGCCTCGTCCTGCAACTCCCCCGCGACAGCCGACGGTCGGAACGGGTTGTTCTTCCCCTTGCCGGCGCAGACCACGTCGAAGGCCATCTCGTGGGCGAGGTCGACCAGCTCCTTGCCGCAGACCGGTTCGTCGCCGTCGGCGATGGTGTACACCTGCCCGGCACTGCGGGCCAGGTCGTCCAGGTAGACCCCGACGGTGACGTCGGTCTCCACGTTGAGCATCACGACGTCCTGGCCGGCCAGGAGACTGTTGTGGGCCACCGCGGCGCCGACGAGCGGGACGCCGGTGGCCTCGACGACGACGTCGATGTCCAACTCCGCAACGGCCTTGGGGTCGTCCAGCGCCACAGGGCGACCGGCAGCCAGCGCAGCGGGTGCCCCGGCCGCCCCCACGTGAACGCTGTCGCGGCCAGCCAGCCCGAGGGCAGCTGCCGCACGGTCCGCGTTGATGTCAACCACGGCCGCGAGCTCGAGCCCGGGCATGCGCCCGAGCTGTGCTGCCAGCCCAGAACCCATCTGGCCTGCGCCGACCAGGCAGATCCGGACCGGTCGACCGATGTCGTCGGCGAACGCCGTCAGACGCGCGAGGCGGTCGCTCACGCCTGTGCTCCCGGGGAGTCGGTGATGAGGATCCTGTCGCCGGCCTTGATCACGGGGACCTCGGCCTTGGTGCAGCACAGGTCGCCCGGCAACGCCGCGTCTCCTTCGCCGTTGCACTTCATGACCAGGTGGCCGAGGTTGGCGAGGTTCTCGTTGACGACGTCTCCGACGGCCAGCACTTCGAGCCGTGTCTCGACAGCGCCCGAGATCGTGATGGTGTCGCCGACCTGGATGCTCGAGACCGGCGCGTTCGGGGCGTGGACCACAGCCACGTCCAGGAGCTCCTCGGGCGCGTCCTCCCCGAAGAGGACCACGATGTCCGCCGCAAAGAACTCCGGTGCCATCTCGCCGACGCCGGTGACCGTCGTGTCGAGGCGGACGGCGGCGCCGTCTGGTGTCATGCCTCGCTCACGTCGTCCGGTGTCACACCGGACACGAAGATCTTGTCGGTGATGAAGCGAGCCAGCGGCCCTGCGGGTGAGGTGGGGTGGACATCGACGGTCATGACGCCCTTCATGGGGTACACCCCGACCCGGGCGGTGCCACCGCAGTCGATGACGGCGCAGGCCATCTGATCGAACTTGACGCTGGACTTGAAGCCGTCGAACGCTTCGCCGCCGGTCAGGTCCGCGATCCGCTGGGCGACGGGGTGGATCCCGCCGCCGGTGACCGACACGACGTACTTCTTGGCCTCGGTGGGTTGGATGGTCAGCGGACCACCCCACCCTCCACTGCCCTTGCTGACGACGACCGGGGTGTACTCGCTCATGATGTTCCTCGCTTGGTGGTGGGTGGTGGTGGGTGGGTGGTGGTGATCAGACGCGGGCTCAGTGGCGAGACGCCGGTTCAGTAGAGACCGACGCTGAAGGCGAAGGCGATCACCACAGCCAGCGGACCGGTGATGAGCCGACTGAACAGGACAGCCGGCACGCCGAGTTCCACTGTTTCCGGTTCGGCCTCACCCAATGCGAGCCCGACCGGGATGAAGTCGCACCCGACCTGTGGGTTGATGGCGAACAGCGCCGGCAGCGCGTACTGCGGGTCGATGTCGCCGCTCGCGAAGGAGGTCCCGAGCAGCGTGCCGATGACCTGCGCGATGACGGCGCCCGGACCGAGGACCGGTGACAGGAACGGCAGGGCGATGATGATGGAGAGGATGACGAGCCCGACGAGGCTCTCGGCCAGCGGGGCCAGCACGTCGGCCAGCGCGTCCCCGATCGAGCTCAACTCGTTCTCGGGGTTCCAGTCGTAGAGGATGATCCCGATGATCACGGAGATGAAGGCGATGAAGGGCAGGATCGTGCCGATGACCACGTCGATGGTCTCCCGGCCGGCCTGGTAGATGGTGCCGACGACACCGCCGACGCTGCGTCCGATTCTGGTGATGAAATCCATGGTGAGGCTCCTTAGGCCGCCGCAGCAGCGGTGTCGTTGGACGTGTCGTCAGCGCGGGAGGCCAACAAGTCGTAGATGAACTGCGTCACCAGGCCGCGGATGAAGATCACGATCAGTCCGACGAGCAGATAGCGGACCGCCAGCGGCGTCAGCTCGTTGCCCGCCATCTCCACACCGCTGGCGATGCCGGCCCAGACGAAGAGCTCGCCGGGGTTGACGTGTGGCAGCAGCCCGAGGGGCGGGTGCACGAAGCTGACCGCGGAGTCGTAGAAGGCTGGCTTGTTGCGTTCCGGCAGGAACGTCCCCATCGAGTAGCACGCCGGGTTGGTCAGGAAGAACACCGCGAGCACCGGGAGGACCAGGAACCGCAGTGGTGCGTACTGGATGCCCTCCTTGCCGGCCAACTCGGCGACCTTGTTGACCCGCTCGATACCGATGAACTTGATGAGCGCGTTGACTGCGGTCAGTAGCACGATGATGAGCGGCAGGATGCCGGTCACCAGGGCTGTGAAGAACTCGGCCCCCTGCTGGAATATGCCGGTGAAGACCTCGGCAACTTGTTCGATTGCTCCTAGCACATTCGGCTCCTTTCAAACGCCGCCATGGCGCCGCCGCTCTCTGTTGGCCGATCACCACGTGGTGATCGGAGATCGTTGTGATTGCTGTCGCTGGTTGGGGGTCAGGTATCGGTGGCTGCAGGGTCCGTCGCGGCGGCGTCGGTATGCCGGTTCAGCAGATGGGTGGCGGAGTCGGCCGCCGCCAGCCGCACCCGGCTGCCGTCCCAAGTCGCGATCTCGGTGAGGTGGTGTCCCTCGACGTCGGTGTAGCGCTCAGGTCGGGCGAACAGGCTCACGCCATCGAACCTCGTGGCCCGCAGCACCTCGTCGTCGTCGCTTGCGGCCATCGCCACGAACGCCCGGAGGCCGCGCTTGCTGTGCGATCCGACGGCCGTCACGCCGCAGGTCTTGAGGATCCGCACCTCGGCCATGAAGGCCTTGGTCTGGCGGGTGGCGAACCAGGCCTGGATGATCCACAGAGCGGCGAACAGCAGACCGAGCACCAGCACCGTGGTGTTGGTCACGCCACGACCTCCTCAGCTTGATCGTCCTGGTCAGCCTGGGCGGAGCGGTTGTGCAGTCGGATGGCGGCAGCGGCCGCCGACTGGTCGCAGATGATGACGTCCAGGAAGCCGGCGCGAAGTGCACCCAGAACGCCAGCGCCCTTCTCGTGTCCGGCCGCGACGCCGACGACGGTGTTGATCTGGGTGATCTCATCCGGCGCGAGCGCCAGGACCCGGTCGTCCAGCGGTCCGTGCAGGACCTGACCGTTCTCGTCGAAGAAGCGGGCGGCGATGTCGCCGACGGGGTGCAGCGCCTCCAGTTGGTTCCGCTCGCCGCTCGTCAGGTACGCCGAGTCGACCAGCTGCGCCGAGAAGCCCGTGCCGTAGGCGCCGATGCCGACCAGTGCGACGTCCGCAACCTGGGCTCGCTCGAGTTCGCGGGCAATGCCCGGGTTGCGGCGCAGCTCGGCGACCATCTCGGGGCTCGAGCAGAGCGCGGGGGCGTGGAGGTAGTTGTAGGAACCACCCACGCGTGCGGCCAACTCGCGCACCACGTCGTGTCCGGACACCTCGGGGTCCACCTGCAGGTCACCGCCGATCATGCACACCTCCACGTCCATGGCGCCGTCGATCTCGACGGAGCGGACGGTCGACCGCAGCGTCCGTCCCCAGGACAGGGCCACGCTGGTGCCGTTTCGCAGGTTGGTCTCGAGCCAGCGGGCGGCGAGCTGGCCGATGGGTTCGGTCGGGTGGATCCCGCTGTCGCCATCGGCCTGGTGCTCGGCGGAGAGGACCCACACCTCGCGGAGGGAGGGGAACAGACGGCCGAGCTCGGCCTCCAGAGCGGAGTGCCGCCCCAGTGGGTGTCGCACGCGGAAGTGAACGATCCCCTGGTCGCGCGCGGCCTGCAACATGCGTGAGACGTTGGATCGGGTGGTGTGCATCTCGCGGGCCACCTCGCTCTGGGTCAGACCGTCCAGGTAGTACCGCTGGGCGGCCCGAGCCAAAGCCGTGGGTTCACGCGAGGGGCTCATGAACAGCACTCAATCGCCTGGATGCACATCGAGCAAGTAAGACTCACATATGTGCGCTACGCCCTCGCCGTGGCGCTGGACCGACTCCCTAGACCCAGCGGCCGCGGTCCCACTCCGACACCCACGACTCGGCCACCAGGAGGTCGTCGAGCGTGGTGATCTTGATGTTGCGGCGGTCGCTGGCGACGTGGCGGATGGGGGTCGAGCGGTAGACCTGCACCGTCTCGGCCGTGTCCACCCCGTGGAAGTTGTCGGCTGCAGCGGCGCTGTAGGCCGCCGTCAGATCCGCCAGTGAGAAGAGCTGCGGCGTCTGCACGCTGACCAACTTGGAGCCGTCGACCAACCGCCCGGACTGGTCGACGATGTCGTCGGTGAAGCTGTGGGCCGGCACCACGCCGGCCCCGGTCCCCGTGGCCGTGTCGACCAGCCTGGCGACCAGGTCGAGGGTCAGGAACGGCCGCGCCGCGTCGTGGAGCATGACCCACCGCGTCTGGGGTACATGTTCGACGATGGCCTGCAGACCCGCCCACTCGCTCGCATGGCGGGTCGACCCACCAACCACGGCCGCGCGCACCTTGGTCGGTTGCACCATGGCTTGCACATCTGCCCAGTGCGTTTCGTCCACGTCACGGATGACCACTACGATGTGGTCGACATGACTGCTGAGTTCGACCGTCTCCAGCGCGTACTGCAGGACAGGTCTCTCTCCCAGGGGGACGTACACTTTGCTGATGTCGTCGGAGAACCGGGTGCCAGAGCCCCCGGCCAGGACAACGGCGGCGACCTCACTCAACCGATGGGCTTTCGACGCTCCAACGTCACGACCTGCTGCATTGACATGACCCTATGAACGCCGGCCACAATCTGCAAACAGCTTTGCTGCGCACCAGCGTGGTCGAGTTGGCGTCCCCTCGGGTCGTCCACATCGAGGGCGAGGACGTGCTGCTCCTGACCTACGACCAGATCGGCCGCGAGGCGCGCTCGCTCGAGTGCGCCACCGCGCCGCTGCGACAGGTCGTTGACAACGCCCAGGCCGCCGATGTGGTGGCCTTCGTGCCGGATCACATCGTCGAGCCTGACCTGACCCCGATGCTGACGGCGGGCTGCAAGCAGTTGACGGAGTTCACCGTGGCGGCCTTCTACGCGCCGGTGACCGACGCGGTCAAGGAGATCAAGGGCGGTGTTGTCACGGGGCCGGTCGACCGGTCGACGCTGGCATGGGTCCGGGGTCCGGCGTTCGTGCCACGGGATCTGCTGTGGCACGCGTTGATGGCGCTGCCGACGCCGACCGTGCGTCCGCTGACGGTGGCCTCATCCATCGTCGACGACTTCACCATCGGCCGCCTCTAGCTAGCCGGCCGGCTGCGCCTCAGCCGAAGATCCGCCGGAGCAACCCGCGGAGGCCGCCTCCTGAGCGCCGCGTCGACGTCGTGTGCGTTCGCCGTCGGCTGCTGCCCGAGAGCATGGAGCCGATCTTCTGCAGGATTCGTCCGAGTGCGTTCTTGTTCATGGCCATGCCTTCCCCACGCCCGGCCCTCGTGAAAAGCCAGCCCCAGCCGGCAGACGTCGCCTGTGCCGGCCTCGCGTCCTAGAACGGTGGGGGAGACAGGGGCTCGCCCGAGTCCGCCTTGGCCTGCAGTGACGCCGGCGGGACGAACCGCTCGCCGTAGGCATCAGCCAACTCCTTGGCCCGCGCGACGAACCCGGTGACGCCGCTTGCGGTCTTGGCCGGGGGCATTCCGGCGTAGCCGTCGATGAACTGGATCACGCCACCGGTCCACGCCGGGAAGCCGATGCCGAAGATCGAGCCGATGTTCGCCTCGGGCACGGTCTCCAGAACGCCCTCGTCGAAGCACTTGACCGTCTCGATCGCCTCAGCGAACAGCATCCGTTCCTGGATGTCCTCCAGCGGGATGTCGGCCTCGGGGTTGATCGGGAAGGTCTCGCCGAGCCCGTCCCACAGTCCCTGCCGCTTCCCGTCGTCGTCGTAGGTGTAGAAGCCGGCGCCCTCCAGGCGCCCCGGGCGGTCGAGTTCGACCATCGTCTCGACGACGGCGATCCCGGGGTGGGCGACGTAGTCGTCCCCTTGGGCCTCCTTCGCCTCGTTGTTGATCTTGAGCGACAGCTTCATGTTGAGCTCGTCCATGAGCTGCAGCGGCCCGGTCGGATACCCGGCCATCTCGCCCGCGCGGTTGATCTTCGCGGGGCTGATCCCCTCGGCGACCATGGCCAAGGCCTCCATGAGGAAGGTCCCGATGACCCGTGAGGTGAAGAACCCGCGGCTGTCGTTCACGACGATGGGGGTCTTGGAGATCTGCTGCACGACGTCGATCGCCTTGGCGACCGCGGCGTCCGAGGTCTGCTCACCCTTGATGATCTCGACCAGGGGCATCACGTCAGCCGGGCTGAAGAAGTGCAGGCCGATGAAGTCCTCGGGGCGCGAGACACCCTCGGCCAGCGTCGTGATCGGGATGGTGGAGGTGTTGGAGCACAGCAACGCGTCGTCGGTCAGCCGGGGCTCGGCGTCGCCGAAGACCTCGTGCTTGAGCGCCGTGGACTCGAAGACCGCCTCGATGATGAGGTCACACCCCTCGAGGTCGTCGTAGTCCTCGGTGGGGGTGATCCGACCCAGGATGTCGTCCATCTTCGCCTGGTCGATCTTGCCCCGCTCGAAGCGCTTGGCGAGCTTCTTCTCCGCGTACTCCTTGCCGCGCTCGGCGTTGGAGAGTGAGACGTCCTTGATGACGACCTGCATCCCAGCCCGCGCACAGGCGTAGGCGATGCCAGCACCCATCATCCCAGCACCCAACACCGCAACCTTCTTGGCGGTGTGGCGGTCGTAGCCGTCCGGCCGCGCCGTCCCCCGGTTGATCGCCTGGAGGTCGAAGAAGAACGCCTTGGTCATGTTCTTCTGGACCTGACCGGTTGCCAGGTCGGCGAAGTACCGCGCCTCGATCTCCCAGGCCCGGTCGACCGGAACCTGCAGCGACTCGACCGCGGCGGCCAGGATGGCCCGCGGAGCCGGCATCGGGGCACCCTTCAGCTGCTTGCGCAGGTTGGAGGGGATCCCGGGCGCCATCATCGCGTACTTCGGGTTGCTCGGCGTGCCGCCGGGGACCTTGTAGCCCTTGACGTCCCAGGGCTGGGTGACTTCGGGGTTGGCCTTGATGAAGGTCCTGGCCGCGGGGATCAGGTCCTCGGTGCTGTCGACCAGTTCAGAGATCACACCGAGCTCCAGGGCCTTCTCGGGTGAGAGGTCCTGCCCTTGGCCCATGACGTTCATCATGGCCGAGACCACACCCAGCATCCGGGTCAGCCGCACGATGCCGCCACCCCCGGGGAGCAGGCCGAGCTTGACCTCGGGCTGGCCGAACTTGGCCCGCGAGCCAGCAACCGCGATCCGGTGGTGGCAGGCCAGCGCGATCTCGAGGCCCCCGCCCAGCGCGGTGCCGTTCAGGGCTGCGACGACCGGGATCCCGAAGGTCTCCAGGGTCCGCAGGTCCCGCTTGATCTCCATCGAGTTCTCGTAGATCGACTGGGCGTCGTCCGGCCCGGCGCGGTAGAGATCGTTGAGGTTGCCGCCCGCGAAGAACGTCTTCTTGGCCGAGGTGAGGATCACACCCGTGATGGCCGAGTTGTCATCTTCGAGTTCGTCGCCGATCCGCCGGATGGTGGCCGACAGCGACGCCTTGAAGTCGGCGTTCATGGTGTTGGCGCCCGCGTTCGGGTCGTTGAAGGTGAGGGTGAGGACGCCGTCGTCGGCGAGGTCCCACTCGATCACGTTGGTGTGGTCAGACACTATGTTCCTCTTTCTCTGTACGCATGATGGTGAGCGTCACGACACGACAGTCCGCGCCGGGGCTGGGTCGGGACGTGCCCGGAAGCAGGCTTTCAAGGGCGCAGCCGCGGAGCGGCCGCGATCCGCCTGCGGAGTGGCATGGTCCCGGACCAGCCCCAGCGCAGACGGGACAAGAGTCGACGCTCAGACCCGCTCAACAATAGTGGCGATTCCCATGCCCCCACCGACGCAAAGCGTGGCGAGGCCGGTCGACAGGTCGCGACGCTCCAACTCGTCCACCAGGGTCCCGAGGATCATCGCACCCGTGGCACCGAGCGGGTGCCCCATGGCGATCGCGCCACCGTTGACGTTGGTGCGGTCGTGGGGGATGCCGAGATCGCGGTGGGTCTTCAGCGCCACGGCGGCGAAGGCCTCGTTGATCTCCAGCAGATCGATGTCGCCCGCGGTCATGCCGGCCTTGCCGAGCGCCTTCTGCGAGGCGGGAACCGGTCCGGTCAGCATGATGGTCGGCTCGGATCCGATGACCGCCACGGAGATGATCTTCGCGCGCGGCGTGAGGCCGTTGCGCGTGCCGGCGTCCTCGGATCCCACGAGGATCAGGCCCGCACCGTCGACGATGCCGGAGGAGTTCCCGGCGTGGTGGACGTGGTTGATCTTCTCGACCTCGGGATACTTCTGCAGCGCCACCTCGTCGAAGCCGCCCATCTCGGCCTGTGCCTTGAACGACGGGCTGAGCTTGGCCAGGCCCTCCAGGGTCGTGTCGGGCCGGACGTGCTCGTCGTGGTCGAGGATCGTGATCCCGCTCGGGTCGGTGACCGGGATGATCGAGCCGTCGAAGTAGCCGTTGGCCTGGGCCTTTGCGGCGCGGACCTGGGACTCGAGCGCGAAGCTGTCGACGTCCTCGCGGCTGAAGCCCTCGATGGTGGCGATCAGGTCGGCGCCGATGCCCTGCGGAACGAAGTAGCCGTCGTAGTTGGTGGCCGGGTCCATGCCGTAGGGTCCGCCGTCGGAGCCCATCGGGACGCGGGACATCGACTCGACACCGCCGGCGAGGATGAGGTCCTCCCACCCCGAGCGGACCCGGGCGGCCCCCTGGTTGACGGCCTCCAGGCCCGACGCGCAGAAGCGGTTGAGTTGGACGCCGGCAACGGGCTGCGGCCACCCGGCGGCGATGACGGCCGTGCGGGCCAGGTCAGCCCCCTGGTCCCCCACCGGTGAGACGACGCCGGTGATGACGTCGTCGATCTGGGCGATGTCGAGCTCGGGGTTTCGCTTCTCGACGGCGGACAGCAGGGTGGTCAGCAGATCGATCGGCTTGACGGTGTGCAGCGCGCCGGAGGACTTGCCTCGGCCTCGGGGGGTACGGAGTGCGTCATAGATGAAGACGTCGTTCACGTGTGCGTCCAATCGGGGTAGAGGGTCGCCGGGCAAGAAGGATGAGCCATCGGGGGTGGTCGGCTGACTCGACTGTAACCCGGCAGGTATGGCAATCTCCAAATCAAACTGACTGGAGTCACCCAACTATTCCGAGGTGACGAAATCAGGCTCGCAAGGTCACCCGAACCCCCGGAAAGAGCGCGTCGTGACAAGCCTCGGCATCACCATCAACGCACCCCTCGACGAGTTGCCGGCGCTGGCCCAGCGCGCCGAGGCAGGTGGCGTGGACGCCCTCTGGGTGGCCGAGACCGACCGGACGGCGATCATCCAGGCTGTTGTCGTCGCCCAGGCGACCGAGCGGGTCCAGGTCGGGACCAACATCTCGCTTGCGTTCCCGGTCGCACCAGCTGCGCAGGCCATGCTCGCCTGGGACGTGGGTGAGCTCTCCGGCGGACGGTTCACGATGGGTCTCGGCTCTCAGGTCAAGCGCATCATCACCGACCGGTTCGGCGTCGAGTTCTCTCCGGCGGCCGCCCGCATGCGGGAGTACGTCCAGGCGATGCGATCCACGTGGGCCTTCCATCGGGGTGAGCCTGACGCGGCCTTCGAGGGAGAGCACTACCACGTTCGCCACCCCGGGGTGACCGGTGGTGGCGCAGCCGCCGGCTCGGAGCTGGAGATCCCCGTCTACGTGGCCGCGGTCGGCCCGTTGATGGTGGCCGGTGCGGCCGCGGTGGCCGACGGGATCCTGGGGCACCCCTTCACCTCCGACCGCTACATCGAACACGTCGTCCAGCCCCGCATCGCCGAGGGGTTGGAGGCCGCTGACCGTGATCGAGCGGACTTCAAGCTGGCCCAGGGGGCGATGATCGCGGTGAGCGAGGACGGCACGCAGGCCCGGGAGTGGGCCAAGCAGCAGATCGCCTTCTACGGCACCACACCCAACTACAAGGGGGTCTTCGAGTCCTACGGCGACGGACACCTGACCGATGAGCTGCGGGCGGTGTTCAAGGCCGACCGCGGCAACGTTGATGCCCTCCGTGCCGCCGTGCCGGAGTCAGCGGTGGACCGCTACGCCGTCGCCGGGACCCCCGATGAGGTAGCGGACCAGTTGGCCTCGATGAGCCATCTGGCTGACCACTGGGTGGTCGGAGGACCGTGGTACCTGATGACGCCGGAGGAGGCGGAGGCCAACCTGATCGCCACCCTGGACACGCTGGCTCCGCTCGCCTGACGCGCTCCCACGACCGAGCAGCGCGTCAGGGGCAGGGGGACTCGAGGAAATCCCGCTGCATCGCCGAGATCATCGTGTAGTCCCCCACGAAGCGGGCGGGTGCCCGGACGCCGTCCCGGCAGGTGGCTTCTCCCGTCTCAGCGGGGATGACCCCCTGCGCCACCAGGAGCATCGGCCAGGACAAGTCGGCGGCGTACCCCGTGGCCGGCAGCGCGAAGGCCCAGGCATCCGGATCCGACCCGTTGGCGATGACGTAGCCCGCCTGATCGGTCGTCAGCAGCTCATCGCTCACCGCGACCGCGGTGGAGAATCGGTTGCTACCCGCGATGCGGCGGTCGGCCGAGGCTGCGCCGGCCACCTCTTCCGTGACAGCCGCGACGCCGCCGACCACGACGCGGGACACGCTGGGCCGCTCACTCAACCAGGCAGACACCGAGGGGTGCAGGGCCTCGGTGGGCGTCAGCAGCACCGGGACCCGATCGCGAGCGGCCCACACACCTGCGGTCACCGAGTCGGCCCAGGCGCTTCCGTCGATGAACGGCCCGTCGGCGCGGACCAGGGCCACATCGGTCAGGGCCCCGACCTGCTCGGCCTCGTTGGCGATGGCGATGGCCGTCTCGATCCGGGTCGGGCCCGACAGTCGGATCACGTCGTACCCCAGCGCGACCAGCTCCTCGGCGACGCCTGTTCCCAACGCTGCCTCACCACCGAGCAGGTACACCAGACCCGCATCGCCCAGGGTGCGGCGCAGTTCCTCCTCCACGTCCTCGGCCAACCCGTCGCCGTCGGAGAGCAACATCGGTCCACGGCCGAGCAGCACCGTCCCCGCCAGCGCGTCGGCGAAGACGTCCGAGCGCGCGATCACCACATGGGACGCGATTGCGGTCTGGGCGACGGACTGTGGTCCGGCGACCGGCGCGAACCGGGCCCGCGACACCGCCACCGAGTGACTGATGGCGCTGATGACGGAGGTGGCCGGGCCGATCTCGATCACCGGCGGACCATCATCCTCACCGGCCCGTGATGGGGGCGGTTGGGCGGTGACTGTGAGCGGACTGAGCGTGACAGCCACGGCGGCTGCGACCAGTGCCCCGAGCAAGCGAGATGGGCGCACGGCCTAGAGAGTAGGCGCCCACCGCACAGCGTCACCAGAAGTGAAACCGGTTCGAGGGACTAGCTACATCGCGGAGCCCCCCAATCGCGCTACATCGCGTAGCCCCACCAATCGCGCTACTTCGCGTAGCGACGCATGTGCACGTTCTGGATCAACCCGACCAGCACCCAGGACGTGATCAGACTGGTGCCGCCGTAGGAGATGAACGGCAGCGGCAGTCCGGTCACCGGCATGATGCCGATCGCCATGCCGATGCTGATGAACATCTGGAAGGTGAAGATGCTCACCACGCCGGCCGAGATGAGCGTGCCGAACATGTCTCGGCTGGTCGCCGCGATCCGCATCCCACGCCAGATCAGGATGCCGAAGAGGCCGAGCACGAGGATCGAACCGAAGAAGCCGGTCTGCTCCCCCACCACGGTGAAGATGAAGTCGGTCTGACTCTCGGGGACGAAGCCGGAGAGCGTCTGGGAACCACTCCCGAGGCCCTGCCCGAAGACCCGCCCCGAGCCCACGGCGATCTGAGCCTGGACGACGTTGTAGCCGGCGGCCAGCGAGTCGGTGCCCTCGGGATCCAGGAACGCGGTCAGGCGATCCAGTTGATACTCCTGCACGATCCCCAACTGGAGCGCGGCCGCGATGGCGGCGACAGACCCCGCCACGAGGCCCAGCAGGTAGCGGACGTGCACGCCGGCCATCAACAGGATCCCGGCGACGATGACCGCGAACACGATGAAGGTCCCGAAGTCGGGTTGAAGGAGGATGAGCCCCATCGGGATCAGCGCGAACGCCAGCGCCTCGAGGAGCGCTCGCAGGCCCAGACTCTCCTCGCGGTACTCGTGGAAGTGCGCCGCCAGCATCAGGACGATGGCGATCTTGGCGAACTCGGCTGGCTGGAACTGCAGCGGTCCGATCCTGAACCACGCCTGAGCACCATTGACCGTGGCGCCTGCAACCAGCACGAGAGCCAGCAGCAGGACCGCTCCCCCGTACGCCACGACGGACCAGGCCCGGAAGTTCCGGTAGTCGAACAGGGTCGTCACCGCCGCGGCCACGATCCCCAGCAGGAAGGCGATGACCTGACGCTGGATGTAGATGTTGCCCTCGCCCTGGACCACGGCCGGGTCACCCGCGGTCGCCCCGCCGATCATGACGAAGCCCAGCAAGGTCAGGGCAAGTGCCGCGAACAGCAGCAGCCAGTCGATCTGGGTCGCTGGGGCGAAGGTGCCAGCCCAGCTCCGCTGGATGGACTCGCGGGCAGCGCGGTCGACGCCGCGTGAGGTCAGGCCGCTCACTCGGTGACCTCCCCCGCCTCGATCACGACCTCCTGATCAGCCAGAGCGCCGAAGATGGCTTCGACGATCGGGGCGGCGATCTGCGAGCCGCTACCGCCCTCCTCCACGAAGGCGACCACGACGTAGGTCTCACCGTTGATCGGCTCCATGTTGTAGCCACCGAACCAGGCGTAGGGCTGACGCGGCTTGTTCTGTGCCGTACCGGTCTTGCCGGCGATGGTGACGGGGAAGTCCGCGAAGGTCCGATAGGCCGTCCCACCCTCCTCGTCGGTGGTGACCAGGACCAGGCCCTGCTCGATGAGCTCGAGGTGCTCCTGGGCCACCGGCACCTCGTGCAGCAGTTCCGGCTCGTTGACCAGGACGGGCTCGCCGTCGTTCTCGAGGACCGCACGCACGACGTGGGGCCGGAGGACCGGCCCACGGTTGGCCACCGCCGCGAACATGTTGGCCACCTGCATCGGGCTCATCTGGACGTCCCCCTGGCCGACGGACATATTGACCGCGTCACCACCGCGCCAGAGATAGCCCTCGTTGCACAGCTCGGTCAGCAGCTCCCGCGTCCCGCTGCCGGGCTCGGCCCCGTCGGCCTGGGTGCAGGTGACCTCCCGGGAGTCCACCCAGAAGTTGAAGCGCCAGTCGCGACCCGGAACCACGCCGTCCCGCTCACCGGGCAAGTCGATGCCGGTCACGCTGTCCATCCCGAACGCCCGGCTCATCTCACCCAGGAACTCGAACGGTGCCTCCGGAGCCTCACCGGTCTCACGAGCCTCGGCAGCACGAGCGTTGTAGCTACCGCCGTTCTCGGAGTTGACCTCACGGTTGAACATCCGGTTCGCCAACTCGAAGTAGACGGTGTTGCACGACCGCATCAGCGCCTGCGGGATGTTGAGCGACCCCTCGTCGACGGTGTTCCAGTTCCGATAGACGTTGCCGATGTCACCCAACTCGAACTCGGCCGGGCAAGGGATGAAGTCGTTCTCGCCGATCACGTCGTAGGTCAGGGCGGCCGCAGAGGAGATGACCTTGAAGACCGAGCCCGGCGGATAGGTCCCGGCGATCGTCCGGTTGATCAACGGGAAGTGGTTGGCCTCGCTGTTGAGGAAGCCCCAGTAGTCGCTCGAGACCCCGCCGACGAACTCCTCCGGGTCGAAGGTGGGGTGGGAGGCCATCGCGACGATCTCACCGGTGTCGGCGTCGAGGACCAGCGCGGCGCCTGCAGGTGCGGCGAACGTGCCACCCCGCCCGATCCCGGTCTCCCCGTCGTCGGTGCCTCGCGCCAGCTGGATTCCACCCTCGAGCGCCTCCTCGACCTCCTGCTGGATCTCGAGGTCGAGGGTTAGCTGCACGGTGTCGCCGGGGATCGCCTGGGGGGCGTCCTCGTCGGTCAGGTCTTCGAGGATCTCCCCGACGTTGTTGACCCGGACGCGCCGCTCGCCCTCGATGCCCTGCAGGTACTCCTCGTAGGTCGCCTCGACGCCGGCCCAGCCGATGATGTCCCCAGGGCCGTACTCGGCGTACCGCTCCTCCTCGAGCTCCTCGGCGCTGATCTGACCCGTGTAGCCGACGACGTGCGCGGCAAGATCACCGAAGGGGTACTCACGTAGCGGGATGCGCTCCGCCGTCACGCCCGGAAAGCGCGTAGGCCCGTTCTGGTGGATGTAGAGGATCACGTCCTCGGGTACGTCGATGGCGATGGGCCGGTTGGCGAAGGGGCCGGCATTGGTGTCGTCGATCCGCTCGTTGATCTGGCTGGGCGTCAGGGCGAGGATCTCGGAGAGCTGGGCAACCGTCTCGGCCCGCGTTTCCTCGTCGCCCATCTGGTCGGGTCGGACGGACACGACTTGGGCGAACCGGTTGTCGACGATGGCCATGCCGTTGCGGTCGACGATGTCGCCACGAGGTGCCTCGACGTCGATGGTGCGGATCGACTGGTCCTCGGCCCGCACGGCGAAGCGGTCGCCGGTCATCACCTGCAGGAACCAGAGCCGACCGACGAGCAGCACGAAGAGGCTGACGATCAGGGCACCGAGGAACGTCAGACGGAGTGCGGTGCTCTGCCGCGAGACCGGCGGCTTCGCGTTGGTTGGCTGCACGACGGACCACGGTATCGGTGGTGCGCAGTTACTTCTGCCTGTACGGGGAGGCCGGTGGTCGCGGCATGAGCGACATGGTGCAGGAACCCCGCACAACGCAGGCCTCGTGCGGCATGTCACCGGATGGTCACGAGGACGCCAGCGACGGAGGCGGGAACTGCTTGACCAGCCACCGGGTGGGGCGGAGCACCAGCGGTGACACCAGCGCCGAGTACAGCCCGACGACCACGGTCGCGAGCAGGACGCGCGGCAGTGACGGCTCGATCACCCCGAACATCAACCCCAGGAGCCCTGCAACCAGGGTCCCGGCGCCGGACAGCGCGCCGCAGAGCGCGATCGAGCCCGTTCGTTCCGAGGCCGCGATGTAGGGCTTCATCCGCCCCGCGGCATACCCGGCGCCCATGACGACCAGGGCGCCCAGGCCGACCAGCGCCGCCTGCCCGCTGATGAGGTCCTGGGCCAGACCCGCCGCGAAGCCCAACTTGATCCCCATGTCGGCTCCCTCCACCAGCGCGACCGCAACCACCATGACGATCAGCACATCGGGACGGAACGACAGGAACGCGAAGGTCGGCAGCAGCGTGGTCTTCAGCAGGAGTGCCACCAGGATCAGTCCAGCGAACACCACAACCCGGATCGGCACGGCCTACTGCCCGTCAGTCGGGCTTGCGGTGGCCGTCGGCGTGCCGCTGGGGTCTGGGGAGGGGGAGGTGCCTGGCAGGTCCACGCCGGGAATGGTCGGCTCGTCCTGATCGGGGCCGATGTCCACCGTCGGTGGGTCGACCAACTGCGGTGCGATCAGCTCCCCCTCGCCGAACTCCTCGGAGTCCTCCCGTCCCGCCACCACGACGGCGACGGTGGACAGCGCCGAGAAGTCGACGAAGGGACGAACCTCCAGGAATCGCTCCCCCTGCGGATCACCGTCGGGCGGCGTCTCGAGCACCCCGACGGGCAGACCGCTGGGGACCAGAGATCCCTGGAACACCTGGGTCACGATGGTGGCGTCCAGCGGCACCTGCGGATCGGAGTCGATCATCGTCAGCTGCAGCAGGCCACTCCCCTGCCCCACCAGGGTCCCACGGTCACCGGACTCGGCGACGCGGACCGACAGCCGCCCCTCGGTCGAGGAGAGGAGGTTCACCCGCGCTCGGGTGCCCGTCACCTCAACGACCAGGCCGACCACGCCCCGTTCGTTGATCACGGCCATCTCGGGCGCCACGCCCTGAGCAGCGCCGACGTCGAGCACGATCTGCCGTTCGAAGCTGCCCGGTGGGGAGGCGATCACCCGGGCGCCGACCAGTTGGACCTGCTGTTGCTCGGCCATGTTCAGCAGCCCCTCGGCTTCGGCGAGCCGTCGTTCGAGGTCGGCCTGAACCTGGAGATCGAGGCGCAGCAGCTGGTTGTCGGTCTCCAGCGCGTCCACCCGTGACCGCAGGGTGCCGACCTCGAGGATGGATCCGAAGAAATTGCCGATGGGCCGCGTGATGGCGGCGAAGCCGTTCTGGATCGGCGCGAAGACGCCATCGGCGGCCTGCTGGGCCGACCCGACGGGTCCACCCGTCTGGCGGAAGTCCAACGTGATCAGCACCAGCGCGATCAGCACCAGCGCACCGACCAAGGTGCGTCTGTTCCTCACGAGTCGTGTCCCTCCCGCGTGGTCGGGGCGCCGATCAGTGTCGCGAGGATGAGATCAGGACCCGCTTCAGCGCCTCGAACTCCTCCAGGCACTTCCCGGAGCCGATCGCCACGGAGTTGAGCGGTGCGTCAGCGACGTGGATCGGCATGCCGGTCTCGTGCTTCAGCCGCTCGTCCAGCCCCTGCAGGTGCGCCCCGCCACCCGTCAGGACGATCCCCTTGTCCATGATGTCGGCGGCGAGCTCGGGCGGGGTGCGGTCCAGCGTGTTCTTGACTGCGTCGACGATGGAGTTGACCGGCTCCTCGATGGCCCGGCGGATCTCTTCGGCGGAGATGATGATCGTCTTGGGGAGTCCGCTGACGAGGTCACGCCCGCGGATCTCGGCGTGGGACTCCTCCGGCATCGGGAAGGCAGACCCGATGGCCATCTTGATCTCCTCCGAGGTCCGCTCCCCCAGCATCAGGCTGTACTCCTTCTTGACGTAGTTGATGATCGACTCATCAAGCTCGTCGCCGCCGATGCGGATGGAGGCGGAGGTCACGATGCCCCCCAGGGAGATCACGGCCACCTCCGTGGTTCCACCGCCGATGTCGACGACCATGTTCCCGGCCGGCTCGTGGACCGGAAGGCCGGCACCGATCGCGGCCGCCATGGGCTCTTCGATGATGTAGGCGGCGCGGGCGCCGGCCTGGATCGACGCCTCCTCAACAGCCCGCTGCTCGACGCCGGTGATGCCCGACGGGACACAGACGACCACCCGCGGTTTGTTCAACCAGGTCATGTAGCGGCGGCGGTGGACCTTGCGGATGAAGTAGTTCAGCATCTTCTCGGTCACGTCGAAGTCGGCGATGACGCCGTCCTTCAGTGGCCGGATCGCGACGATGTGGCCGGGGGTCCGACCGATCATGCGCTTGGCCTCTGCGCCGACCGCCAGGATCGCACCGTTCTTGGTGTTGATGGCGACCACGGACGGTTCGTTCAACACGATGCCGCGCCCACGCACATACACGAGCGTGTTCGCGGTCCCCAGGTCGACAGCGATGTCGCGGCCGAACAGGGGAAGGGTGTTGAGCTGCTGAGGAGGAGTTGACAAGGGGTGGTTCCGGGGTGGGCGGTCGCTTGAGTGTAGCCCTCAGGCGCCGCCCACATCGGGACCTGTCCAAGGTCTGCCCGGACAGGGGCCGATTCTCCGGAACCGCCCCGATCCGGCCGCTCAGGCGCGGGTGAACCAGATCTGCATCTCGACCGTGCCGTTGTCCTCGATGGACACCACCGGGCCCACCTGCGGGGCCTCGATCCCGTAGTCGGCGAAGACCACGTTGGTGCTGCCGACCACGACGATGTTGCCGTCCGCGACCTGGGCCTCCATGTCGACCTCGACGGGGTTGGTCATGCCGTTGACGGTCAGGTCGCCGCTGGCGGTGAAGGCGATGGGTGTCCCTTCGGCGGGGACCTCACCGAAGTCAACGGGGCTGGTCAGCTCGAAGGTGCCGATCGGGTTCTCGTCCACGTTCATGGCGTTGCGCATCGCGTTGTCGCGGCGCGGGATGTCGCTCTCGATGGCTGCGAAGTCGGCTTCGATCGTGGCCGCCTCCAGCACGGTGCCGTTGATCTCGAGGCTGCCTGAGACGGCGGGCGTGCGTCCCACGGCTTCGGTCTGCCCGACGGTGCTCAACTCCTCATTGACCCGGAATCCAGCGAACGTGGAGGTCGCATCAGCGAAGTCGAACTCACCGATCGTGGTGTCGACCTGCCAGGTGCCCGAGGCGTCAGCCAGGGCGTCGCCGGCGTCGTCTTCTGCTGCGGTGGCTGTTGCCTCGCCGTCACCCGCAGCGTCGGCAGACTCGGTCTGCGGTGCGCCGTCGTCGGAGGCAGCGTCCTCCGTGCTCTCCTCGTCGTCGAGGGCGGTCAGCGCGTTGTCCAGGCTGGCCTCCTCGGCGGCCGGACGGTTGAGGTAGAGGAACCCGCCGACGGCGCCGAGAACGACGAGGACGACGATTCCGATGATGATGTTTCGGGAGTTCGATGAGGTGCTCATGCTTGCCCTATACGACGACCGGGACGGATTGGTTCACGAAAGGATCACCAGTGGTTTCAACTCTTATCATCGGTGACGGCCCAGCGGGGCTGTCGGCGGCTCTATTTCTGGCAAAGAATGGCCATGAGGTCTCGGTGTACGGCACCGACGAGACCGCGATGCACTACGCCTGGCTGCACAACTACCTGGGTGTTCCCGACACGCACGGCAGCACGTTCCAGGAGATCGCCCGGGCACAGGTGACCGAGCAGGGGGCCACGCTGGTCGACGCCCAGATCACCGCCGTCCGGGCTACCGGCGACGGCTTCGTCGGCTCCACCGAGCAGGACGAGGACGCTGTGGCCGCCGACTACGTGATGATCGCCGGTGGGAAGGCGTCGGCCAAGCTGGCCGCCTCCCTGGGCGTCGACACCTCCGGTGAGGGGATCGACACCGATCGGGACGGTCGGACCGACGTGGACAAGGTCTACGTGCTGGGCCGCGTGGCCAAGCCCAATCGCAGCCAGGCCATCGTCTCGGCCGGGATCGGAGCGGCCGCGGCGCTTGACATCCTCTCGAGAGAGGCCGGGGAGGACGTCCACGACTGGGATTCCCCACCCAAGGACGACGGGTGAGGTGGGACGCGTGAGGTGGGGAGGGGGCGGCGTCGAGTGGCCCTCATGACGACGCTCGATCACATCTTCGTGGCGACGGAGACCGACGGCGGCGTCCACGCATCGGCGCTGGAAGAGGCCGGCCTTGTCCCCTCCTACCGGCGGCGGCATGTGGGGCAGGGGACGGCCAACATCTGCTACGCCCTCGACGACGTGTTCATCGAGCTGCTGTGGCTGGTCGATGAGGCCGAGGTCACCTCCGCTGCCGTCGCCCCCACGGCGCTCGGCCCGCGGGTGGCCCGACAGGACGGAACGTGCCCCTTCGGCGTGGCCGTCCGAGGGTCAGGCCCGTCTGCGCCGACCTTCGCGTGGGCGCCGACCTTCCTGCCCGACGGCATGACGCTGCCGGTGGCGGAGGCGTCCCGGGACCCAGCCCTGCCGTTGGTGTTCGCAAGCCCGGGGACGGCAGGGCCCGCGGAGTGGACCGACGGCCGGGCGGGGGCACGACAGACGGCGGCTGGGCTCACCCACTGCCAGGCGACTCGACTGGACGTCCCCAGCTCGCTGGTCGGGCATCCTCTGCTGGCGTCGCTCGCTGGCGATGTGGGCGCTGAGATCCTGCCGGCCGACGGGTGGCGCCTGTCCTTGGAGGTGGCGTCGACCGCCGGGCCGACCCGAACCATCGAGCTCTGGGCGGACGGTGCCCGGGTGAGCTGAGACCCGTACAGAGACCTCGTCAGGCGGACCAATACCGAGGCCGCGCTACGGGAAGAAGATACCGATCTCGCGCTCGGCCGACTCGGGGCTGTCCGAGCCGTGGATGATGTTCTCGCCGATGATGGTGGCGAACTCCCCGCGGATCGAGCCCGGCGAGGCCTCCAGCGGGTTGGTCGCGCCGGCCAGCTGACGCATCGCCACGATCGCCTCCTCGCCTGACACCACCAATGCCACGAGCGGGCCACCGGTGATGAAGTCGACCAGTTCGCCGAAGAAGGGACGCGCTTCGTGCTCGGCGTAGTGCTCCTCGGCCACGGCCCGCTCCAGCGTGCGCAGCTCCATCTTCTCGATGGTCAGGCCCTTGCGCTCGATCCGGCGGATGACCTCGCCGATGAGACCCCGACGAACGCCGTCGGGCTTGATCAGGATGAGGGTTGATTGGGTGCTCATGGCCCGGCAGGGTACGCGCTCCCGCCGGCGATGGCGGAGCACGTCGTATCACGGGCCCCGCGCCCGGTCTCTTCCCCCGTGACGCCCATCCCCCGATTCACCCAGGAGTCGAGATGCCCACCACACCGCGCAGCCGCCTGGGTGACGGCGATCACCACGAGCTGCGGATCCACGGCGTGGCCGGGTCGCCGCCGGACGCCGTGCTCGATGACCTGCGGCTGACCCACCCGACACCGGACGACTGCGGGGACGGCGGGGACGACGTGACGGTCTGGGGCCGCGCCACGACCGACCGGGGCGTCCGGGCGTACTCGTGGGGCTCGGTGACCTCGGGCAGCGTCTCGACGGCCCTGTACCTGCTCCTCCTGCCCTACCTGCTGACCAACCTCGCCGGGTGGGCGGCGCTCCCTGGTCAACGCTCCGGGGCCTCCTCGCTCCACGCTGGCGGGGGCACCCGGCCACTGGGGGTGCGGTTGGTCGCGGCCGCGGTACGTCTGGCGGGCCTCGGCATCACGATCATCTTCGCGCAGTGGGCGTTGCTGATCGCGGTCGACATCGTCGCCTACCAGTGGGGGGTGCGCGTCCGCGGGTTCGATCCGTGGGTGCTCGGCGCTGGACTGCTGGTTGCCTGGGCGGTCGTCGAGCTCCAGCGCTGGGTGACTCGGGTCCGCTTGCGGCCGGGTGCACCGCCGCTGCGGACCGACACCGAGACCATCGATCCCGTGGGGTACGCCTGGATCACCCACGAGCAGGCGCGTTTGTGGGACTCCCCCGGCACCATCGCGATGCAGCGCAACGCCCATCACGCCGCCGCGCTCGGCGCGATGGCCTGGGTCGCGGTGGCCATGACCACGGCCTGGGGAGAGGCACCGTCCACGATGCTGGAGGCAGCCTCGGCGTTCCTGGCGATCCCGCTGGCCGTGATCTCGTTGGTCACGGGCATCGGCCTGACCGTGGCCCACTCGTTGGCCCCGGGCCGCTCGACCCCGCCTGCGGCAGTGGTGGTCTCGCGTTTTTCCGCGTGGGTCCCGCGGGCAGCGATCGTGGCCGCCGTGGTCGTCGTCACGTCGATCAACCTGCCACAGGCGATGGTCGAGGCCGGTCCGGCAGCGGACGGTCAGCCGGCGCAGTCGATGGTGTTCGACGGCCCGGTCGAGGACCTGTCCATGGACGTGGTGGAGGAGTTGGAGGAGGAGGGGCGGCCGCTCTTCCTCCCCGTCATCCGGGACGTCGGGGTCGCGCTCACCGTCCTGTCCACCGTCTGGCTGGTGGTCGCGGGGTTTCTGGCCTTCGCCGTCAGAGACCGCTCCGCGGACCGCTCGGACGGTTGGTCGCGGAGCCGCTGGGCGCCCTTCAACCTGACCGGGTTCCTCCTGCTGGCCGGTGCCGTGGCCGCCGGGATGGGAGCCGCCGGGTCGCTTGCGGTCAGCCGCCTGCTGGGTGGAGACCGGTCCGGGCAGGTGCTCGTCCCCGGTCCACTGCCGGAGGCACTTGCGATCAGCTTCGCCGCACTCCTGCTGGCGCTGGGATGGATGCTGCTGATCGGACTGGTCGTCCAAGTGCGGCAGGTGGCTGGTCTGGCGGCGGGGCCGGGGGCATCAACCGTGGAGCAGACCACCAACGTCCCGAGCGACGGTTCGAGGCGCCGGTTGGTGATCGTGACCACTGCGGTCCAACGCCTGCTGCGGGGCGGTTCCTGGTTGATGGCGTCCCTCACGGCGGCTGGTCTGATCGGCGTCGTGCTGCTGTTGTGGCTGAGCAGTGGGGCCGAGAACCCCCTGGTCGTGCTGGACGGCCTGCCGGCGGTCTCCCAGTCCATCGTGATGGCAGCCTTGGCGCTGGTCGCGGGGTTCGTCGCGCTGGGTGTCGCCTTCCTCGCCGGAGGTCGGTGGGCCGTGGTGGTGTTGGTGGTGCTCGTCGTCGCCGCCACGGTGGCCGTTGCGCTGCTCCCGAGTGAGCGGGTGATCGGGGCGATCCGGCCCGCGGCAACCCTGATCGGCCTGTTGGGGCCGGCTTCGCTGATCGCGGGCAAGGGCCTCTCGTCGATCAGGAACCGCTCCCAGCGACGAACGATCGCGATCCTCTGGGACGTCGGCACCTTCTTCCCGCGCTGGTTCCACCCGCTGTCGCCGCCGAGCTACGGCGACCGTGTCGTGACCGACCTGACGGCGCTGGTGACCGAGGAGCTCCAGGACCCGCAGCGGACGCTGATCCTCTCACCACACAGCCAGGGCACCGTCATCGCCGCCACGGCCGTGCTTGGCCTCGAGACTGACGTGGACACCTCGCGGCTGGGTCTGCTGACGCACGGCTCACCGCTGCGGCAGTTCTACGCCGAGTTCTTCCCCCGGCTGTTCTGGCAGCCGACGCCTGCTGCGCTGCGGGACCGATTGGACGGGACTCGGTGGATCAACCTGCTCCGCACCAGCGACCCGATCGGCGCACCCATCGATCTGCCGGACGGACCGGACGTCGACCGCGTGTTGACCGATGACCCGTGTGCCCGCAACCACATGGTCTACGGGCGGGAGCCCGAGTACACGCAGGCGCTGGCCGATCTGCAGGCTCAGCTCGGCTAGTGCTGCGTTACCGCGCATAGCCCGTGCACGTCCTCCGGCGGATGCGTGAGATAACACGCCACCAGCGAACAGCTGTGCGAGGGTGTGCGCCATGACCGACCCTGACAGCGACGAGCCGGACACCAGCGGCGTCGACACCGACGGAGTCGCCCTCGACACCGACGCGCTGGAGGGCTGGCTGGCGGATCACGCGGGCACCAGTGGCCCGCTGACGGCCACCCAGATCGCCGGCGGCCGCTCGAACCTCACCTATCGCGTCGAGGACGCCGACGGGCAGGCCTTCGTGCTCCGCCGCCCACCACTCGGTGACCTCCTCCCCGGTGCACACGACATGTCCCGGGAGCACCGCGTCATGGCCGCCCTGGCCGACACCGACGTGCCGGTGCCGGAGATGGTGGGGATCAGCACCGGGCCGGACTCGGTCCTGGGGGCCGACTTCTACGTCATGCGGTTCGTCGAGGGGCAGATCGTCCGCACGGCGCGGGAGGCAGAGTCCCTGGAACCGGCCGTCCGGCGGGCGGCGGCCGATTCCCTGGCCCGGACCATGGCCACCCTGCATGCCCTGGACCCGCAGGAGTTGGGGCTCGGTGAGCGGGCCAAGGGCGAGAACTACCTGGCCCGGCAGCTCCACGTGTGGCGCCGGCAACTGGACGCCCAGAAGGGCCGTGAGCTCCCCGTGATGGACGACCTGCACGCGCGGCTGACGGCCGCCATCCCCGACCAGCGCGCCGTCGGCATCGTCCACGGCGACTATCGGTTGGACAACGTCATGCTCGCTGACGACGGCTCCGTCGCGGCCGTGCTGGACTGGGAGCTGTGGACCCTCGGCGACCCCCTGGCCGATGTCGCCATCACGATGTCGTACTGGACCGAGGCGGAGGACGCCGCCGCCGAGATCATCGGCCGGCCGACCACCGTGGAGGGCTTCGGCAACCGTGGGGACTTCCGCCGCGCCTATCACGCCGCCGGCGGCCAGGAGATGCCCGACCACCTGGTGCCCTACTACCTGTCGTTCGGGGTGTGGCGACTGGCCGCCATCATCGAGGGCGTGTACCAGCGGAATTTGGCGGGCGCCTACGGCGAGCAGGCCGAGAGTGTGCGCATGTTCGAGGAGTACGTCCCCGCGATGGCCCGGGATGCGGCCGCCTACGCCGACGAGGCCGGGATCTAGGAGCTCGTCTTGGCTCGCAGGCCGTCGCCAGGACCCTGACGGGTCTACGCCGGGTCGAGGCCCAGCAGCTCCCGCGCCTCCCCCACCAGGAAGAGGGATCCGGTCACGACGACCCCGTCGGAGGGGCGGGTGACACCGTCAGCCAGGTCCAAGGCGTGGTCGACGTCGTCGGCCTCCTCGCAGCTGAGGCCGAGTTGGTCACAGACGGCCGTGATCCGCGACGGGTCGCCTGCCCTGACGTTGTCGGGGGCCACGGCCACGACGTGGTCCACCGCAGGGGCCAGCGCCTGGACCATCTCCTCGACGTCCTTGTCCTCCAGGATCCCGAGCACGGCGACCCGCCGCTCGAACGCGAAGTCCTGGGTCAGTGCCGCGGCGAGGCTCGCGATCCCAGCCGGGTTGTGAGCCCCGTCCAGGACGATCAGGGACTGGCCCTCCCGGGGGATGGCCTCCAAGCGGCCCGGCACCTGCGCGCCCGCGAAGCCCTCCCGCACCAACTCGGGGTCGAGCTCGACCTCGAAGCGGTGGTACGCCTCAAAGGCCGCCAGGGCAAGGGCCGCGTTCACGGCCTGGTGGCGTCCGTAGAGTGGGAGGAACACCTCGTTGTGCGTCGACCCGACCCCTTGCAGGTCCACCTGCTGGCCGCCGACGGCGGCCGCGCGTCCGAGCAGCTCGAAGTCGACGCCCTCGATCTTCAGGACGGCGTCCATGGCGTCGGCACGGTCGCGGATGACCGACAACGCCGACGGCTCTTGGGCCGCGCAGACCGCGAAGGACCCGGGCTTGATGATCCCGGCCTTCTCCGCAGCCTTGTCCGCCACGGTCGGGCCGAGCTCCGGATGATCCAGGCTGATCCGGCCGATCACGGCTACAGCGGCATCCACCACGTTCGTGGCGTCCCAGGTCCCGCCCATGCCGACCTCCAACACGGCGACGTTCACCGGGACGTCGACGAAGTGCAGGATCGCCAACGCCGTGAGCACCTCGAAGAAGGTCACCGTGTCGTCGTGACGCGGGTCCACGACATCCAGGAACGGCTGCAGATAGGCGATGTGGCGGGCCAGGTCCTCCTCCGCGATGGGGACACCCGCGACGCGAATCCGCTCGGTCACCGACTGCAGGTGCGGACTCGAGTACGAGCCGGGGATCAGCCCTGCAGCGGTGCACAGGCTGGCGAGCATCGCCGCGATCGACGTCTTGCCGTTGGTCCCGGTGACCGTGATGGTGTCGAAGGTGGTCTGCGGGTTGCCGAGCAGCTCCGCGAGATCGGTGATGCGGTCCAGGTCAGGAACCATCCGGCCTGGCTGGCGTTGGAAGATCGCAGCGATCGCCGCGTCGAAGGAGCTGGAGGATGACACGGAGGCCACGTCAGTTGCCGGCCAGCGGATTGGGGCCGTTGAGCACGTTGAAGATGACGAACAGCGCGACACCCGCAACGGCGATCAGGAACAGGATGGGGGCGAACACCCGGTTGCGGACCGGCTTGGTCGACAGCACCTCGACAGGCCGCGGCTGGACCTCGGACTGGTCCCTCACCTGCCGGACCTGTCCGGCGCGGGCGAACGCCTCCGCCTTGGCCTCGATCTCCTCACGGGCCCCCAAGGGGGTGGGTTGTCGCCGCGGACGTGTTGGCGCCACCGACTCCGGGACCGTGAGGTCGGCCTCAGCGCCGAGCGGGTCGTCGGAGGTCTCGACGTCGGAGGTGACGTCGTCCTGGCGTGCGCGCTCGTGCGCCGGCGGGGCGTGGGCCTCGGCGGCGGCGGGCTCGAGTGTCTCCTCGAGCACCGGCGACGCGTCCACCACGGCCTCATCCTCCAGCATGTCGCTGTGGGCGGGCGCGCTGGCGCTCTCCGGCACACCGGTGCCGAGCGCTGCAGCCAGTGCAGCGATGTCGTGCAAGGTCGGCTCGAGGGCCGACTGGGCCTTGGCGACCATCCGGACCGCACGGGGATACTCCCCGGTGACAACCCGCGCGCGGACCTCGTCGTAGACCGCACCCAGCGCCCGCCAGTAGTCCTTGACGCCTCGGATCAGCGCCTTGCGTCGGGCGGCGACGTCCTCCGGGACGCCGGCCGGGCCCGGGGCAGGCGACACGGCGAAGGCCATCTTCCCCGCCGTGGCACAGCGGGAGGCAGCTGCGATGGCCTCGTCAGCGTCGCCGTGGCGTCCGCGGAGAACCCGCTCGCAGGTCCCGGCAGACTCCTCCGCCGGCCGACCCATGTCAAGCGGTGCCAGCGCGGTCCACAGCGGCGTGGTGAGTGAGGGAAGCCCGTTCAGCTCCTGCCGGGCCCACATCGTGAACTGGCCGGAGACGCGCGAGGCGTCGCTGCCCAGCAGTCGCTTCGTGGCGAAGCTGAGCCCTGCGAGGTTCAGCGCGTTGATGTGGGCGGCCAGCTGACCTGCGCGGCCGTCCGGGACGTCCGGTTGGCTCACGAGCTCTCCAGGCGCTCGATCTGCGTCTGCAACTTGTCGGCGACCTCGGTCCAGTGGGAGATCTTGTCGCGCTCGGCCTGCACGACGTGGTCAGGGGCACGGCTGACGAAGGACTCGTTGGCGAGCTTGCCCTCGGCTCGGCGCAGCTCACCGCTGGCCTCGCCCAACTCGCCGCGCAAACGGGCCAACTCCTCGGCGGGATCGACCAGTCCGACCAAGGAGACGTAGAACTCCGCACCAGCCGCCAGGACCTTGCCGACCAGTCCGTCGGGGGCCTGCTCCACCATCGACAGGGTCTCGACGCCGGCCAGGCGGCTGATGCCGTCCGCACCCGTGGCGATGGCCTGTGCGGCGCGCCCGCTCGCGATGGCGTCGACGGTGATGGTGGTCTTGGCCGCCAGGTTGTACTGGGCACGGACCTTGCGGAGTTCGGTGACGATCTCCTGGAGGGTCTGGAAGTCCCGCTCAGCCTCGGGATCCACCTCACGCAGGGCAGTGGGCCACGCTGATCGCATCAGCGTGACGTCGGTGTCGGCGTCGCTGAGGCCGTGCAGCGTCCGCCAGATCGTCTCGGTGACGAAGGGCATGATCGGGTGCAGCAGTCGCAGCGCCTGGTCGAGCACGGTGACCAGGACCTGCGCTGAAGCCTCGTCCGTGCGGAGCTTGGCCAGCTCCAGGTACCAGTCGGCGAACTCGTCCCAGATGAAGTGGTACATCCCGCGGGCGGCCGGGGCGAGGTCGCCGGCGTCGTAGCCGGCATCGACCTGGCGCTGGGCAACCTGGAGGCGGGAGAGGATCCACCGGTCCTCCAGCCGCAACTCGATGCCGTCGGGGAGGGTCGGTGCCTCGCCCGGGGCCTCAGCGGGTCCGCTCAGCCCTCCTGGTGGGGAACCTGACCTCACCGCGGGGAACCTTGCCTCGTCACGTGTCCGGTCCACGACCAGTCGTGCCACGTTCCACAACTTGTTGGCGAACCGCTTGCCGCCCTCGACCCACTCCTCCGCCAGGGGGACGTCCTGCCCGGGTGGTGCGGCGCGGAGCAGCGCGAAGCGGAGGGCATCCGCGCCGTACTCCTCGATCAGGTCCAGCGGGTCGATGACGTTGCCGAACGACTTCGACATCTTCTTGCCGGTCGCATCCCGCACGAGGCCGTGGTTCAGCACCGTGTGGAAGGGGACCTCGTCGACCAGCTGGAGGCTGATCATCAGCATGCGCGAGACCCAGAAGGTGTTGATGTCGTAGCCAGTGACCAGCGTGGTGGTCGGGAACCAGGTGTCGTACTCGGGGGTCTGCTCGGGCCACCCGAGCGTCGTGAGCGGCCACAGCTGCGAACTGAACCACGTGTCCAGGACGTCGGGGTCCTGATGGGTCAGCCCGAGCTCCTCGATCTGCTCGCGCGTCGGGTCCTCTCGGAAGACGTGAATCCCGCCGTCGGCGTCGTACCACGCGGGGATGCGATGGCCCCACCACAGCTGCCGCGAGATGCACCAGTCGTGCAGGTTCTCCAGCCACTCGAGGAAGCCGCGGGTGTTCCGCTCCGGAACGAATCGGGTCCGACCGTCGGAGACCGCAGCGATCGCCTGCTTCGCCAGCGGTCCGACGTCCACGAACCACTGGTCCGACAGGCGCGGCTCGATCGGGACCTTGCTGCGCTCGGAGTGGCCGACGCTGTGCTCGTACGCCTCGATCTTGATCAGCAGGCCCTCGGTCTTCAGATCCTCCTGGATCTGCTTGCGGGCGTCGAAGCGATCCATTCCCTCGTAGGGACCGCCATTGGCGTTGATGGCCGCGTCGTCGGTCATCACGTCGATCATCTCGAGGTCGTGGCGCTGACCGATCAAGTAGTCGTTGGGGTCGTGCGCGGGGGTGACCTTGACGGCCCCGGTCCCGAACTCGGCGTCGACGTGTTCGTCGGCGATGATCGGGATCTCTCGGTTCACGAACGGCACGATGACGGTGGTGCCGATCATGTCGGCGTAGCGCTCGTCGTCGGGGTGGACGGCGACGGCGGTGTCGCCGAGCATCGTCTCCGGTCGTGTGGTGGCGACGATCACTCCCTCCCCGCCGTCGGCGGCGGGGTAGCGCATGTGGGTCATCGTGCCGGTGACGTCGACGTGCTCGACCTCGATGTCCGACAACGCGGTCCGGGTCTTGGGGTCCCAGTTGATCAGCCGCAGGCCGCGATAGATCAGGCCCTGCTCGTGAAGGTCGCAGAACGTCTTGCGGACGGCGGCCGAGCGGGACTCGTCCATCGTGAAGGCTTCGCGGTCCCAGTCACAGCTGGCCCCCAGCCGACGGAGCTGGCGCAGCATCATGCCGCCCGACTCGGCCTTCCACTCCCACACCCGGTCCACGAAGGCGTCGCGGCCCAGTTCCCGGCGGCTGGTCCCCTCAGCCGCCAACTGCCGTTCGACGACGATCTGCGCGGCGATCCCGGCGTGATCGGTACCGGGAAGCCAGACCGCGTTCTTGCCCTGCATCCGTGCCCGGCGAACCAGGACGTCCTGGAAGGTGTTGTCCAGCGCATGGCCGATGTGGAGCGACCCGGTGACGTTGGGCGGCGGGATGACGATCGCGAACGGCTCACCCTCGTCGTCGGGCTCGGCGTGGAAGTGCCCGGACTCCTCCCACCAGGCGTAGAGCGACTGCTCGAAGTCGCCGGGCTCGTAGCTGGTGTGGAGGGGTGATGCCGAATCCATGGAGCGGTGCAGTGTATCCGGGGGGCCGGGGCGGCAAGATGGCCCTGATGCGTGGCCTGCGGTTTCGAATCGGCGACATCCCCGTGCGGGTGGACCTCTCGTTCTGGCTGATCATGGGCCTGTTCGGCTTCCAACGCGCCGCGCTGACGACCCCGGTCAACTGGACCATCCTGATCGAGTGGATCATCCTGGTGTTCGTCGGCATCCTGCTGCACGAGTTGGGCCACGCGGTGTCGTTCCGGGCCTTCGGTCGCCAACCCTCGGTGGTCCTGTACGGGATGGGTGGGCTGACCTCCGCGTCCGGTTCGCTCTCGCCCGGCAAGCGGCTGATCACCACGCTGGCCGGGCCGTTCTTCGGCTTCGCGCTGGCGGGGATCGTCCTGGCCGTGTTCGCCTCCGGGCTGTGGCAGCCGGGCGTCTTCCGGGGCGCCTCCGTGGGGCAGGTGATCGGAGCCAGTCTGCCGATCCCGGACTTCGTCTCAGGCGGGCTGGGCCAACAGATCCTGGTGGACCTGATCTTCATCAACCTGGGCTGGGGGATCCTGAATCTGGTTCCGATGTACCCGCTGGACGGCGGTCAGTCGTTGGAGGCGACACTGCAACTGGTCGGCGTCAAGCAGGCGGAGCGGATCACCTCGGCGATCGGGCTGGTGTTCGCTGCCGGTGTCGGGGTGTGGGCCCTGCAGAACGGGCAGATCTTCCTCCTCCTCATCGTGGTGTTCCTGGCGGTGGCCAACGCGGCTCGACTGCGGCCGGGCAGCTCGTCCACGGCCACCAGAAGCGCTGACCAAGAGCAGCCGCGCCGTGTCCTCTCCGACGAGCTGGCCAACTCGATCGCCCTCGCCGAGCAGGCGCTCAGCCAGGGCCGAGCCGAGGACGCCGTCGAGGTGATGGCGCAGGAGTACACCTACCGACCGACCCCCGACAGCGCCCGGCTGTACCTCGCCGTGCTGGCGCGCACCCGCAGCTACGACCAGATCGAGGAGTTGCTGCAGACAACCGGTGGCGAGCTGCCAGCTGACGCCATGACCACCGCGGCGTCGGCCCTCGTCGCCGGCGGTCGGTTCGAGTCAGGCCTCTACGCCGCCGAACGGGCGTGGAACCTGGATCAGGGCGACGGCTGGGGAGCGGCCGTGACCGCCGCGGCGGCTCGGGCCGGGGTGCGTGACGTCGACGGCGCCATCCGCTGGCTCTACACCGCCGCTGACCGGGGGTGGACGGATCGCCGGCGGCTCGAGTCCGACCCGCTCTTCGCGGAGGTCCGGGCCGATCCGCGCATGATGGACATCGTCGGCCGGATGGAGTCCACACGGTGAGTGGGGCGGTGATCCTGGCCGGTGTCCCCCGGTCGGGGTCCACCTGGGTCGCCGAGGTGCTGGCGGCTGGTGAGGACGTGCGCCTGATCCACGAGCCGGACAACCACGATCTGAACGTCCACGCCCTGGGGGCGAAGCGAGGGCTCTCGGCCTTCCCGGAGTTGAGGCGTGATGCGCAGCACTGGGAGTTGCACCGCCTCTGGGCGGCCGCGGCAACGGGCGGGTTCGACCGGACCACCCCCGCCATGAAGCTGCAGCGAGGGATCACCAAGCAGTTGGGCAAGGACCTCCGCACCCGCTGGCTGGACGAGGGCGAGGGGCCGGCGTGGGTGCGTGCGCTGACCGGGTGGTGGCCGGGTCCGGCATCCGGAACCGCTGCTGGCCGGCCACTGGTGAAGACCGTTCATGCCAGCCGGATGCTGGAGTGGCTGGCCGCACAACAACTCGGACAGATCGCCGTGGTCGAGCGGGACGCCGCTGACGTCGTGTCGTCGTGGCACCGGCTGGGGTGGCGGGGGCAGCCGTGGGCGGCTAGGACGCTCGCGACCGCGGGCTGTCAGGACCTGGTCGGGGACCCGTTCGCCGAGTTGGCGGCGACGGCCGTGGCCCTGGTCGTCCGGACGCGTCGGGACGCTGACCGGCTGGGGCTTCCCACGATCGCGTACGCGGCGGCGTCGGTGGCACCACACGACACGCTCCGGGCCGGCGCAGCGGCGGTGGGCCTGGCATGGGGATCCGCAAACGACGACGCCATCAGCGCGCGGGAGCGGTCAGGCACCGGGTACGCCACCAACCGGGAGCGAGGAGCCGGTCTTGACGTCGCGTCATCTCGTCTGACAGCGGCCCAGCAGCGCATCCTGGCCCAAATCCGTTGGGCGCTGGACGATCCGACGGTGCCCGAGTGACGTTGTCGGCCCGGACCAACCGGGTATGACCATCGCATGAGCGACCACGAACCGACCGTCACCGACGCCACCGACGCCGACCAGCCCGGCGAGGCCCTGGATGCCGAGAAGCTCCCCGACGAGATTCCGCAGAAGCCCCAGGCCTCCCTGGACCACGGCACCACCGAAGCGGAGATGGAGTCCGGCGAGCCGTTGGACAGCAAGCTGGCCCGTGAGGTTCCCGACGACGGCGCCGGACCGGCCGACACCACCTCCACCCCGATCATGGACGACGCCGACGAGTCCGGCCGCGACGAGGAGAAGGACCTGGTCGCCGAACTACCGGTGGGCGAGCCACACGTGGACGATTCGGGACGCCCCGACGCACCGGCTCCGGCCGAGCAGTCGGCCATCCACGTCATGCGCGAGTAGTCACCGCCACCGCGGACGTCGGTGTCCCGGTCGACTTGAAGTAGCGCGCCAGTGCTGGTCCGCGCAGGCCAGCACCGTCCTAGGCTGACTTGCGCTGCTCGATCTCGCTCGTCGGGACGAGCGTCGGGTTGGCCTTCTCGTTGACCACGTCGCCGGTGATGATCACCTGGCTGATGTCATCCATCGACGGCACCTCGTACATGGTGTTGAGCAGCACCTCTTCGAGGATGGCACGCAACCCACGCGCCCCGGTCCCCCGGAGGATGGCCAGGTCCGCGACGGCTTCGAGGGCGTCCTGGGTGAACTCGAGTTCGACGCTGTCGTACTCGAACTGCTTCTGGAACTGCTTGATCAGCGCGTTCTTCGGCACGGTCAGGATCTCGATCAGTGCCGCACGATCCAACTTGTTGACGTTGGTGACGACCGGAAGTCGACCCACGAACTCGGGGATCAGGCCGAACTTCAGCAGATCCTCCGGCAGCACCTCGGCGTGCAGTTCGCTCGGGTCGGCCGTCGCCGAGTCAGCAGCCAGATCGGCACCGAAGCCCACCACGGTCCGGCCCAGCCGGCGCTCGATGATGGTGTCGAGCCCCGCGAAGGCCCCACCGCAGATGAACAGGACGTTGGTCGTGTCGATCTGGATGAACTCCTGGTGCGGGTGCTTGCGACCACCCTGCGGAGGGACGCTGGCAACCGTGCCCTCCAGGATCTTCAGCAGCGCTTGCTGCACACCCTCACCGGACACGTCCCGGGTGATGGAGGGGTTCTCGGACTTCCGGGCGATCTTGTCGACCTCGTCGACGTAGATGATCCCGGTCTCGGCCTTCTTGATGTCGAAGTCGGCGGCCTGGATCAGCTTGAGGAGGATGTTCTCGACATCCTCGCCGACGTAGCCGGCCTCGGTGAGGGCCGTCGCATCCGCGATCGCGAACGGCACGTCGAGCAGCCGCGCCAGGGTCTGGGCCAGCAGGGTCTTGCCCGACCCCGTCGGTCCGAGCATCAGGATGTTGGACTTCGCGATCTCGACATCGCCCGGCTTCGCACCGGCGCGGATCCGCTTGTAGTGGTTGTAGACCGCGACGGCGAGGGTTCGCTTGGCGTCGTCCTGACCCACGACGTAGGAGTTCAGGAACTCGAAGATCTCGCGCGGCTTGGGCAGGTCACCGGAGGCGACCTCGGGGGTCTCGGCGAACTCCTCCTCGATGATCTCGTTGCACAGGTCGATGCACTCGTCGCAGATGTACACGCCCGGTCCGGCGATCAACTTCTTGACCTGCTTCTGGGTGTGGCCGCAGAACGAGCACTTCAGCAGGTCCCCACCTTCACCGAACTTCGCCATCTGGTGTCCTCACGTCAATTCTTGTCGTCAGCCGCCTCGCGGGACGGTGTCGACCTCGTCCGTGCGTGGAAGCGTCATCGTAACCCGGGGGTGTGACATCACGGGTGAACGACCGGCACAGCCTCGTGTGTTGCGACCCTACTCCTATCGGCAGCGCAGGCCACGACCTAACCCAACTTGCCTGACCCGACTCGCCCGACAAGTCGGGCGTGCCCGGCTCACATCATCGTCGTGTCGCCCTGCTCGGCGCGGGATTCGAGCACCCGGTCGATGATCCCGTACTCCACGGCCTCCTCGGCATTCATGATGAAGTCGCGGTCGGTGTCCTCGGTGATCTTGTCCTTCGGCTGACCCGTGGCGTTGGCCAGGATCTGGTCGAGCAGATCGCGGATCCGCTGCACTTCACGTGCCGCGATCTCGATGTCGGTCGACTGGCCCTCTGCACCACCATGCGGCTGGTGGATCAGGACTCGGGCGTGGGGCAGGGCGAAGCGCTTGCCCGGCTCACCAGCCGCCAGGAGGATGGCCGCCGCGGAGGCAGCCTGGCCCATGCAGATCGTCGAGACCTTCGGCTTGATGAAGGTCATCGTGTCGTAGATGCCCAGCGCGCTCGTCACCGAGCCACCGGGCGAGTTGATGTAGAGGTTGATGTCCTTGTCGGGGTCCTCACCTTCGAGGTGCAGCAGCTGCGCCATGATCACGTTGGCGATCTCGTCATTGATCGGCGTGCCAAGGAAGATGATGCGGTCCTTGAGCAGCCGTGAGTAGATGTCGAAGGCCCGCTCACCTCGGTTCGTCTGCTCCACGACGGTGGGAACCAGGTAGTTGGCGATCTCCAAGATGTGCTCCTGTTGGTGGGGCCGTTTGGTCGGGCCGTGTGGTCAGGCCCGACGTCCGCCCACGATAGCGTCGTGGTTCATGGCGGTCACAGGAGCACGGCGGCGTCTGATCGCCGTCCTCGCCATCGCAGCCGTTGGGGTCCTGGTCGTGGTGGCCGCCCGGTCCGCCGACCGTGCGACCGTCACCGACGTCCTGCCGATCCCGGACGTCGGCAGCATCCGCGCCGACCGCCTGGCCAACGGGACGCCGGTGTTCGTCATCAGCACCCCGGCGCTCGGCGACACCCCACCGACGCTCGACGTCATCCAGGCGTTCACGCCGGAGGTGGAGGGGCCGATCACCGGACTGGTCGCCTGGTGCAGCGCCTCCAGCCAGTTCGTGGACCCCCATCACGGTGTGGTGTACGACCACCGCGGACGGCGTGTCCCCTCGAGCCTGGCCGGTCGGGAGGACCCGTCCGTCACGTTCGCCGACCACACCGCCCTGGACGACCTGATCCACCGCCGGATGACCCTGGCCGAGGGTCGCGAGGCGCCCGGGGATCCGATCGTGGTCGGCGGCATCCAACCCCTCCAGCCGTGGCAGGTCGAGCAGCGCCCCTTCATGCAACCGGCGCTGCCGCCCCGCTCCTGTCGGCTGCCCGATCGCCCGCTGCCGCTGGGCGAGCTGGCGGAGGCCAGCACGGGCGACGACGGCGTGGTGGCCGATGGGCAGGCCTTCGCCGATCAGCTGCGCGGCACGCGGACGGTCGACCACTCCTTCCTCGCCGGCCCGCTCGAGGGCGATCGCACCGGCTGGCAGATCACCGACGGCTGGGTCGTCGTCGGGCCCGACGGCACCGTCCGGTGGTGCCCGGACGACCCGACGGCGTGCGACGACGCCGCGGGGACGCCTGAGGTCGCCTTCGGCTTCGAGCCCGACGACGTCGGCCGGTCGGGCGCCGCACTGGGTGATCCGTTGGCCGTTCGGCTCGACACCGACGGCCGTGTTGCCCGCGTCGCCGTCATGGCCGACTCGACATGGCGGGGCAGCAGCCTTCGAGGGATCGAAACCGTCCGCGGCGTGCTGGCCAACGTTCCGAGCCAGGGCCGGCCGGTCGTCGGCGTGGCGGAGCTCGACACCGTCGGCCCTTCGCGCTGCGCTGACCGGGCGCCCCGAGTCCCGACCGCTCCAGCGGTTGAAGACGCCGCCCCGCTCGGCTTCTCGGTCTCCGCCGACACGCTCATCGCAGTCGGTGACGCCAGCACCGCCCTCGACCTGTCGCGGCTGGATCTGACCGAAGCGCCCCGCGAGGTGGAGGTCGAGCTGGACGCCGTGACCTGCACCGCTCTGGCCATAACCGCGCTCTGAGACCCCGCTCCTCCCACCGCCTCCTGCACGGCCATGGCCATCACATCCCGGTGAGGGCTGGCGGTAGTGTTGGGCCATGGGAAGCCACCAGGCTGGCCGGACGTCGTGGATGCGGTAACCGCGCGACGGCGAGGCCTGTTGGCCCCGCCGAGATCAGCCGAGCAGGATCCGGACGCGCCTGACCCGCGGGGCTTCTCTCAGGGCGCGATCGCGCTCCTCGCGGTCGTCGGCGTGGTTGGGCTGGTGCTCCTCCTTCGCAGCCCGTCGACGCCGGTGCAGGTGATCGAGGTGCCGGACCGTGGTGAGGTGGTGGCTCGGACCTTGCCCGACGGCACACCCGTCTGGGTCGTTGCAGCCACCGACGGAGACGTGCGCGTGGTCGAGGCTCTGACGCCGAGCACCGGGCCCATCGGGGGGATCGTGGGGTGGTGTGCCGCCGGCCAGCGGTACGTCGACCCGATCCTGGGCGTGTCCTTCGCACCTGACGGCACGCGCTACAACGGCGTCATCCCCGGTCGGCTGGGGCGGGCAGACGACCCACGCACTGGCCTGCGCCTGCTCAGGTTCGAAGCCGGCGGTGGTGCTCGCGCCGGCGATCCGCTGCGCATCGGCGACGCACGGGAGCCAAGCCGAGAGGTCCGGGACGCACCCATCCGCGGCGAGCTGGGCAACGGCCCACCGCTCGGGTGCCGCCTACCCGATCCTGACGATCCCGAGACCGGTGGCGGGCTGTCGGGACTGCTCCACCACGGCGGTTTGGCGGACGACTTCGACGCCACCCGTGAGGGCTGGCAGCTGGTGCGGGCCTACGTGCAGGTGGAGCCCGACGGCCGGACACGACTGTGCGAGCAGCGTGACGGCGGGTTCGCGCCGGAGTGCGCCGACGTGGCTGGGGCCCGTGTGGACCTGGGGCTGCGGGAGGAGGCCCCGGGTACGGTCACGACCCGCGTGGGTACCCCTCTGGCGGTCCGGGTCGAGAACGGGACCATCGTGGGGGTGGCGGTCCTGCCGACGTCGGCGTGGATCGGCTCGTCACTCCGGCGGACCGAGACAGAGCAGCTGACGTTGATCGGGTGGGACGAGGTGGAGCGTCGCGTCCTCGTCAGACCCTCGCCAGACCGGTCCGTGCCACCGTGTGTCTCCCCCGCGCCACCCCGACTGTCGGGCGGCAATGACGAGGCCTTCGTCGTGTACCTGAGTGAGGGTGCTGATGTCTTCGGGAGCGATCAGTTCTTCGGGGCCTTCTCCACGGACTCAGCCCGAGTCGCCCTCGAGGTCGATGTCGTGATCGACCGGGTCACCTGTCGGGCACTCGCGGTGCGCGAGGCCGGTTGACCTACTCCTCGTCAGAGGAGTCCTCCTCCTCGTCGGCTGCGTCCTCGTCGGCTGCGCCCCCGTCCGGTGCGTCCTCGACCGGGACGGTGTTGGACTCGATGATCTCCTCGATGTCGTCGAGGTCGTCGTCCTCGTCGGCGGCGTCCAACTCCTCCGGCGGTGCGCCGGTCACCTCGACCTGTGCCAGGACGTGGTCGATGGTCTTGCGCCGGTAGGCGTCGGCGTAGAGCGCCCCGATCCGGTCGGGCTGCAGCATGATCTCGGCGATCTCCTGCGGGTCGCGACCCATGCGCATCGCCTGGCGGGCGACCTCCTGCCCCAGGTCGTCCTGCTCGACGGTGATCTCGGCCTGCTGCCCGATCTCGTCGACCAGGAGCTGGGCCTTCACGGTCTGCTCCGCCTCGGCCTTGATCTGATCGATCAGCTCCTGCGGGTCGCCACCCGCAGCCAGGGTCACGAACTGCTCGAAGGTGAGCCCGTTGTGTTCGGCTTGGTGGGCGATGCGGGAGAGGCGGAAGCGCTGCTCCTCCTCCACCAGCGATTCGGGGAGCGGGATCTCCACCTGGTCGGCCAGGAACTCGATGACGGCGCCACGCAGGTTCGCGCGGGCCATCTGCCGCTTCTCGCTGCCGGCCTGCTCGCGGAGGTCCTCGATGAGCTCGTCGATGGTGTCGAACTCACTCGCGGTCAGCGCGAAGTCGTCGTCCAACTCGGGGAGGGTCGTGGCCTTGACCTCCTTGACGATGGCGGTGAAGTCCAACGTCTGACCGGCCAACTCCTCGCCGTAGTCGGGTCCGAGTTCGTCGCGGAAGGAGAGGATGTCGCCGGCCTTGCTGCCGGGCAGCTGCTTGTCCAGCTCGGAGTCGGTCTCGCCCTCGGGGATCTCGTAGAGGAAGTCCTCGGTCGAGGCCTCATCGACGACGTCGCCGGCTGCGTTCCTGCCGGTGAGGGTGAGGGTGACGTGGTCACCGGCCTGCGCCGGCCGTTCGACGGTCTCGACCTCGGCGAACCGCTCCCGCATGGCATCGAGGTTCTGCTGCAGCTCCTCCTCCGTCAGCTCCCACTCCGGGTGGGGGACCTGGGCGCCCACGTAGTCCGGCACCTCGATCGTCGGGCGGACGTCGACGGTGGCGGTGACCTCGCCATCCTGGCCGCGGTTGAAGGTCTCCACGTCGAAGCGGGGCTGGCCGACGGGGTCGATGTCGAGCTCCTGCACGGCCTCGCTGTAGATCCGCGGCAGGGAGGCGCGGGCGGCCTCCTCCATGACAGCACCCTTGCCCAGCCGGGACTCGATGACCTTCAGCGGGGCCTTGCCGGGCCGGAATCCGGGGACCTTGATCTGGCTGGCCAGCTTGCGATGTGCGGCGTCGATGGCGGCGGTGACCTCAGCGGCGTCGACGGTGATGGCCAGCTTGACCTTGGTCTCGTCGATGGTCTCGACAGTGGTGGTGCCCACGGGTAATACGTCCTAGGGAGGTAGGGAAATCGAAGCGCTGATGGTACGCGCTCCCCTGCCCGTGGCACTGGGCCTACCAGGCGTCGGACGGCTCCTCGTCGGCGTCCTCCTCGACCAGTTGGAGGTCGAAGCGATCCAGGCACTCGGGGCAGCGGTAGGCGACCCAGTCGCCCGGCTGGAACCCGTCGTCCGGGGTGTGGCTGATGAGGTGGCAGGTGCCGCGGCACTCCACGCAGGTGATGGTGGGCGGCGGGTTCAGGGACATGCGGGCCATTCTGGCCCCCGCCGAATGGGGTGACATGGTGCAGGAGGTCCTCGCGACGCAGGCTTCTTGCACCATGTCACCCATGGGCTAGGGGCCTGTGGTGACCTCCACCGCATCCACCACGTCGCCACTGATCACCGTCAGGTCACCGAGGACGATCAGACCGGGGTCGGTCACGCCCTGCGCGGTCAGGTAGTCCGAGGTCTCCACCGGCAGGTTGTCGGCCCGGACACCCAGCTGGGGGGCGCCGATCCGAACGCTGAGGGGTGAAGCGGCCAGCGCGAGTGCCCAGCCCTGCTCGAACTCGAGGTTGGCCAGGACGAACTCGCCCTCCGTCGCGATGCCCGACCAGATGTCGGTCGCGAAGGCCGCTGCGGTGGCGTGACGGTTCGGTCCGCTGACGCGGATCGGGTTCGGGGTCGCGTTCGCCGCTGCATCCGACACCGCTGCCGTCCCACCCGCGATGATCGTGGAGGTGATGCCAAGCTCGGTGATCGCGGCGGCGGTCGCCGGGTGCAGCCCATCCGTCGGGGTCAGCAGCACCGGCGAGCCCTGAGCCGACAGCGCCGCACCCCCAGCCACCGCGTCGGGCCAGTCATCAGCACGAGCGACCATCGCGATGACCTCGCCGTTCGGCTGCCGGTCGGCACCCTCCACGGCGACGATGCGGGCGATCTCGACCGCCGTCTCGATGCGGGACGGCCCCTCCAGCCGCTCGATGACGAAGCCGGCCGCCGCGACGGTGTCCTCGACCTGCTGGGACACCGCGTTCACGCCGCCGGCGATCCGGACGGTCGCGCCGTCGGGCAGGGCCCGTTGGATCTCAGCCAGGGTTCGCGGATCGACGGGCGCATCCGGCCCACCGGGGGTGAAGAGGATGCAGGAGTGGTCGCCGGCCAGAGGCGCCCCCGCCAGTGTGTCGGCGAAGACATCGTCCCGAGACAGCACCACAGTCCGGGCCTGATCGTCCCCGAACAGGTACTGGCACAGCTGGATGGCGATGTCGATCGGGTCACCCGTCCCGCCGTCGAGGCGGGCGGTTCCGGACCCGTAGGCCACCAGCGCCGTCCCGCCGTCGACGAGCACGTGAAGAGCGTAGAGCCGGCCGTCATCCAGGATCGGGCCCAACGTGGCCGCCTCGCCGGTCACACCGGTCCCCAGGAAATCCTCGGCGTCGGGAGCCTCGAAGATGGAGGCGCCGGTGACGGTGTCGATCACCTCCAGTGGGGATCCGCCGAAGGAGGAGAAGTAAGCGCGCCCCGCCGCGTCCGTGACGATCTGCCCGGCGTTGTTCGTGAACGAGGAGGCCTCGGCCTCCCAGAGGAGAGAGCCGTCAGCCGGGTCGAGCCCGACGATGTCGCGACCGGTGTGCACGACGAGGACGCCGTCCGCTACCGCCGCCCGGGAGATCCCGTCCACGGGTGTGTCCTCCACCGCCTCCACGACCCAGTTCTCCGCCAGGGTGTCCGGGTTCAGGCTGATGAGTCGCGGCGGGTCGTCGAAGCCTCCGGCGAACTGGGTCAGGACCAGGAGCTGGTCACCCGAGTGGAGCATGCCGTCACCATTGCCGAGGAAGCTGGTGCCTGGGACGATCGTGCCCCCGATCGACTCACCAGTCGTGGTGTCGATGGCCTCCACGGCGAGGGTCAACGTGTCGTCCTCCCGGATGCGGCGACCAGCGTAGGCAGTGCCACCGTCCGGGGAGAGGACGATCCGGTTCGCGGCTCCCACGTCGTCGGAGTCCTCGGCGTCCCAGCGCCACACCTCCGTCATGGGCGTCTCGGTCGTGTCGAACCCGACCAACTGGTAGTCGAACCCGACGCGCTGGTAGGCGACGAGGACGCCGTCGGGGGTCAACCGCAGCCCATCGAGGCACGGGCCGATGCGGGGGAACTCGTCGGTGTCGGGTGAGTTGTAGCGGTTGGTGATCTGCCCGGTCATGGCGTCGATCTCCACCGGGTCGGCGGAGAAATTGCTCTCCCCCGCGGTCGCGGAGTTCGGATGCAGTTGGGCGAAGATCCGGCCGTCGTCAGTGGCCACCGGCTGACAGCCGATCGTGATGTCCTCCAGCCGCCAGTCAACCGTCCCGTCCGCGGCGCTCAGGGCCACGAGCTGGTGGATGTTGTCGTCTCGCTCGGTGGTGAACTCCTGGGCCAAGAGATGCCCTTCGGAGTCCGCGATCAACCTGGTGTCTCGCGGAGCCGACGCAAAATCGGGTATCGGCTGGATGTACTCCGGCCCGGCGATGGCCGGCCCGACTCCGTCGAAGGACGCCGTTCCCTGCTGGTCAGCACCTGCACCACCTCCTGGGGCGATTGCCGGTGTCGTCTGCGCTCCCACCACCGTGGGCAGCAGCGTGATCACCAGCAGTACAGCCAAGCAGATCGAGATGGTCGGTCGTTGCATGTCAGGTTCCCTCCGAGACGTGGTGTGCAGCCGTTCCCTCGACCGCACCATAGGAGAAGGGCTCGGCCGACGAAAGATACGCAGAACGCGTGCCACGTTGCGGTCTGCGGCCACGTCACATCCGTCACAGTAGGCTCGCTGGTAGCCGCCATACGTCATGTAGGCGGCTCATCTACAAAGAAAAGTGAGAACTGTGGTTACAGGTACGGTCAAGTTTTTCAACGCCGACAAGGGCTTCGGCTTCATCGCTCCCGACGGAGGAGGCGACGACGTGTTCGTCCACTTCTCCAACATCGTGAGCGAGGGCTACAAGACCCTGGACGATGGGGCGAAGGTCGAGTTCGAGATCGGGCCAGGTCGCAAGGGCGACGAGGCTCGCGAAGTTCGCACGATCTGACACAGACGTCTGATGACGGCCGGCCTCCGGGCCGGCCGTTATTGCGTTCCAGGGCCTCGTTGCGTCCGACCGCCGTCAGGCCCGGATGAAGCCGACGTCGTCGAAGGGCGCCCGGAACGCGGTGACCTGACGGGCCACGACCGTCGGGTCGGCGCTCAACGCTGCCGCCAGCAGTTCCGCCAGCCTTGGCATCTCGCCCGGTCCCATCCCCCACCGGACCAACTCGGGTGTGCCCAGCCGAAGCCCCTCGCCGACCGGCAGGCCGATCGCGCTGGCCAGCAGATTGGCCTGCCGCAGGCGCTGGGCCATCGAGCTGCCGCCGCCAAAGCTGTCTGCGACGACCGCGATCTGATGCGATGTGGTCGTTCCCTCGTCCGTTTGGAAGATGGGCATGCCTCGCGCTCCCAACTCAGCCGCCAGCGCCTGCGCGGTCGCGACCATGGTCGCGGCGTACGCCCGACCGCAGGCCAGCCAGTCCAGCAGCGTGATGGCCAGGGCCGCGGTGTTGCCGACGTCGAAGTTGGCGGTCAGGCCGGGATGGGCGATCTGGTCGACCCGCTCGGCCAGCTCGACGTCGTTGGTCAGAACCAGTCCCGCCGGTGGACCGCCGAGCGACTTGTAGGTGCTCATCGTCAGCAGGTCCGCTCCCTGCGCCAATGGGTTCGGCCACACCTGCCACGCGATCATCCCGCAGGCGTGTGCGGCGTCGAAGAGCACCTTGGCGCCCACGGCGTCGGCGACCTCGCGAATCGCCGCTACCGGGTGCGGGAGCAGGTTGAGACTGCCTCCGACGGTGATCAGGCGTGGCTTGACCGCCTCGGCGAGGACGGCAAGCCCAGCGACGTCGACGGTGTACCGGCCCGCATCGATCGGTGCGTGGTGCACGCGCAGGCCGTACAGACCGGCCGCGCCCGCCCGGTCGTGGGTGACGTGTCCGCCGATGGAGGGTGGGGGGACGATCACGGCATCGCCCGGTTGGCAGGTGGCCATGAAGGCGTACAGGTTCGCGATCGAGCCCGAGGGAACCTTGATCTCGGCGTAGCGGGCCCCCATGACCTGCCCGGCCAGCGCAGCGGCGACCACCTCGATCTGCTCGACGGACTCGAGGCCGGTCTCGTACTTCTCTCCCGGGTGCCCCAGTGATGGCCGAGACCCCAGACCGGCCGCGAGAAGCGCCTCCGCTGCCGGATTCATGACGTTGGTGGCGGGATTCAGGTTCAGCCCGTCCCGCTCGTGGATCCGACGGCTGTCCTCGACGAGACTGGTCACGCTCGACGCCAGTCCCGCCAGCGTCTCTGGCAGGTCGGCGAGGATCTCGGCTTCGCGGTCCCTGGCCACCCGCGACATCCACGGCCGGACCTCGGGGGCCAGACGTGTCTGCGCGACCGTCGACTCCATGCCGCGAAGGGTACGCCGGCCCGGCATGGACGCGTGAATCCATCCACTGACATGGCGCATTGACATCGCGGAGCCCTGCCCTAATCTATCCATCGGATAGATACCCCAGGAGGAGACGAATGCATCACCTCGAAGCCGACTACGTGATCGTGGGCAGCGGTGCCGTCGGCATGGCCTTCGCGGATGTGATCCTGGCCGAGTCCGACGCCTCGATGGTCATCATCGACCGGTACGCCAAGCCGGGCGGGCACTGGAACCTGGCCTACCCGTTCGTGACCCTGCATCAGCCCGCGTCGTTCTACGGCGTCAGCTCGAAGGAACTCAGTGGTGGGAGGCTGGAGCAGGGCGGGCTGAACGACGGACTGGGCGAACTCTCCAGTGGTGCAGCGGTGAGCGCGTACTTCGATGATGTCATGCGCCACACCTTCCTCCCCTCCGGTCGCGTGCAGTACTTTCCGATGTGCGACTACCGAGGCGATGGCCACGTCGTCAACCTGATCAGCGGCGAGCAGTACCAGGTCACGGCAATCCGCAAGCTGGTTGATGCCACGTTCCTGAAGACCACCGTCCCCAAGACCCACACGCCCAACTTCGAGGTGGCCGACGGGGTGCGCTTCATGCCGCTGAACGACCTGCCGAGCATCCGTGAGGCTCCCGACGGCTACGTCGTCATCGGCGGCGGCAAGACGGGGATCGATGCCTGTCTGTGGTTGCTCGAACAGGGTGTTGACCCTGCCAGGATCACCTGGGTCGTCTCACGCGAGGCCTGGCTGCTCGACCGGCGCAACACCCAGATGACGCCCGAGTTCTTCTTCACCACGATGGAGACCCAGGCCCGGATGTACGAGAGCATCGCCCGGGCCGACTCGCCCGAGGACATGTTCGACCGGCTGGAGGCGTGCGGCTACTTCTTGCGGATTGACCAGTCGGTCCAGCCGGAGATGTTCCACGGCGCGACGGTCTCCCACCGCGAGATCGAGGAGCTGCGACGGATCACCGACGTCGTACGCCTGGGCCACGTCACCGCCATCACCCCCGATGAGGTCGCCCTCACGCGTGGCGCGATCCCGACGACCCGGAACACGGTGCACGTCGACTGCTCCGCCTCAGCCATCGTCGATCCGGGGGCCAAGCCGATCTTCCAGGGCAACCTCATCACGCCCCAACTCGTCCGTCCCTATCAGCCGGTGTTCAGTTCCGCACTCGTGGCACATGTCGAACTCGCCTACGCCGACGAGGAGACGAAGAACCGCCTGTGCGGACTGGTCCCACTCCCCGACACAACTGACGACTTCATCCGCTTCACCGCCGCCGCCCTGGTCAATCAGTACCACTGGGGCCAGGACAAGCCGCTCCGGTCCTGGATCGCGGGCAACCGGCTGGACGGCGCAGGAACCCTGATGAAGTCCGTCGGGGAGGATGACGAGGACAAGCGGGCCATCATCCACCGGATCCGGGAGGCCGCACCCCTGGCCGCGGCCAAGCTGCTGCAGTTCCAGGCCGCCATGGAGGCGCCCACCACCGAGGAGGTCCACACATGAGCACGATCAGGTCATTCCGCGTCGATCGTGACGACTACTCGAACACGCAGGTCGCCACGATCCCACGTGACGAGCTCGCGCCCGGCGAGGTCCGCGTCCGCGTGGATGCGTTCGCCTTCACCGCGAACAACATCACCTACGCAGTGGCCGGGGACATGCTCGGGTACTGGCAGTTCTTCCCGACTGACGCGGACGAGACCGGCAACTGGGGCATCATCCCGGTGTGGGGCTTCGCCGACGTGGTCGAGTCGCGGTGCGACGAGGTGCCGGTGGGCGACCGCCTCTACGGATACTTCCCGCCCGCCGAGGAGGTCCTCATGCTGCCGACGCGGGTCTCGAGCACCTCGCTGACCGACGGCGTTGCGCACCGACAGTCCCTCCCGCCGCTGTACAACCGCTACCGCAGGGTCACCGGCGAGTCTGGCTCCAATCGGCGATTCGACGACGCAACCATGCTGCTCGGCCCGCTGCACATGACGTCGTTCGTCCTTGGACATCGGCTGGAGACCCGTGACTTCCACGGAGCCGAGCAGGTGGTCATCGTCAGCGCCTCCTCCAAGACCAGTCTCGGTCTCGCGTTCGCGTTGCGTCAGATGGCCGACGCACCGGAGATCATCGGCCTCACCTCCGAGCGGAATGCCGACTTCGTGACCTCGACGGGGCTGTACGACCTCGTGGTTACCTACGACGCGGTCGATAAGGTGCCGCAGCGGTCGACGGTTGTCGTGGACATGGCCGGCAACGCCCAGATTGCCGACCAACTCCGCGCCGACCTGGGTGAGGCCCTCGCCTACACCCTGCTGGTCGGCATCACGCACTGGGAGGAGACCAGCGGCGTCACCACACGGCCGGATCCGGCCGAGCAGGAGAACTTCTTCGCACCCAGCTACATCCGGGACCTGGTCGCACAGGTCGGGCCGGAGGAGTTCGATCGGCGGTCGACGGCGTTCCTGCGCGACGCGGCGACGGCGACCTTCGGCTGGATGACCGTGGACCGGCGCCATGGTCTCGAGGCGTTGGAGGCGGTGTATCCGGACGTACGTGATGGCACGCTGCCGCCCTCCTCGGGTGTCGTCGTGCAGCTGTGAGCGCCGCGGCATCACAGCGGCCGTATCACCACGGCAGCCTGCGCGAGGCCTTGATCGAGGCGACGGTGCAGGCGATCGGGGCCGGGGGTGTCGCCTCGATCACCTTGCGCAGCGTGGCGAAGTCCGTCGGGGTCACCCACGGCGCCGCCCGGCATCACTTCGGCAGCAAGGCCGGGCTGCTCACCGCGGTGGCGGCTGAGGGCTTCCGGTTGCTGTCCGACCGGCTGGATCGGGTGGTCGCCGAGGACGGCTTCGGGGAGACCGGTGTGGAGTACGTGCGGTTCGCGACCACCAACCCGGGCCACTTCGAGGCCATGTTCCGGCCCGACGTGCTGGACGAGAGCGACGAGGCGCTGCGCCACGCCAGGTCCGCGGCCGCCAAGGTCCTGTTCGAGTCGGCGGCCAGGCAGGCCGGGACGTCGGTGGAGGAGGCCAAGGAGGTCGCGGTGGCTGCGTGGTCGATCGCGCACGGACTGGCGACCCTGTGGCGGACCGGCAACCTCGGACCGGACCTGGGCGATCCGATCACCCTGGCAAAGGGCTGGTCCAACACGCTCTTCCTGGCTCCGCTGGACACCTGACCGCCGCGGCCGAGCTCGACGAGGAGGAGCAGGAGGTCGTCCAGCAAGCCGGGAAGGTCCTGTTGGACGCGCAGATGGAGGAGGTGGGCGAGGCCATCGCAGCCAGATGTCGAAGCTGGACTTCTAGGCGTATCGAGCCGGACGGTTCTCGAGCATCGCGGCGACCGCCTCGGCGAAGTCAGGCGAGGCGATCAGTTCCCGCTGCGCGGTCAGCGACGCGGCGATAGCCGTACCGGGTTGCAGGTATGCCTGGCGGAGCAGGGCCTTGGCGTGCCGCAGGGCACGCGGTGCCGTCTGTGCCAGTTGGGTGGCGGTCGCCATGGCCGCCTCGTCCAGCCCCTCATCAGGCACCACACGATTGACCAGCCCGATGCGGAGTGCCTCGTCGGCCTCCACCACCTGCGTGAGGTAGATCATCTCGGCGGCCTTCGCCGGCCCGACCAGCCGCGGCAGCCACTCCACCGCGCCCATGTCGGGGACCAGGCTGTACTTGGCCTCCATGGCCGCCAGTCTGGCCGTGGTGGAGGCGATTCGGATGTCGGCTCCCAGCGCCAGCTGCAGCCCGGCCCCATAGGCGTGGCCACGCACCGCCGCGATGGTCGGGAACGGCGCGTCCGCGAGCCAGGCGGTGGAGGCCTGTGCCCACGAGCCGGTCTGCTCGTCCTCCGTCGCGGAGCGGTCTGCCCCGGCGTCCCGAAGACGAGTGGCCATGTCCTGCAGGTCCAGTCCCGCCGAGAACGACCGGCCGGCGCCGCGGACGACGGCGACGCGCACATCGTCGTCGGCTGCCAACTCGGCCCCGATCTCGGCCAGGGCTTGCCACATCGTGACGGTTTGCGCGTTGAGCTTCTCGGCGCGGTCCAGGGTGACGATGGCGATGTGCCCGTCGCGCTCGAGGCGAACGGGGGCGGACGATGACTCCGGCATGGGCTGGCTCACTCGTGGGCTCGACGGGACGGCCCAAGCAGCGTAGCGATCACGGGGCCTCGTACAGCTGCGCCAGCCGGGCGGCTGTCTGCTGCATGCGGACCCGCAGCTCGGCCGGGCCCAGCACCTCGAGGTCGGCTCCGAAGCGGAGGAGTTGGCTGGTGGCACGATCGCCGTCGTCGAAGTGGAGCACCAACTCGGCCCAGCCGCGTCCATCCCGCCGGGTGACTGGGGGGAGCGGCAGCTCGGGCCGTGCCTCGGCCAGGGTGGCGAGCAGCGGCTCCGCCGTCGGGGCGACCCGCACCTGCGTGCGGTACGTAGGACGCATGCGCTCAAGGAAGCTCTCGCGCTGCTGGGTCCAGGCGGTTGCGAGGTCGAAGTCCTCTGGCCGGGCGAACCGGCGACTGAGCACGTCGGCCTGGCTGATCCGCGACAGTCGCAGGAGGCGGTTGCGGCCGGACCGCACCGGTTGGGCGAGGAGGTACCAGGTGTTGCCCTTGAAGATCAGGCCCAGGGGACGCACCTCCATCACGTCTTCCCGGTAGGTGAGCCGCAGCTCGCGGGATGCCCAGACGGCGCGGGCCACCTCCGCCAGGGCCGGCGTCTGCTCGGGCGGCTCGAACCAGTGCGTGGGCTCGACCAGCAGCCGGTCCCTGACGACGCGAGCGGCGTGCTCCGCCGAGGTCTCCATGGCCGGCAGGAGCGCCCGATCGGCGACACCGGCGTCGAAGCCGAGCTGGTCGGCGATGGCTGGGACAACGGCGAACAGGACACTGCGGGCTTCCGTCAAGTCCAGCCGGGGAAGGCCGGCGATCCGGTAGGCGGGGTCAATCCTGATCCCGCCGGCCCGTCCCACCTCGGTGAAGACCGGGACACCGGCCGCGCGAAGCGCCTCCACGTCGCGATAGACCGTTCGGACGGAGACGGCGAACTCCTCAGCCAGCTCCGTCGCCGAGGCTCCACCGCTCAGTTGCAGGCGGACGAGGAGGTCGATCAGGCGGCTGGCTCGCACGATGGCTCACGGTATCTCCAAACACTGACATCGGTTGTCAAGGTTCGGGATCCACGGTGGTCGTGCCGTTCCGAAACCACCGAAGGAGTTCGCCATGACCAGCACGTTCATCAACCCCTCCGACCTGCACGACCCGACCCCCTTCGGCTACAGCCACACCGCGGCGGTCGCAGCAGACGCGCGACTGGTGTTCGTCGCCGGCCAGTACGGGTCCGGCCCCGACGGAGCCGCCACGTCGCCTGAGTTCGGTGAGCAGGTCGAGCAGGCATTCGCCAACCTCGGCGTGGCACTGGCCGCTCACGGACTGGAATTCCGCGACGTCGTGCAACTCCGCACCTACGTGGTCGGGCTTGACTTCGAGCGCCTCGGAGCGGTGTCGGCCGTGGTGGGAGGGCACTGGCCGGCCGACCTGCCGACGCAGACGGTCATCGGGGTTGCGGGGCTCGCCCTCCCCGACATCCTGTTCGAGGTCGAGGCGGTCGCCGCGCGCACCGAGGAATAGGTTGGGGCCGACCGCATCCGTCGTCGAAAGGCCTCACGTTGATCGAGATCCTCAGCCCTGCCCGCATCGGCCAGGCACGGGAGACGGGCGCGGTCGTCGCCGAGATCCTGCGCACCATGCGGGACCGTGCGTCGGTGGGCACCAACCTGCTCGAGATCGACGAGTGGACTCGCGAGATGATCGCCGAGGCCGGCGCAACATCGTGCTACGTCGACTACGAGCCTGCGTTCGGGCGAGGTCCGTTCGGTCACTACATCTGCACCGCGGTCAACGATGCGGTGCTCCACGGCCTGCCGCACGACTACGACCTGCAGGACGGTGACCTGCTCACCCTGGACCTGGCCGTGATGATCGGGGGTGTGGCCGCGGACTCCGCCATCAGCTTCGTCGTAGGCGAGTCCCGGCCGGCTGGCGCAGAGGCGTTGATCGACGTGACCCAGCGGGCCCTGGCTGCCGGTATCGACGCCGCGGTGCCCGGCAACCGGATCGGTGACATCTCGCACACGATCGGGCAGGTGCTGGGCGAGGCGGGCTACTCGATCAACACCGACTTCGGCGGGCACGGCATCGGCTCGACCATGCACCAGGACCCCCACGTCCCCAACGACGGACGCGGGGGCCGCGGGCCGAAGCTGCGGCCCGGGCTGCTGGTCGCGCTGGAGCCGTGGGTGATGGCCGACACCGCCGAACTGGTCACCGACGCCGACGGCTGGACGCTGAAGAGCGCCACGGGCTGCCTGACCGCCCACAGCGAGCACACCGTGGCCATCACCAAGGACGGCCCGGAGATCATGACGCTGATCCGGTCCGACCGGCCCAGTGAGTCAGCCGTCCTCTGACGTCAGTCGGCGCCCGACTCCATCGCGGCGTCGTCCAGCGCCCGCTCCTCCGCCCCGGTTGCGGCCGGGTTCCGCATGATCCGGTCGGACTGGCCGGCCGGCAGCTCACCGAAGAGCGTCCCATGCTCGACCAGGACCTGGCCCTCCTCGATCGGCTGGTCGGCGTAGACCTCGAGCTTCTGGCGCGTGTCGGCGATGTCGAGGTTCCGCATGGTCAGCTGGCCGATCCGGTCAGTCGGGCCGAACACGGCGTTCTCCACCCGCTCCATCGACAGCTTGTCCGGGTGGTAGGAGAAGTGGTCGCCGCGGGTGTCGAGGATGGTGTAGTCGTCGCCGCGTCGGAGCCGCACCGTCACCTCACCCGTCACCAGCGATGCGACCCAGCGCTGGAGGGACTCGCGCATCATCAAGGCCTGTGGGTCGAGCCATCGTCCCTGGTACATCAGCCGCCCGAGCATGCGGCCCTGCGTGTGGTACTGGGACAGCGTGTCCTCGTTGTGGACGGCGCTCAGCAGTCGTTCGTAGGCGACGAACAGCAGGGCCATGCCGGGGGCCTCGTAGATGCCGCGGGACTTCGCCTCGATGATCCGGTTCTCGATCTGGTCGGACATGCCGAGGCCGTGCCGGCCGCCGATCGCGTTGGCCTCCATCACCAGTGCGACAGAGTCATCGAAGGTCTGCCCGTTCAACGCCACGGGCCGGCCGGCCTCGAAGGCGATGGTCACGTCTTCGGTGGCGATCTCGACGTCCGGGTCCCAGAACCGGACCCCCATGATCGGCTGGACGGACTCGAGCGAGACGTCGAGGTGCTCGAGGCTCTTCGCCTCGTGGGTGGCCCCCCAGATGTTGGCGTCGGTGGAGTACGCCTTCTCCTCCGCGTCGCGGTACGGCAGGTCGCGGGCGTCCAGCCAGCGGCTCATCTCGGCTCGGCCGCCCAACTCCTGGACGAACTCGGCGTCGAGCCACGGCTTGTAGATCCGCAGGCCGGGGTTGGCCAGCAGGCCATAGCGGTAGAAGCGTTCGATGTCGTTGCCCTTGAACGTCGACCCGTCGCCCCAGATGTGGACGTCGTCGGCCTGCATCGCCCGGACGAGCAGCGTGCCGGTGACCGCCCGGCCGAGCGGTGTGGTGTTGAAGTAGGTGCGCCCGCCCGAGCGGATGTGGAAGGCGCCGCAGGCCAGGGCTGCCAGCCCCTCGGCCACCAGCTCCTGGCGAATGTCGAGGACACGCGCGATTTCGGCGCCGTAGCGGGTGGCACGGTCGGGCACGCCGGAGACGTCGGGGTCGTCGTACTGGCCCAGGTCGGCGGTGTAGGTGCAGGGGATCGCCCCGCGCTCCCGCATCCACGCCACGGCGACGGAGGTGTCGAGCCCGCCGGAGAAGGCGATGCCGACGCGCTCGCCGACCGGGAGACTGGTGAGAACCTTGCTCATCGCGTGCAGACCTTGAGGTAGAGGGCACCGCCCGGCTGGTCAGGCGGTGAGGGCGACCGCGAATCTACGCAGCCATACGGGTTGCCGCTCGCCGACGTCGTGGCCACGGACGTTCAGGATCGTGATCGCGGGTCGTGCACGCGATGGCCGGGATCACTGTGGTCGGGACGGCCGGATTTGAACCGGCGACCCCCTGCTCCCAAAGCAGGTGCGCTACCAAGCTGCGCCACGTCCCGATGGTCTTCTCGCGACCAACGAGCCTACGGTAGCCGTTCTGGAGCCAGACAGGGCTGGACTGAGCTACGCCGACTGGGCCAGGTCCTCGACGGTCTTCATGCCGGCCAGGGAGGCGATGCCCTGCAGGTCGGTCAACTCGACCGAGCCGTATCGCGACTGTACGAGTCCCTCACGACGGAGCTGGCCGAGCACGCGGCTGACCGACTGCCGGCGAGCTCCCAGAAGGTGGGCGATGGTCTGGTGCGGCATCCGAACCCGCCAGACACCCTCCTCCTCCTTGCGGAATTCCCAGAGGATCGTGGCGATCTGTGCGGCGAGGTCCTTGGTCAAGAGCGTGACCGTGCGTGCCTGCTGACGCTCGATGCGTTGCGCCATGGACGTTGCCCAGCGGATGGACAGCGTCGGTGACTCGCGGAGCATGTTGACGAAGTCCGTGCGGTCCGCGGTCAACAAGGTTGTGTCGACGTCGGCATACGCGTCGGACGACGTCAGCTCCTGGGTCAGGATCGGCACATCGCCGACCACACAGCCTGGCCCGACGATTCCGATGGTCTGACGCCCCGTCCCCGCAGCCCGGATCGCGAGGTGGACCCGGCCGTCTCGGACGATGTGAACGGCGTCGGCCTCGGATCCCGTACTGGCCAAGACCGTGCCCGCTTCCACCCGGCGGGGCTCGAAGGTCGCTTCGAGCGCCATGATGTCGGACGCCGTCAGCGGAGACTGATCTGTCCGTGCGACGTTCTTCGCGATCCACATCGCGTGTCTACGGCTGAGGTCATCGGTCTGCATGTGCTCTTTGCCTCCAACGGCTACGGAACCAAATGTGGCTTCCAGCTTGAGGCAGCATTCCCCGTCTACGGGGGACTAATCACTGCTAAGACCGATTTTAGATCGATCGATCAGCCGGCGCCGCGACAACAGCTCGGTGAGTCTGGTTTGCCCCCGCGCTACACTCACCGCACTCTGCGGGTGTAGTTCAATGGTAGAACCCTAGCCTTCCAAGCTAGCTACGGGAGTTCGATTCTCCTCACCCGCTCCACTGAAACCGCAGGTCAGTGCCATCGCCGCCACCGATCAGCATGATCGCCCGCTGTTGCCGCAGGTCTCACGACCACCAGCACCACCAGAGGGGCAGACTTTGACCCATGGACCTTGCCACGGTGGCATCGACCGGGCGACGCAGGCGACGTTGCAGCGCCTGGCCGAGCGCCGCAGCAGCACAGTGTCGGAGACACTGACCAAGCCGTCAGACTGCTTCGCCAAGACCACATGGGTCGCGAGTTGGCCGCTGAGCTCAGCGAGGACGAACGACGCTGGCTCGATGCCTGACCGTCTTCGGCTGATCCCGCGCACGTCCCCTACGCTCGGCCGGGAGGGACTCTTCGACGTAGCACCGCGGTATGTGTGCATCTTGGCCCGGACGTTCAAGACCCTCGAGGCGCCGTCGTGCCACAACTGACCGCGCACGCGCTGACCCTGGCGACGATGGCCCGCCAACACCTCCTGGAGCGCTCTGACTTCAGCGTGGAGCGGGTTGTGGCCGACGTCGTCGCCGTCCAGGCCCAGCACCCCCCTGCCGTGCACCTGGCCATCTGGAACCGGCTTGAGACGGTGACGACCAGCCAGGTCGCTGAGGCCTTCCGCCAGGGCCGCCTCGTCCGCGCGAACCTCCTGCGGGTCACCATCCACGCCGCCCGCGTCGAGGATCACCCCTGGCTGCTCGCCGCGATGACCCCAACGCTCCGCAGCGCCCGCCTGGACGACCGTCGCTATCGGGAGGCGGGGCTCTCCCCTTCCGACGCCGACGAGGCGGTCGAGGACGTGATCAGGCTTCTCCGCACTCCCCGTTCCCCCAGGGAGGTCCGCGAGCACTTGGCAGCTCGCAGCCCGGACCCTGATCGGCTGTGGTGGGCGCTGCGGCACATCGCGCCGATCACTCGCGCGCCGACCGACGGTCCCTGGGGATTCCACGGGACCGACCGGTACGTCGCGACCGACACCGCGCCCCCCGACCCGAGCGACATGGACGCCGCTAACGAGGCTCTGGCCCGACTGGTGGACCGGTACCTGCGGGCGTTCGGTCCCGCCAGCATCGCCGACATCGCGCAGTTCGCCTTGGTGCCCCGGAGTCGGGTTCGGCAGGCCCTCGCTGCCCGGCAGTCGGACCTCCGCAACCTCACCGGGCCCGAGGGTCAAACCCTGCTCGATGTTGCCGATGGCGTGCTGCCCGACGAGGGGGCCGAGCCACCCCCACGACTGTTGGGCATGTGGGACAACCTGCTGTTCGCCTATCACGACCGGACCCGCGTCATCGACGACGCCGTTCGCTCTCTGGTCATCCGCCGGAATGGCGACTGCCTTCCGACGGTGCTGGTCGGTGGTCGTGTCGTGGGAGTCTGGCGCATCGTGGACGGCCTGGTCGAGATCACGTGCTTCGCCGAACAAGACGAACGGACCTGGCGTGCGCTGGAGCAGGAGGCGGCCGCTCTTCTGACCTTCCTCGGCGACAATGACCCGCCCTTCGCGAGGTACCACCGCTGGTGGACCCGGCTGCCCCAAGTGCCCAACCAGCGTCGCCTCGGGCGATGACGTCCCCTCCACCCCGACCGGGTCCCGCCGTCCCTCGCTGCGGTGCAGTAGTGACCGGTTGTAGGGCCGGAGGTCAGCAGCGCCTGCGGTCTACCCATCAAGTCGAGGCAGCGGACCAAAGCCAGGGGTCCTGGCGTTCTCGACCACGCCGGCCAACTCCTCTGCATCCCCGGCCGCCAGCACCGTGTGCTGGTGCACCATAGGTGTGTCCATCGCCGGTGAGACGAGGACCACGACCGAGGCGCCGTCGTCCCCCTCCAGCTGCGTGGCCAACGTCAGACGCTGCGGATCCGACCCCGATGGGGTGAACAGTGCCGTGGCCGGACCCTCGACCGACGTCAGGGCCTCGCCGGCCAGGACCGCGCCGCGCCGCACGACGATCCCCGCGACCCGCTGCGGCGGGATGGGGAGATCAACCGTGGCCCCGGGGGCGACCTCGGCGGCCCAGACGTGGATCCCACCGGGCGCGGCGACCGCACCGTCCGCGCCGACGAGTGTGGCGATGGTGCTCCGGCCCTGCCCGGCGGAGGGGATCTCCTCGGCCATCCGCACCGTGGGAACCACCGGCTGACCAGGCTGGAGCCACCTCACTGTCAACGTCTGGTGGTCGCCCCCGTCGCGTCGCATGGCTCGTGAGGGGCCGATCTCGCTCACGACGCCGGCACCTCCGGAGAGCAATCGGACCTGGCCTGTCGTGAGGACGCCGCGGTTGCCCAGACTGTCGCGGAACTCCAGCTCGCCGGCCGTGACGACGGTCAACTCCGCCACACTGCGAAACGACACCGCAGACGGGTCGGTTCGATCACCCGGCCGCAGCAGCCCCGGGCCGTCCAAGCCGACGTGGATCACCTGCCCGATCCGACTGAGCCCCTCGGCAGGCAGCGCCTCGACGGAGAGTCGCTGGTGTGATCGGCCCCAGGTGTGCACCGACACCACCTCCACCGGTGCCCCCGTGGCTCGCGGAAGGCCCGGTCGGCGGTGTCTACCGCTGCGACGTCGAAACCTGCCGAGAACGGTCACGACGACCGGTCAGACCCCTCGTGCGCGAGGTCCAGAGCGGCCAAGACCCGCTCGACATCAGCGGGGCCGTGATAGTGCACGAAGCCCAACCGGGTGGCACCCCCCTCCTCCAGCAACCCGAGTCGGTCCATCGGCTCGACGGCGTAGTAGTGACCGGCGTAGGCGTTGACGCCGGATTCGGCCAACGAGGCGGTCACGTCCCCGGGCGACAGCCGTTCGTGGGTGATCGAGAACGTCGGTGTCCGCCACTCGGGATCATCGTGCCCGTGCAGCCGCCATCCCGGTCGCTCGGCCAACCCGTCCAGGACCAACGCCGTGAGCGACCGCTCATGGGCCGCGATCGCCGCCATGCCGACGTCGAGCAGGTACTGCGCGGCAGCGCCGCAGCCCGCGATCGCCTCGAAGCTGGCCGTCCCGGTCTGCCACCGATCGGGGCCGGTGTCCGGACTCGGGCGCACCCTGTCGGGGGTCAGGCGCGCCAGCAGGGCCGGATCGGCTGCCATCACGCCCGCGTGCGGGCCGAAGAACTTGTACGGCGAGCAGAAGATCACGTCGATGCCCCAGCCAAGCCGGTCGATGGCCAGGTGTGGCGCTCCATGCACGGCGTCCATGATCGTGAGCGCCCCGACCGCTCGGGCCGCCCGGACGATCTCGGCGTGATCGACGATCGACCCCAGGGCGTTCGAGGCCAGTGGGAAGGTGACCAGACGTGTCCGGTCGGTGATCGCTTCGGCGATCGTCGAGGAGTCGATGCTGCCGTCGGAGGTGATGTCGATCCAGCGGATGGTGGCGTCGGTCCTGGCGGCCAGCTCCCTCCATGGCGCCACGTTGGCGTCGTGGTCCAGGCGTGTGCAGACGATCTCGCCTCCGGTGGCCAGCACCTCGTCCAAGGCGTGGCTGAGGTGGAAGGCCAGCGTGGTCATGTTGGGTCCGAAGACGATCGACTCCGGCTGGGACCCCAGCAGCACCCCCAGGCGCTCGCGTGCCCGGGTCACGACCAGTTCGACGGCTTGACTCGCAGCAAACGGCGCACCGGCGTTGGCATTGGCCGCGATCGCGGTGTCACGCATGGCATCCAGTGCCGAGTCGAGGATCTGGGTCCCTCCTGGAGCGCAGGTGTGGACCACGTCCTGTTGGGCCGCCAGGGCCGGGAAGCGGGCTCGAATGGGGTCCAGGTCCAGCAGCGTCATCGGCTCAACCCTGCCACAGGGCCAGCGACGGGACGGAGCTCAAGGCGCCGTAGCGGCGAGCCGATGGAACCAGGAGTTTGTCACGTGCTGCCGCCATTCGACTGGCCCTCATCGCCGCCGCGGTCACCCTAGTGGTCACCGCGCTGCTGCCGACTGTCCACGTGGAACAGCCCGCATTCCCGCCCGGCACCGGGGCGGTGATCGTAGGAGCAGACTCCTGGAACCGGGTGCCGCAGACCCTTCTGGCCACGGCCGTGGAACGGCTTGAGGCCCCACTCGATCTCGGGCCCCTGGGCGCGCTGCTCCGAACGGCCTCCGCGTTCCGCATCCCCCTGCTGTTCGGTGGCTGTCTTGTCATCGCCCTGCTGGTCACGTTCCGGTTGGCTCCGGTCGATCGGGAACTGCTGGATCGACTCGATGACGACCTCCGGTACTTCTCGTGAGCGCCGTCCTCACCGCTCTGGCCTCGTCGCGCTTCACCTGGCTGCAGCTCACCCGCGTCGCGCTCGCAAGCGCCGCGATCGTCGCCTCGGTCATCGGGCCGGTTGCGGGTGAGTACCTGCGGGTCCCTGCAGCGCTCTACCTGATCCTCACGACCGCCTTGGAGTGGCACCGTCGGCGCTCCCGCCAATCCGCCGTGGGGGCTGGGATGTGGTTGCTGGCGGCTGACGTGGTGCTGGTCCGTGCGGTCACGGCCAGCGGTCAGGACCCCCTCGGGCCCTTCGGCTTCCTCTCGTTCGTGCACGTGCTCTCGGTCATGATGCTGCTCCCCCACCGCATCGGTCTCAGCGTGGCCTTCCTCCACGGCGTCCTGGCCTTCGTCTTCACCTCGCTGCGGGTTGCTGGCGTGTTCGGGGCACCCATCAGCACCTCGGAGCTCGGTGATCTTTCAGTCGCGATCGCCGGGCTGCTCCTCGTCGCCCTGGCGACGTCGCTGTTCAGCCGGCAGGCACAGAACCAGCGAGACCGAAGCCGACGACAGGTGGACGGCCTGGCGCAGCTGGCCGAGGTCCTGCAGGACGAGGACGACATCGACGTGATCACCTCGGGCTTGCAGGACCGGGTTGCTGCCCTGGGGTACCGCCGGGTCGCGGTGGTCCTCGATCCTGACGTCGCGCCAACCGTTCGGCGTGTCGCCGCGCTGGTGGCTGATGTCCATGCCACACACCCGGAGTTGAGCGGCGCGCTGGAGGCTGACGACAGCAACGTCGTCATCGTGGGGCTCGAGTCCGGTGGCGATCGTCTCGGGGTTGCGGTCTTCGTGAGGGGCGGGACGGCAACCCAGTCGATCCCAGGTGAGACGGTCCGGTTGACCGAGCGCTACGCGGCAACGGTCGGGGCGGCCATCCATCGGGCGCGCCTGCAGGCGGAGATCACGCGGCTGGCAACGGTCGACGGCCTGACCGGACTGGCCAACCGCCGGGTGTTCGACGGGGCGATGGCGGACCGCGTGGCTGCGGCCCGGCGGTACGGCTCCACGTTCAGCCTGCTCGTGCTCGACATCGACAAGTTCAAGGCGGTCAACGACACCCACGGCCACGCCGTAGGGGACCAGGTGCTGTCCCACGTGGGCCGGGTCTTGCAGGCCAACGTCCGCGATACCGACCTTCCCGCGCGCTTCGGCGGTGAGGAGTTCGTGGTCCTGCTCCCCGAGACCGGCGCTCGGCAGGCGCGGGAGGTGGCCGAGAAGCTTCGTCGGCAGCTCGGCGACGGCAGCGGACCGATCCCCTTCACGGTCAGCATCGGTGTTGCCACGCACTCGGAGGATCTCGCCACCGGTGAGCAGCTCTTCCAGGCGGCGGACGCCGCGCTGTACCGGGCCAAGCAGGGCGGCCGAGACCGCGTCGAGGCGGCAGCCGTCGATGTCGAGGAACAGGACCCACGGCGGACACCGGTCGGGTCGGTCTGAGCCGGGCGCCCCAGGAAGGATTCGAACCCTCGACCCACGGGATAGAAGCCCGCTGCTCTGATCCACTGAGCTACTGAGGCAGGGCTCCTACTGTGCCACGTGGACGCCCGGCCACCCGGTGTCAAGTTGCGGCGGCGGCTGTACCATTTCTCACCCGCCACCCTTGGGTGGACACCATGGTGGTCGTAGCTCAGTTGGTTTAGAGCGCCGCGTTGTGGTCGCGGAGGCCGCGGGTTCGAATCCCGTCGATCACCCTAATGGCGCGCCGGTGATGTTGACCGGCACGTCGCTACAATCACACACCTCCGGGTCTCTAGCTCAGTTGGTAGAGCAGCTGACTCTTAATCAGCCGGTCGTCGGTTCGAGCCCGACGGGACCCACCCTTCCTGCCGCAGCAGTCGTTCGCGGAGGCGTCTGTATCGAGTGCGCAGCCGATGGCAGTTCGCGCAGACGATGTCGCACTTGACCAGTTCGCGCTCGACGAACGGCACGCCTTGGTTGCGCATGACGTCGGCACCACCGAGCTTGACACCGCGAACATGGTCCACATCCATCGCCTGTGGTGGGTAGCGGACGCCACAGTCCATGCAGGGGCGGTTCTTTGCGTCCTTGATGATGGCCACCACCCGTTGCCGCATGCGATCACGGTGAGCCTTCCGCATGGACCGATGTCGATCGGCATTCCTCCCGTAGTAGTCGCGGTTGTAGGCCTTTTTGCACTCCTTGCAGATCGTCTGGCGTCCGTCCTTCCGACCGGCGTGACGGTGGAACGCCGTAAGAGGCAATTCCTCCTGGCAGACCGTGCAGCGCTTCATGGCCGCGCCCGTCGCGTGGTCCGGATCCGATGGCACACGGCGCAGACGACATCGCACTTGGAGATCTCTCGCCGGAACCGATCCGGGCTCATGTGCCACAGACCATCACTCACGTTGAAGTGCTTGGTCCCTCGCACATGGTCGAAGTCCATCTGCTCAGGCTCGAAACGATCGCCACAGTCGGCGCACGGCGCGCGCTTGCCACGTATGGCTTCTGCCATGTTCGCCGCATACCGCCGTCGCCGGGCGGCTCGGTTCCGCCCCTTGTGCGCCTCCGCGTTTCGCTCATACCAGGCCGCTTGGTACGCCGACAGACAGTCGGGACAACGCGCCTTCCGTCGCCCCGCTGCCCTGTCCTTCCAGCCGAACACATCGACCGGCAGCGCCTGCCCACATCCCGTGCAGGTCTTCATCCCGTCCATGCCCCCATTGCACCATCCACCTGTGACATCTCCGGGCGTCGGCTAGCAACGATCTGAGCCCCTACCCTCAAGCCCATGTGCGGACGCTACGTGGCCACGGAAGACGCCGACGGCCTGTTGAAGATGTTCGTGGTCGACGAGCGCGACCCGCGGGCCAAGGACAGCCGGAGTCACTGGGACGGCGCGCCCAACTACAACGTCGCTCCGACCGACTCCGTTCCCGCCATCGTCCTCCACGAGGGACACCGTGTCCTCACCAGCTTCCGCTGGGGCTTGGTCCCGTTCTGGGCCAAGGACGCCAAGATCGGCGCGCGGATGATCAACGCCAGGTCCGAGACCATCGAGGAGAAGTCCGCCTTCGCCCAGTCCTTCGAGCGCCGGCGCTGCCTGCTGCCCGCCGACGGGTTCTACGAGTGGCAGAAGGCCAGCGGCAAGAAACTGCCCTGGTTCGTCCGGCGGACCGACGGCCGTCCGATGGTCTTCGCCGGCATCTGGGCCTCATGGCGACCCAAGGATGAGCCAGACACCGACCGCCTGCTGACCTGCGCGATCCTGACGACCGACGCCAACCAGGTCCTCGCCCCCATCCACGATCGGATGCCCGTGGTGATCGAGGAGGCGGACTTCGACCTGTGGTTGGACCCGCAGGCAGACGAGGCCGACCTCAAGCGGCTGCTGCGCCCCTCCCCCGACGCGGCCGTGGAGCGGTTTCGCGTCTCCACGCGGGCCAACTCGGTGGCCAACAACGACCCGTCACTCCTCGAGCCGGTCGACGAGGCGAACGACGAGGACATCGTCGGTCCCGGGCACCCCGCCATCACACCGTCGACGCACGACATCGACGCCGCGGAGCAGCCCTCGCTCTTCTCGGACTAGTCCGGCCCAGGGACGGTGGCCGTGTCCGGGCCCTGCACGTCGGCCCCACCCTCGGCCGGCGCTGGCTCGACCTGCGGTGCCGGGACATCAGAAGCCGACTCCTCCGTCGGTGTGCCCGGTGTGGACGGCTCCGGTGGTGTGGACGGAGACGCGGACGGAGTGGTCGGAGCCGGCGGCTCGGGTGCGGGCGGTGTGGTCGGCTCGCGGGCCGGAGGAGTGACGGGCGAGGGTTCGGGAGCGACCGGGGCCGGCGTCACGGGCTCGGGGGCAGATGACTCGGTCGGCTCGGTTGCCTGGCTCGGCTCGGGGACGGGCTCTTCGGTCTGGATCCCGTCTGCCGGCGTCGTCTCCGGCGTGTCCCCGGCCGGTGTGTTCGTCCCGGCCGTCTCGCCGAGCGCCGGGCTGAAGGCGTTGGTGTTGCCGTAGATCTCGACCGCGGTGCCAACCGGAATGCGGTCGAACAGCCACTGGGCGTCGGCGCGTGTCACGCGGACACAGCCGTGGCTGGCCGGGTAGCTCGGGACGGAGTTCGATCCGTGGATCGCCCAGCCACCGTGGAAGTACATCGGGTCGTACAGGGTCCCGAGTGGAGCGTTCCGGACGCCGCGGATGTTCCGCTCGACCGTGAACGATCCGACCGGGGTGACCGACCGTGCAGTCCCGCCCCCGGGCTGGGTATAGGTCTCGCCGGAGCCGGAGGAGATCGGGAAGATCCGAGCCAGGTCGCCGTTCTGGACGAGGTACATGACCTGGCGATCCAGGTCCACCTCGACGCGGTTGCCCGGCCCGCCGCGGAGGGAGGGAACCCGAGGACTCTCGAGAGCCGCGATCGTGTTCGGGCCGATCACCCCGTCGGCGGTCAGGCCTTGGACCTTCTGGAAGGCTTGCACGGCGCTGGCGGTGGCGGGGCCGGCAGCCCCGTCGATGGCACCCACGTAGTATCCGAGGTCGGCCAGTTGCTGCTGGACCGCAGCCACTTGGTCGTCGGAGGTCTGGGTTGCCTCGGGGCTCGGCGTCTGTTCCGGCGTGGGTGTCGGCGTCCTGGCATCCGAGGCCACCGGCTGGGTGGTCGGCTCGGCCGGCGGCTCGGTCGTGACCAGAACGTCGGGTTCAGCGATCACCGTGGGGCCGGTGGTCGGCTCCTCAGACGGGAGCGACCCGGTGAAGACAGCGGCGGACGCAAGCCCGACGGCAGCCATGAGAATGGCAGCTGTGACGAGAAGGAGACGTTTCATGATGGTGGGGGAAGATCTCTCGGAGTGAGCGGTCGGCGGATGGGGAAGCCGCTCTCACATCAGTAGACGCACAACAGGGGCCAAGGGTTCACAATTCTCTGACCATCCACAGCCTAACCCCATCGGGCGACGACGAACACGTGCCCGTCCAGGCAACGACTACAGTGGCCGCTGCGCGCGAGTGGTGGAATCGGCAGACACGCCAGGTTTAGGTCCTGGTGCCCTCACGGGTGTGGGAGTTCAAGTCTCCCCTCGCGCACCCGATCTGACCTCGCTGTATGGCGAAAGAGGAGTGTACTCGCTCGCCGACCGTGGCAGAGCGGACTCGTTCAGCGTCAGTCGGGCTCATCCTCCAAGGTGGGCCGAACGTCGGGGTCGACAATCCATGACGGGATGTCTCGGTGGGCGTGGAGGACACGCCAGATACTCCGTTCTTGGCAAGAACTGTCAAGAGTAGAACGGGGTGCCCCTCCAGAGCTGTCGTAGCCGGCTCTCTCCTCCACCGGTCGTCACGGGACGTGATCGAGAGCGAGACCACCATCGCCACCACCTGCTCGGCTCGTGTCATCGTAGGAGCACCACCCGCGCCTGCGAAGGACTCCACGATCATGCTCAACGTCACCCTCGCCACAGTCCACGTCGATGACCAGGCCAAGGCCCTGGCCTTCTACACCGAGGTCCTCGGACTCACGAAGCGATCAGATGTGCCCCTCGGCGCGCACCGATGGCTGACGGTCTCCGGACCTGGGGCGGACGGCGCCGAGTTGCTGCTCGAGCCCGACGACCACCCCGCCGCGAAGGCCTACGCCGCCGCACTCCTCGACGACGGCATCCCCGGCCTCTCCCTCGCCTGCGACGACGTCCCCGCCGAACACCAACGACTCGTCGACGCCGGCGTCAGGTTCACGCAGGAACCGGTGCAGGCCGGCGGCATCTGGACTGCCGTGCTCGACGACACCTGCGGCAACCTCGTCCAACTCAACAGCGGTATCTGACCCAGCTCGCGCACTCAGGCGCACGCCCGGAACCTGGAGACAACTGCTCGTTCCGTTGAAGGGCTTGGACGCGATCTACTCCGCCGCACCGACCGCCGCGTTCGCGCTGCGATCCGACAGGGCGGCGGTCCCGCCGATGGCCATGACCTCGTCGATCAAGCCAGCGTTGTCGCCGATCCACTCAAGGACCGGGCCGCTCCCATTGGACGTGCCCATCAGCAGCATCCCCGCGTCCATCCGGGCCAAGGCCGGGCCGGCCGCCAGGGCGTCCGGGAAGTTGCTGGCCGTCGCGATGTAGAAGGTCGAGAGGTCGGCGTCGACCTCACCCATCACCGCGACCGCGGTCTCCAGCCGGGATGGACCCGCCAGCCGGGCGACCGACGCGCCACCGCCAGTGATCTGGTCAGACACCGCTGAGCTCACGGCGGCGGTCCCACCCACGACGCTCACCTCACTCGGCGTGAACTCTGCCAGCACGTCAGCCGTCTCGGGCGAGAGCGAGTCCGGGTCGGTCAGCAGGACCGGTGAGAGCTCGTGGGAGCCCAGCAGGCTGGCCATGAGCGCATCCGGCCACGCCGAACGGCCCTCGGGCGCCCCACCGGCGGCCACCAAGACCCGATCGGTCGACCCGCCGGCGGCGACCACCTCGCGGGCCACGGCGGCCGACAGGGCATACCGGTTCCCACCGGTGATGCGTGAGATGGAGGTCAAGGAGAGATCGGTCTCCTGCACGATCGAGGTGATCACCGAGCCCTCGAGGTTGCCCACGACGGTCGCGGAGGTGGGTCCCAACCGGTTGATCTCGGCGATCACGGCGGAGGTGGCCCGGCCTTCCGGCGGCACCAGCAGGACCGGTGCGTTCGATGCCGCCGCGAGCGGTGCCGCGACCAGGGCGTCGGTGTACTCATCGCCGCGGGCCAGCACGACGGTGTCGGCCGACTCGAAGGCCGCCGCAGACAGCGCGGCACCGGTGGAGTACCGGTCCGGACCGGCGACACGACCGACGGACGGGG